>NZ_CANLUG010000003.1:0-535551 GCF_947494225.1 uncultured Psychroserpens sp.
GTTAATGTTGGCGCAGTAGTATCTACCACTGAAATCGTTTGAGTATCAGACACAGCATTACCACAGTCGTCAGTAGCTGTCCAAGTTCTCGTAATTGTTTGCGTGTTTCCACAAGCGTCAACAGCAGTATCAACAAAAGTAACTGTTACATTTCCACAGTTATCTGTAGCTGTAGCATTACCAGTAGCTGCAGGATCAGTACTTTCCGTACATTCCACTGTAGCATTAGTAGGTAATGTTAATGTTGGCGCAGTAGTATCTTGAATCGTTAAGGTTGCACTTAATGTAGTAGCATTACCACAGTCGTCAGTAATTGTATAGATTACAGTAATTGTACCAGCCTGCCCACATGTAGATACTAAATTAGTATAAGTATAATCTGAAGTTACGGTAACGCCAAGATCATCAGCACATGTTTCTAGAGCAGTAATATTTCCAGCATTCCAGTCGTTAGCTAACTGCTCATTGTCAGCACCAGAACATTCAATAGATTCATCAGTTACAGAGCAATTGGATAAATCAGGAATTGTTCCATCATCAAAAGTTAAGGTTGCAACAACTGTTGAGGTATTACCACAATCATCAGCAATAGTGTAAGTAACATTTAATGTACCACAAGGACCACAAGTTGTATTTAAGTTATTAAAGTCATAATCAGAAGACACAGTTAGGTCAGCATCACAGGCATCAGTAGCACATGCTTCTAAAGCTACAATGTTAGCTGCATTCCATGCATCTGCAAGAGTTTCGTTATTCGTGTCAGAACATTCTAATACTGTATTTTCTATAGTACAAGCTGCTATATCTGGAGCGATAGTATCTACTACCGAAATTGTTTGAGTATCAGATACAGCATTACCACAGTCATCAGTAGCTGTCCAAGTTCTTGTAATTGTTTGCGTGTTTCCACAAGCATCAACAGCAGTATCAGCAAAAGTCACTGTTACATTTCCACAAGAGTCTGTAGCTGTAGCATTACCAGTAGCTGCAGGATCAGTACTTTCCGTACATTCCACTGTAGCATCAGCAGGTAATGTTAATGTTGGCGCAGTAGTATCTACCACTGAAATCGTTTGAGTATCAGACACAGCATTACCACAGTCGTCAGTAGCTGTCCAAGTTCTTGTAATTGTTTGCGTGTTTCCACAAGCATCAACAGCAGTATCAGCAAAAGTAACTGTTACATTACCACAAGAATCTGTAGCTGTAGCACTACCAGTAGCGGCAGGATCAGTACTTTCCGTACATTCCACTGTAGCGTCGGCAGGCAATGTTAATATTGGCGCAGTAGTATCTACCACTGAAATCGTTTGTGTGTCAGACACAGCATTACCACAGTCGTCAGTAGCTGTCCAAGTTCTTGTAATGGTTTGCGTGTTTCCACAAGCATCAACAGTAGTATCAGCAAAAGTCACTGTTACATTACCACAAGAATCTGTAGCTGTAGCATTACCAGTATCAGTAGGATCAGTACTTTCAGTACATTCCACAGTAGCATCGGCAGGTAATGTTAATGTTGGCGCAGTAGTATCTACCACTGAAATCGTTTGTGTATCAGACACAGCATTACCACAGTCGTCAGTAGCAGTCCAAGTTCTTGTAATGGTTTGCGTGTTTCCACAAGCATCAACAGCAGTATCAGCAAAAGTCACTGTTACATTTCCACAAGTATCTGTAGCTGTAGCACTACCAGTAGCAGCAGGATCAGTACTTTCCGTACATTCCACTGTAGCATCAGCAGGTAATGTTAATGTTGGCGCAGTAGTATCTACCACTGAAATCGTTTGTGTATCAGACACAGCATTACCACAGTCGTCAGTAGCAGTCCAAGTTCTTGTAATTGTTTGCGTGTTTCCACAAGCATCAACAGCAGTATCAGCAAAAGTCACTGTTACATTACCACAAGAATCTGTGGCTGTAGCATTACCAGTAGCTGCAGGACCAGTACTTTCCGTACATTCCACTGTAGCATCAGCAGGCAATGTTAATGTTGGCGCAGTAGTATCTACCACTGAAATCGTTTGAGTATCAGACACAGCATTACCACAGTCGTCAGTAGCTGTCCAAGTTCTCGTAATTGTTTGTGTGTTTCCACAAGCATCAACAGCAGTATCAGCAAAAGTCACTGTTACATTACCGCAAGAATCTGTAGCTGTAGCATTACCAGTATCAGTAGGATCAGTACTTTCAGTACATTCCACAGTAGCATCGGCAGGCAATGTTAATGTTGGCGCAGTAGTATCTATTACCGAAATAGTTTGAGTATCAGACACAGCATTACCACAGTCGTCAGTAGCAGTCCAAGTTCTTGTAATTGTTTGCGTGTTTCCACAAGCGTCAACAGCAGTATCAGCAAAAGTAACTGTTACATTTCCGCAGTTATCGGTCGCTGTAGCATTACCAGTAGCAGCAGGATCAGTACTTTCCGTACATTCCACTGTAGCATCAGCAGGTAATGTTAATGTTGGCGCAGTAGTATCTACCACTGAAATCGTTTGAGTATCAGACACAGCATTACCACAGTCGTCAGTAGCTGTCCAAGTTCTCGTAATGGTTTGCGTGTTTCCACAAGCATCAACAGCAGTATCAGCAAAAGTAACTGTTACATTACCACAAGAATCTGTAGCTGTAGCATTACCAGTGTCAGCAGGATCTATACTTTCTCCACATTCAACCGTAACATCTGAAGGAACAGTTAATGTTGGCGCAGTAGTATCTACTACTGAAATCGTTTGTGTATCAGACACAGCATTACCACAGTCGTCAGTAGCTGTCCAAGTTCTCGTAATGGTTTGTGTGTTTCCACAAGCATCAACAGCGGTATCAGCAAAAGTAACTGTTACATCTCCACAAGTATCTGTAGCTGTAGCGCTACCAGTATTAGCAGTATCAGTACTTTCAGTACATTCTACTATTTTGTTTTGAGGAATCGTTAATGTTGGTGCAGTAGTATCCACTACCGAAATTGTTTGCGTATCAGAAATGGAATTACCACAGTCGTCAGTAGCAGTCCAAGTTCTCGTTATTGTCTCTGTATTACCACAAGCATCAACAGACGTATCGGCAAACGTAACTGTTACATTTCCGCAGTTATCGGTCGCTGTAGCATTACCAGTAGCAGCAGGATCAGTGCTTCCTCCACATTCTACAGTTGCATCATCAGGTATCGTTAATGTTGGTGGCGTATTGTCAACCACAAAAATAGTTTGTTCGTATTCTAGTGTAGCACCACATTCATCTGTAAAAGTCCAAGTATTCGTATATGAACCATTGCTAGCACAATTTGGGTCTACAACAAAAGCACCAGTAGTTTTACTAAGTGTAAAATCGCATTGATCTGTTTCAGGAGCTAGACTTTGCGCTGCGTTTAATGCATTAGTATCTGAACAATCAATAGTTCTATCCAATTCAGCAGGAGCTGTTGCCCAGTTAACTGTAGGTTGAATTATATTAATCGTTACGGGAAGTTTATTACCTATATTACAATCGTTTAAATCAGAAGAACTAATTGTCGATTGATTATTTGGATTTTGAACACCATTATAGTTTGCTGTAAATTGCAAATCAAATGACAAATCACAGTTATCTTCTAGAAAATAGCAAGCATCTTGTATTTGAAGATCAAAATCTAGGTCCAGAGGTGCATCACCTACATCGACCATACCGTCTACAAAATTAAAGACAAGTTCACCTGTATTAGGGTTAAATGTATAAGTAACACCATTAGGTAAATTGTTTGGAATAATATTTTCTATTTGAGGTGGCAATGTTGCCGAAATAGTTAAGTTTATGGCATCATCATTTCCTTTATTAAAAACAGAAAAGTTAAATCCAAGTAATTCACCAGGATTTGTTGGGTTTGATCCCGAATCCATCATGATTTCAATTGGATCTAAATCTGGAGCCCAAACGTCAACTGCGAGTCCAACTAAATATAAACCATAAGTTTCTTGATTAGAAGTTAATCTTAAAGTTGCAGAAGTCTGGTTATTTGTAATTATACTATTGGAAGGATTATTAAGAGGAAACACGGCAGCGTCAAAACCTAAAGTATTTAGACTCGCTGGATTTCTGTCTATAAAATTCGAGTTCCCAACAGTAATCCTACTATTGAAAAAATTGTTACTTAATCTTTGAGGTGCTGAAATTGGCACAAATGTATTTAAAGGCGTTCTTATTTGTAATTGGTCGCCACTTAAATCTTGATCGCCTTCTAAAGATCCAATGACAACATTTGCATTAACATCTCCAGTAGGTACTGTTTGAAATCCACCAAAAGTGATATCAAAATTATTTGTTGCAGAAGATACATTGGCATATCCATCAAATAGACCAATATTTTTGGATGGTAATTTCGGACTTTCATATACAAATACAATTTGCCATCCACCAGACGTACCAATAGTACCTCCGTCGTGACCTATTACACTACCTGTTTTAGCCTCAACATTGGCAACCTGATAGGTTCCATAAGGATCATCTAAATTCGAAACAAGGTCAGTAATATCTTTTACACATATATATGGATCGTTATAAATATGAGTATTTCTACCTCTAAAAATTATGTCGTCTGCCGTTAAAGTTGCATATGCCGACTGACCAGGTAACATAAGTTTTATGTCATTGTAATTCCAATTTGGTTGATTTTCAGAATTTGCATCTGTCCCAGGCTCTCTATCTGCTGCTGCCCAATATAAATAGGCTTTTAAAACAGATAAGCAAAAAAGCTGAGGCTCTGGATTAGCGAAATTCGCACTACTAGAGTTAAATGTAGTAACGTCATTATCAATATCCACATATACATTATTTGTAAAATCGTGGTTACCATCGGTACCGTTGTAATTAGTAGTAGCTGTTCTCGATAACATATTGTTAGCAATCATGGTGACATCTCCTTTTACCGTTTCATTGAAACGAGGAGTGAAAGGATCCAAAACCTGTGCAGACGCATAGATTCCAGAAACAAACATAATCAAGCTAAGTATGTTTTTTATTTTGTTATGATTAATAGCATTTTTCATAAGCCCTAGTTTAAATTTATGGATTAATTAGTACAGACTAATTAAAACTTTTGGGATCTGGAATTAATGATTTTATTATTATAGGGTTGCTCAATGGCTTTCCTGTATTAGAAATAGCTTTTACTTGAGAGCAATTCCAGGTGTTAAGTTTTGTGTCTTGAGGTCTAGATATTTTTACATAAAACTCCAAAGTTGCACCAGCTTCAATACTCATTGCGCTGTTAACGTTACTTTTTTGTTTGTTTAATGCGCTCTGTTTTAAAAGCACTTGATTTTGAG
Organism: uncultured Psychroserpens sp.; assembly: GCF_947494225.1. Lineage (NCBI taxonomy): Bacteria > Pseudomonadati > Bacteroidota > Flavobacteriia > Flavobacteriales > Flavobacteriaceae > Psychroserpens > uncultured Psychroserpens sp. The sequence continues at coordinate 5,301 of NZ_CANLUG010000003.1, forward strand.
CACTAATATCTTTGCACGCTACATTTTCAGTTGAAATACTAAACTGTATATTGCTTTTAGATGAATTAGTGATTTCCATCAAATAAAAATGTTCGGTTTCGTTTACGGTTTTATCCGTATCCTTTTTTAAAGATAAACTTAGCTGTTCTTGGCCAAAAAATGATTGATAGCCAAAACATACAAGTAAAACTGTAATTACAATCTTTTTCATGTTTAAATTAATTAACAACGTATTATATTTCGCTTAGCGATGTTTAATAAAATTATTTTTCATAAAAGGGATGATTAGAAAACAATTTTCTAATTAAACTTCTATGGAAAAATGAGGGAAGAACATTGGTAACCAATGTTTGGTAAATGGATATATTAATATATTTTTGATTTGGGGTCATTAAAACATTAATTTAACTAAACAAATGAACTGATTACTAGTTCGTTTGACAAATTTAAATGTTAAGAGGGCAAAATACTCGTTAAAACGGAAATATGCAACATTTTATCGATAAAATTTGCATTTAATCGAATATCTATGAAAACAATTATATTAATAAGACATGCAAAATCGTCATGGGAATATGACGTTAATGACCATGAAAGGCCATTAAAAAAGCGAGGAATTAAGGATGCTAACTTAGTTTCGAAAGCATTTAAAGCTAAATCACTAGTTCCAGATGCGATTTATTCTAGTTCTGCAAAACGGGCTTTACTTACCTGTGAAATAGTAATGGAAAATTTAAAATTAGACACTAATCTTCTAACAATCAGTAAAGAAATTTATGATTTTGGAGGCGAGAACGTTATAGATTTTATAAAAAATATTAGCGAAGAAAATCAAAAGGTTATGATTTTTGGACATAATCATGCATTCACATCAATTTGCAATATATTTGGTGATAAATATATTGACAACCTTCCTACAAGTGGTTTAGTTGTTATAGATTTTAACGTAAATTCATGGTCTGAAATTGGCGATGGAAAAACGCGTTTTATGATTTTACCCAGAGATTTAAAATAATGACAAAAGACAAGAATAGTTACATAAATAGAGAATTAAGTTGGCTTCAGTTTAATGAACGTGTTTTACAAGAAGCCGCTGATGAAAGTGTTCCTTTGATTGAGCGCTTTCGTTTTTTAGGTATTTTTTCTAATAATTTAGACGAGTTTTTTAAGGTGAGATATGCTACAGTAAAGCGTATTGATGAAGCTGGTAAAGGCGGTAAAAGCGAATTAGGAATCAAAGCTGCAGATTTATTAGAGATTATTACTCAAGTTGTTATAAAACAGCAAAGTAAGAGTTTGGATATTCTTAATAATATTCAATTAGAACTAGAAAATGAAGGAATTTATATCATTGATGAGACTCAAGTTGATGATGAGCAACATTCGTTTATAAAGAATTATTTCATTCAGCAAATTAGTCCGGCTCTAGTAAATATTGTTCTTAGTGATACTGTTGATCTTCCTCATTTGAAAGATAGTGCTGCGTATTTAGCGGTAAAAATGGAATTGACAAACCATGAAAAGCAATTTGCTCTTATTGAAATTCCTAAATCGATGAATCGCTTTGTGGTATTACCAAAGAAAAATGGAAAATGTTACCTCATGATTCTTGATGACTTACTAAGATATTGCTTAGATGATATTTTCAATATATTTAGCTATACCAATATTACCGCTAATATGATTAAAATCACACGTGATGGAGAATTAGATTTTGATAGTGATTTGAGTAAAAGTTTTATTGAAAAAATATCGGCGAGTGTAAAGGATAGACAAATTGGTGATCCCGTACGTTTTGTTTATGACAAAACCATAGACGAAGAGACCTTAGAATATTTAATGACCAAAATGGGGATTGACTCAAAAGATAGTGTAATTCCAGGTGGACGTTATCATAACAGACGCGATTATATGGGCTTTCCTAGCCTTGGGCGAACGGATTTATTGTATAATAAAATTAAACCACTGGAAATCAATGGTTTAAGTCTGCAACATAGTATCTTTAATACGATTGCCAAAAAAGACTATTTGTTGCACACGCCATATCAAACGTTTTCTTATGTTGTTAAGTTTTTGCGAGAAGCTGCATTAGATCCTCAGGTAAGAACAATTAAGATTACGATATATAGACTTGCTCAAATTTCGCATATAGCAAGTTCATTAATAAATGCCGCTAAAAACGGAAAAAAAGTAACGGTTGTTATTGAGTTGAGGGCACGATTTGATGAGCAAGCAAATATCGATTATGCCGAGCAAATGCAGGACGAAGGTGTTAATCTTTTGTTTGGCGTTTCTGGCTTAAAAGTGCATAGTAAAATTTGCGTTATAGAGCGCGAAGAAGGTAAAGGCGTAAGGCGTTATGGCTTTATAAGTACAGGTAATTTTAATGAGTCCACCGCAAAAATATATACAGATTTTACTCTTTTTACGGCCAATCAAAAAGTCCTAAAAGATGTAAATAAAGTTTTCAACTTTTTTCAAACGAATTATCGAATATACAGGTATAAGCACATTATTACGTCTCCTCATTATACAAAGTCAAAATTGTTTGCATTAATAGACACCGAAATTGAAAATGTAAAAAACGGTAAACCTGCTTTTATTAAACTTAAACTTAATAGTATATCGAGCTATAAGATGATAGATAAACTCTATGAAGCGAGTAGAGCTGGTGTGAAAGTTCAAATGATAGTTAGAGGTATATGCTGCCTGATTCCTGGAATAAAAGGAATGAGTGAAAATATCGAAGTGATAAGTATCATTGATAAATTTTTAGAACATACAAGGCTCTATATGTTTTGTAATGATGGAGATGCTAAGATTTATATTTCTTCGGCAGATTGGATGACACGAAATATTGAAAATAGAGTAGAAGTGAGCTGTCCAATCTATCAAAATGACATTAAACAAGAGCTTCTTGATGTTTTTGATATTTGCTGGAATGATAATGTTAAGGCCAGAGCAATTAATGAAACACAAAGTAATGAATACCGTAAAAACAGTAAACCAAAAGTAAGAGCGCAATTTGCATTGTATGATTATTTTGAAAACAAACTGAAATCTTAGTCTATGTTATCCATCAAGAAATATGCAGCAATAGATATTGGTTCTAACGCTGTAAGACTTTTAATTTCGAATATTATTGAACAAGAAGGAAGGCCTGTTCAGTTTAAAAAGAGCTCATTGGTGCGTGTACCAATTCGTCTTGGGTCTGATGTGTTTTTAAATGGTGAAATTTCCGAAGAAAACAAAAAACGCATGCTGGATACAATGACGGCGTTTAATTTGTTGATGAAATCGCATAAAGTTGTAACATATAAGGCTTGTGCAACGTCTGCTATGCGCGAAGCCAATAACGGAAAAGAAATTGCAAAGATTATTTCTAAAAAGGCTAAAATCCACATTGATATTATTGATGGAGAAGAAGAAGCAGCTATTATTGCAGCTACAGATTTGCATTCATACATAAAGGAAGATAAAACGTATTTGTATGTAGATGTAGGTGGAGGAAGTACAGAATTTTCAGTATTTCATTTGGGAAACATAGTGGCTTCAAAATCCTTTAAAATAGGAACAGTAAGGTTGTTAAAAGATATCGTTAAAAATGAAACTTGGTTAGATTTAGAGCATTGGATAAAAAAGAACACCGAATCATATGATAAGGTAGATTTAATTGGTTCTGGAGGAAATATCAATAAAATTTTTAAAATCTCAGGAAAGGCTTTGGGTAAACCATTAACCTATTTTTACTTAACGTCATATTATCATCGCCTTCAAACGTATTCTTATGAAGAAAGAATTACAGAATTGGGCCTTAATCAAGACAGAGCCGATGTTATTATTCCGGCTACTAAAATATATTTATCTGCCATGAAATGGAGTGGCTCCAAAGATATATACGTTCCAAAAATCGGGTTATCTGATGGCATTATAAAGAGTGTGTATTATAATACGGTTTCTAGTATAAACGTCTAATTTTAAGTTCGTTTGGCGTATTTTTGAACCGAATACCCAATATTTATTTTGTATTGTTAATTTTCATTATATATTAGCCAACTCAAATCTTTGCTAGATATTAGCACAATTTTGACGCAAATCTTACGATAAAGAAAACCCTAAATAAGAATAGTTATGCAATTAAAATCAATACTACTTACTTTAATGTTCATATCCATTACAACACTGTCTTTTTCACAAGAAGTTAGTTATGGAGTTAGAGCAGGTGTTAATATTTCAAATTTAGATTTTGATCCCGACCCTAATTTTGTAAATCAGCATAGAAACGGATTTGCCTTTGGCGGATTTGTAGATTTTGGAATTACTGAAACCTTTTCTGCTCAAATTGAACTTCAGTATTCAGCAGAAGGCGGGAAAGCAGACGACATTAGAGCCGATTATATTCAAATGCCAATTATGGCACGTTTTTCACTAGGTGATAAGTTTGCAATTGGTGTTGGACCAATGGTGAGCTTAAAAACTTGGAAAAACCAGGATGCCTTTTCAACATTTACATTTTCAGGAGTAGGAGGTATTGAGTATATGATTAACGATGAGTTATTTGTAGATGCTCGAGTACATTACGGATTAAGTAATATCTTAGATGAAGATGTTTCAAACGGTCTTGAAGCTCAAAACACAACATTTCAGTTTGGATTTGGTATAAGAATCTAAGACTCTATAAGATATAAAAAAAGGCTTCAGTTTAACTGAGGTCTTTTTTTATGGATTATTTTAATATAAGGCTATGGTGCTACTGGAGCTTAATCACTTTGTTTTTTACAAAATTTAGCCATGAATGGTTTCGCTCTTGCCTAAATCTTTCATGATATTGGCTTCAAATTCAAGTAATTGCTGCCATTTCTCATCAACCTCTTTGCGATCTCCATATTGTCTGGCAAAACTTAAGAACATGGTGTAATGATTGGCTTCACTTACCATAAGTTTTCTATAAAACTCGGCAAGCTCTTTGTCTTCTAATTCTTCAGAAAGGAGTCTAAAGCGTTCGCAACTTCTAGCTTCAATAAGTGCAGCATATAATAAACGATGTACCAATTGAGTTGTTCTACTTCCGCCTTTTGGAAAAAACTTGAGTAATTGTAGGACATACTCATCCTTTCTATCTCGACCTAAAACCCAGCCATTTTCAATAATACGATCATGTACCATTTTAAAATGACTAATTTCCTCTTTAACGAGTGCTGTCATTTCTTTAACCAAATCGGTATATTCCGGAAAACTCACAATAAGGGAAATAGCAGTACTGGCAGCCTTTTGCTCACAATAAGCATGATCTGTAAGAATTTCTTCTACGTTTTTTTCAACGATATTAACCCAACGCGGATCTGTGGGAAGTTTTAATCCAAGCATAATTAACTCTGTTCTTCAATAAGTGTTAAACGTTCTCGACCATTTTTATCGATGTGCACTTCATAGAGTTTGTAGGCCGAATTCTGAGGGTTTATAAAAGAAAGCCCTAATGATAACTTACTGCTGTTTGATGCTTCTTGATTAACCCAGATATGTTCTAATGTGGCATTATTCCAGAAATTAGAATTTGAATTGCCTCTAAATTTTTCTGCGGAAATGTGCTTGTCATATATAATTTTATCAGCAACCTTTACTAAAATATCAGACTCAAAAACGCGATGATATTTTGTTGATTGGTCTAACTTTTCTTTGGTTGATTGCATTAAAATTTCACGATCCATGGCGCTATAATTCTTGATGCTTACATGAAATGTTTTCGAAATAATTGAATCTGTTTTTGTTTCCGTATAATGTTCTGGATAGTAAGATTTTAATTCTAATAAATTAAAGTTTTTATTGAATTCTGAAACAGCGTTTTCAAGCCTGTCTTTCTTACTTGTTCTTCTGTTGCAAGACATAAGAATAAGTAGGATTAAACACGGAATAAGTAGAGCAAGTTTTTTCATGATATTGGAATTAAATATCTAAGCCAAATGTTTTTCGAAGCACCTCAATACTCGCATTTTTTTCCTTTAACTTTTCATATTTTTCTTGAGTAGTAAAGGCGTACTTTTTTGAAATCTCTTCGTTGACACTAATATCGAGTTTTAAATTAAAATTCTGAAGTGTTTTACGAAGAAATTCCATTAGTGGGTATTGAGCTCTTTCTAATTCTACTCTAAGTGTATCATTTGGAAATTCGAGCTGAATATCTGTACCATTTAAGGTAGGTTCACCCATTTCTAGAATCGAGGCCATGATTTTCTCTCCCTTTTTGTGCAATTGAGCAATATAGTTGTTCCAGGCAGTATGAAACTGTTCTTCGGTGAAATCTTCAGTTGGGAGATCATCCACATCAATAACAACCTCCATTTGTCTAATTTGATGCTCTTTTTTAGCCCTAATACTTTTTAGTGACAATCCAGATGTACGTTGATCTTTCTTTAAGTCTAAAACTGGTTTTGGAGGATCGGCAGTAATTGGTTTATCTACGGTGTCATTGTCGTTTGACTTTTCTTCAGTTTGATTTTGAGCAGTCGCGCTTTTTACTTTAGCTTTTTCAAGGTCAACAGGAATAGGAGTGATGCCTTTAGCTTTAAAGTAAGATGGAGGAATTATGTAATGTTTACTATTTTTTTTTTCTCCATCAAAAGTGATAGAGGCAAGTTGCATTAAACAAAGTTCAACAAGTAGGCGTTGATTTTTGCTGCTTTTGTATTTGAGGTCACAATCATTAGCAAGTTCTATACCTCTTATAAGAAAGTCATGGGGTGCTTTTCTAGATTGTTCTAGATACTTAGCTTTGGTATCTTCACCAACTTCAAGTAATTCTATGGTTTGTTCATTTTGGCAAACCAGCAAATCTCTAAAATGAGATGCTAATCCAGCAATAAAGTGATGACCGTCAAAACCTTTTGATAGGGTATGGTTAAATTGAATAAGAAGCTCAGGAATTTTATTCTCTAAAATCAAATCTGTACTATTGAAATAGGTTTCATAATCTAGTACATTTAAGTTTTCAGTAACCGCTTGTCTAGTTAGCTCTTTTCCAGAGAAACTTACAACACGATCAAAAATAGATAATGCGTCTCGCATTGCTCCATCTGCTTTTTGAGCAATGATATGTAAAGCATCATCTTCAGCATTAATACCTTGCTCTTGAGCAATATATTTTAAATACTCTTTAGCATCTTTTACTGTAATTCGTTTAAAATCGAAAATTTGACAACGCGATAAAATCGTTGGAATGATTTTATGCTTTTCAGTAGTTGCAAGAATAAATATGCAATGTTTTGGTGGTTCCTCTAAGGTTTTTAGAAAGGCATTAAATGCCGCTTGAGAAAGCATATGTACTTCATCAATAATATAAACTTTGTACTTTCCAACTTGAGGAGGAATACGCACCTGATCTGTTAGGCTCCTGATATCATCTACCGAATTATTTGAAGCCGCATCCAACTCGAAGATGTTAAAAGCAAAATCTTCATCTTCAGTTTCCGAGCCATCGCTGTTGATCATTTTGGCTAAAATACGAGCGCAAGTTGTTTTCCCAACACCTCTTGGGCCTGTAAACAGCAAGGCTTGAGCCAAATGATTGTTCTCAATAGCGTTTAATAAAGTATTTGTAATAGCTTGCTGACCAACAACATCCTTAAATGTTTGTGGTCTGTATTTACGCGCAGATACTACAAAGTGTTCCATGAAAAAAACTTAGAAGAACAAAGTTAAAAATTCAGTTCAAAATTAAGAATTATGTAGCTTTAATTTAGGAGGAGTTATTAACAATTAATTGTATTTTTGCACCAAGCAGATCGCCTTATCGCAGTGGCATTTATTGTCTCTGAGGAAAGTCCGAACACCATAGTGCAATTATAGTGGTTAACAGCCATCCATCGTAAGGTGAGGAAAAGTGCAACAGAAAGAATGTACAGGTTAAGCTGTAGTGAAATCAGGTAAACTCTATGAGGTGCAATGTCATGTATACCAACGCTTGAGTGCGGCACGTGCGATTGTTGGAGGGTAGGCAGCTAAAGTTTGCTGGCAACAGTAAACGTAGATAAATGATAAGGGCTTTTCTTTTTTTTTTGAGAATTCATTTTCTCAAAAAAAGAAAATGTACAGAATTCGGCTTATAGATCTGCTTTTTTTCTTTTTTGACACGTTTTGACACTTTAGTTACGGTCGTTTTTTTCTGTTCTGATTTTTGATAATCATTAGTTTTATAGCATGAAATGTATTATATCATATATCCTGTTTTTTTCCTTGTCACTTTCAGTTTTATCTCAGGAAATAGATAGTGTTAGAGTTATTTTAGAAAGTAATTTAAAGGAAGCAAATTCAGAGGCTCAAAAGTTAAACGCTATGTTGGCTTTGGGAGAACTTGAATTGGATCATAATTTTACAAAAGCAAAGTATATCATTAATGATGCATATGAATTAATTAATAAAACACCTACAAAATTCACTAATCATGAAAAGGCTTTAGTATTAGTTCAATATGGTGTGCTTAAAAGACGTTTGGGTAAACATGTTGAGGCTTTAGACAGCTACCTCCAAGCTTTAAAACGATTTGAAGTAGACGAAGACGATAAAAATATAGCAGATGTGTATCATAACATCGCAATGGTCTACAGGTCGCAAAAAGAGTATCGTAAGTCTATTCAATATTTTAAAAAATCTATAGCAGTTAATCAGGCTTTAGATAATAACCACGGCGTGGCTCAGGCGACTCTAATGCTTGGAGTCTCTTATAGTAGTACTAAACAATTAGATTCGGCGTTGATTTGTTATAACAAGGCAAAAGCCATTTTTAATACACTTAATGCAGACGAACAACTTCAAGAGGTTAATGACAATTTAGTAGCGATTTATAGAAAGCAGAAAGACTATGATGCGGCTTTGAATCTTAGTTTAAAAAACGTCGATTATTCGAAGCGTAAAGGAAAGCAATTGGCTTTGTGCGGAAATTACTATGATACCGCCTTAGTTTATGAAAAACTTAAAGCCTATAAATTGGCTGGTAAATATGTAGATTCCTCAATAAAATTAGCAAAGAAGGAAAAATTTATTCATCGTATAGCAAAAGGCTATAAAAAGCGTTCTCAATTATGGAATAAATTAGAGAATTATGGAGCAGCTTATAGAGATTATAAGCGCTTTAAAAAATATTCAGATTCTATTTTTAATATAGAAACGGTATCACAAATTCAAGAATTAGAACTGAAATATACTTTTGAAAAAGAACAGCAAGAAGCTAAATTGATTACAGAAAATGAACGCTCCAAAAAATGGTTGTATTTAGCTTTGTTTATTCTAACATTAATTGTGGCCATTACGATCACCTTATTAGTACGAAAAAATTATAGAAATAAAATTGAATTAGCACGTATAAATCATAAAGCCGAGACACTGTCTTTAGATCAGGAAATTAAAAATAAAGAAGTTAATGTTAAACAACTTATTGCAGATAATACGATGCGATTAGATTTTAAAAAGGAATTATTGGATCGCATTAGAAATGATAATGAGACAGCAGATGCTAAAGAATTCATTTCAAAACTAGCCAATGATTTAAGGCTTCAAATTGAAACAGAAAGTAAATTATCTAACTTACAACATACCATAGATGCTACAAATACAGCATTCGATACTGTTTTAAAAACACGCTTTTCTGAGTTAACAAAAGGAGAACGAGAAGTAGCTTCTTTATTACGTTTAAATTTGAGTGTCAAAGAAATTATGACGATTCGTAATGTTTCAGAAGATTCTGTTAAATCTATGCGTCGTCGTATTCGGAAGAAAATGCAAGTTCCTAAAACACAACGTATAGAAGATTTTATTCAATCGCTCAATTGAAACTTTTGACACGTTTTGACACGTGTTTTTTGTGGGTTTGAAACGTTTAGCTATGTATTTTAGCTGAAATTTTAAACCTTTAATCGATGAAACCTACTGTCTTACTGTTACTTTTTAGTTTACTAACATACAGCACCAATGCTCAAATCACTCAAGATAATACGGCATTAAGTGGTTTAGTACCCTCAGACTCACCAGTTTCTATTACTGTACCTACAGGGAATGATAAAGCGCTGATTATGGTGATTAGCGATGCTAGCTCTGCTCAAGTTTCTGATATACAAAACTTTAATGGCTTGCCAGTATATAGCTTAAATGATTCTGGTTTTGAGACTAAAGTTTTCATAGTCTACTTAGGTGATGTCACTACCGAATTTGTAGCTGATTTAAATTTTTCAAAAGGTATAAATACAGTATTTACTTTAAATAATGTAGAGCAAACTATGGATGATACTAAACTTAATGATTTTGAAAACATCATTGGGCAAAAGCCTGTGTTTACGCATTTAGGTAGTTTAAATAAAGAGCCGGGTGATTTTGTAATAAATGGATTTAGAATAAGTAACTCACTTGGAGGTGAATGCGCACAACCAGAGTTTAGTATTTTTAATTCTCAAGGAAACACAGTCAACCTTGAGTTTGAACAATCTGCTGGAGTAGGATCGGGTCTTCAATGGACTATTTATTCGTCTATTGTTTCCAATTCTAACGAGTATACAATGTGGTCTTTAGCAGATAATTGTTTCGATAATACCACTGGTCGTTATGCTGATGATTTTCAATATTATGCCGTTAGACACTATAGTATTATTATAAAATCTGTACTCGAAGAAACACTTACTACTGCCGTTATTGACAATGAGATAGATTTTAAATTATTTCCTAATCCAACTGATTCCATTTTACAATTTAACCAATCTTTTAATGGAACATATGCAATTTATAATACCTCTGGTAAGAATGTACTGTCATCTAAATCGGTTGAAATCGTTAATCATATTAATATTTCAACCTTATCAACAGGCACTTATGTCATTAAAATAGAAACTAAGGATGGTAAATCTTTCCAAAAACAATTTATAGTCAATACTAGAAAATAATGCTGTTAAGTCATTAGCAAACATAAGCGACACCTTTTGACACTCATCTTTTATGAGCCAAAATAATACAGCCATTATTTTTGCAAAAAATTAAAAACACTAAATCTACACAAATGAAACACTTTTACCTACTATTAATATCACTAGTCTTTACATACACGACAAATGCCCAATATACTGTCATTCCTGACGCAAACTTTGAAATTGCATTAGCAGCCTATGATGACATTCCAGGAGATGGACAAGTACCAACTAACAATATAAATACGCTAACTTTTTTAAATGTTGGAGACAATAATATAAGTAGTCTTAATGGGATTCAGGATTTTGAAGCATTAGAGCAGTTAAGATGTAATAATAATAATCTTATGACTTTAGATTTAAGTCAGAATTTAAACCTTCAAAGATTGCGTTGTTACAATAACCCACTAGTTAATTTAGATTTGTCTAATAACCTTCAACTATTTGAATTAAGAAGTTATGCGTGTCCTTCACTTACGAGTTTAAATATTGCTAATGGAAATAATAGTAATATCAATCACCTTAACATCTCTTCTAATACAAATTTAACGTGCGTCGAAGTAGATAACCCAACTATCGCAGATGATTGGAACAATAATATAAACTTACCAGGAACATACTCCGCAGGATCTAACGTTGTTTATTGTGTTTTAGGCGTAAACGAAACTTATGTGCCAGATGATGCTTTTGAAGCGTATTTAGAATCCAACAGTTTAGGTAATGGCATTGCTAATGACAATAGAGTTGATAAGAGTTTAATAAGTACAGTAACTTCAATTAACCTAGAGAACCTAGGCATTATAGATGCCATTGGTATCAACGAGTTTGTCGTTTTAGAAACCTTGCAGGTTAATGATAATAACCTAGAGGTCATTTATCTAGACAATTTAATCAATTTAGTTACGTTTAGAGCAACTCGCAATAACTTAGTTACGTTAGATTTAAGTAATAGTACAAGTCTTGAGGTTCTTATTGTAGATTCAAATAATCTGTCTACACTTTTATTAAATTCAACCGTATTCATATATTATCAAGTCGCTGGGAATAACTTTTCATCCATAGATTTAACTAATTTTCCATTATTAGAAAGACTCTTTTGCAGTGGAAATAATATATTAAACTTGGATGTTAATAGTAATCCAGAATTAATTACAATAGAATGTCAGAATAATGATATTGAAAGTCTTGATGTATCCAACAATCCAGATTTAGTTAGCTTATTAGCTTTCAGTAATGCGTTAACCTCTTTAGATGTTAAGAATGGGAATAATGGTATCATGACTACTTTTAGAGCCGATAACAATACTAATTTATCGTGTGTAGAAGTTGACAATGAAGTAGCAGCTACAGATGGTTTAGGGAATTATTCAAGTTGGATGAAAGATGCTGGTACTGTATATTCTGAAGATTGTGCTGCGACGTTAGGGACAAACACCTTTGAGTTAAATACTATTTCTGTATATCCCAATCCAGTTGAGAATATTTTGAATATCAATGCAACTAATAATGAATTAAAAAGATTAGAGATAATAGATATTAGTGGTCGACTAGTGATTACAAAATATAACAGCTTTGAGAACGTAGATATGCATCAATTGAATGCAGGCGTATACTTTATGAGGTTATACAACAAGAGTGCTACTAAGACACTTAAACTTATTAAGCAATAGTATGTTGTAATAGCTAATTAGTTTATTTTTAAGATTATATAGAGGCTTTATGTGCTACAAACTTAAATAAAGAACCCTTTACAAACTGTAAAGGGTTTTTTATCAGTAACATAATCTGAATGGGATTATTCTTTAGTTGGTGTATAGCTTAAGTCTGGTCTTATATCACCTTCAACTTGGTCATATTTTGAAGTAAGTTTAATCACATTAAAAAATGTATCACCTTTATCGTCACCAAAAATCTCATCATTTTCTTTGCCTCCCATAGCTATAGCAACATCGTCTTTACCTGCAATAGATACCATATAATAGCTTTCAGGGCTTCCAAAGCCGCTATGATAAATACTATAACCGTTTTTGATGCCTTTAGATTCAAATAGCGCTTTGACTTTAGCCATGGCTTCTTTCATCGCTTTGGCATTTTTTGGCGGATAGTATAAGAAGTGATATTCTCTATGGTTTTTTCCTTCAGTGCTATAACCTTCAGGAGTATAAGATAACTCTGCGTTATAATGAATAATCGAATTGTTGTGAGAATCATAACATTGATCCATATCATTAAATAGTTTCCCAGCAGCTTCTTCTCCCATTTTTTCAAATAGTGGCGCCATTGGGTTTTTATCTAAATCGGCCATGTTTTCAATTGGAGATACATAGACATATCGTCCATCTTCCACACTTATGGTAGTCCAGTTTACACCCTTGATATCATGTTTTACGCAGTTGTCTTTTAGGCTTTTTGCAGCTTGTTCATACTGTGGTATTTTTTCAAATTTCACGTTGTCTGTATGAACAACAAACATGGTTGGTGCATCTTGGGCGTAAGAAATGTTAGCCGCAAATACTACAGAAATTAGGATAATTAACCCTCTTTTTAAAGTTTTCATAATAATTGATTTAAGTTAATATGTTGATTGCATTAATAGCCTTAGTTAAAAGCCATAACAACTAAAATCAAAGCAAATAAGAGGACGTTTTATAGGTAAATCGAGCGTTTACTCAGAATTGAAGACTTATAAGATAATTAAAAAAAATGATTAGGATTTATACTACAAATTAAGTTAAGAGCAAACACAAATAATAGACAGAAAATACGCTTAAATAAAAACAGGTATATCTACTCGAAAAAACTAAACATGTTACCACCGTAGCCTTTAGAGTAGGCGTAGTGTTTGAGTTCTGACAAATCGGTATGCTTAGAATGCTCAACTATTAATAAGCCATCATCTTCTAATAACTCATTTTGAAAAACTAAAGCAGGAATTTTTGCAAATTCTTCTAAAGGAAAATCATACGGAGGGTCTGCAAAAATAACGGTATGTTGTTGCTTCGTTTTTTCTAAAAATTTGAAAACATCACTTTTTATAGTCGAAATCTGCATTTCAAATGCTTGAGCCGTTTCATTAATAAATTTGATACAAGGGTAGTGCCCATCCACAGCAGTAATGTACTTCGTACCACGAGATGCAAATTCGTAACTTATATTCCCTGTGCCGGCAAATAAATCCAATACAGAGATCTCGTCAAAGTAAAAATTATTATTTAGAATATTAAATAAAGATTCTTTGGCCATGTCTGTAGTAGGCCTAACAGGTAATTTCTTTGGAGCGGTTATACGACGTCCTTTATATTGACCAGAGATAATGCGCATTAATTAAAGCTATTTAGGATTATAAAATCACTATGACTCGATGTGGTTTTTATACCATCATCAAACTTAAAGTAAGCTATAGGCTTTTCAAATGCCACATGTCTTATATAGGTATAGAGTATAGCGTATAGTTCACTTTTTTCTTCTATTTGACCCGTTAGAACCGTATGAATTGTTTCAGGGTTAAGTTTAAGTTGCTCAACAGTGAATAAAACATAATAGATAAAATCTTCTTTCGTATTATACTCAAAGGAATTATAGAAAATGAGTTTTCCGTTATTGATACCAATTATTTCGAATGTCGATGTATTGACATTGATATATAGTTTTTCTTCTTCATTTTTGAAATTTGTTTGTAACAAGGTTTCAATAAGTATCGTAGATGAATGCTTATAAACAAAACTTCCAAAGGTGTCGAAAATGTAGTTGTTAATATTAATTAACGGCACATAGATATTAACACTTTTATTTGTGGGTAAGGTGTCAAAACTGATAAAATCTGTCTTTAATATTTTTGCATTAAACTTTAAATAATCGGCCAAATTTTGTTCGTCAAATAATGCGTCAGGAACCAGACAAGACAATTCATTTTGATAAATACAAGTTATGGTGTCAAACGTTTGCTCAAAGTCTGAATTTGATGCAAGAATAACTTTTAAGTCATTAAGTAACTCAAATGGAGTTGCTTTCTTTTCTAAATGCACGTGTTGTAATAACTCAATGGTATTTGTCGTACGATTTAAAATACAAAAAGAAAGTCCACTCAAACGAATTTGAATGGACAGTGCTTTTATACTAATTTGTTTCAATTTAGTCTTTACTTAAGTTTTTAGGCCAGTTACCTTTGGTAACATCTTCTATCATAGAACCAACTTGTAATTTTGGTCCATTCACACCATCTACAGACATCACTTCTTTTTCTTTAGCAACTAAATTTTTATTCTGATCGTGTAGAATAATATCTTTATCAACAGACGCTTCAAATACTGCGATTCCAGTATCTTCTAATTTACCTGCATTTAAAGTGAACATAGAGCCTGCAGGTCCAATACCTTCAGGAAGGTTCATCATTGTTTTATAACGTGGATCATCACCAAAAAGAGAATCTCTAACAGAAACAAAGTCTAATGTGTCAATGATAACAATATCCTTTGTGGTTTCAACACCTCCAAAACGAGCAGTTAGTTCCTCGTCAATAACCGTTGAGTCACGTCTTTGAGTAATTATAAATTTGGCAGTATCAATAAACTTAATTAAATCATCAAAATTACCCGTAAACTTTTTAGTTACAGTTCTATGCGCTAATTCGGCATCTCTAATATCTATTAATTTTGAGATTACCGTTTTGTATCGTTCTTCTTTCAGCTTATTAAATTTAATTTCGCCATAAACAGAATCGAAAGTAAGGTAGCCCAAAAAGAAGATTAAAGCCCACAAAACTATATTCAATACAGGTTTTAATTTTTTAGGTACAAATCTATCAATTAGCCAAACGATACCAATTGTAAGCAAAATTAGGGCTACAACTACAAGAATTACTTTTAACATAGTTAGTTTTTTTTATATTTTTAAGGAGTTACGCAAATCTACAATTTTTTTTTATTCGTTAAAATATTGTAGAGAAAAATCAATCAATGGTGAAAGATATAAAATAACTTTCAAATTATATAACAAATTTTGCCATGTCACCCCATAAAATTATAATGTATTAAATCATATCTTGCGTTTTTATTTGGATTTCAATTACATAGATGACGGCATCAGAATTTTATAAATTACTCATTAAGAAGTTTCCATTTGCTCCAACCTTAAAGCAAACAATAGCATTAGAGCAACTATCGCAATTTATTTATGACGACACTCCTAACGCCTTATATCTTTTAAAGGGATTTGCAGGAACAGGGAAAACAAGTATTATTGGCACCTTGGTTTCCAATATATGGGAAACAAAGAAAAGTGCTGTGCTAATGGCGCCAACAGGCCGAGCAGCCAAAGTAATCTCTAATTATTCTAACAAAGAGGCCTTTACTATTCATAAGAAAATATACTTTCCTAAGAAAAATAGAGGAGGAGGAGTGAAATTTGTGATGCAACCTAATAAACATCGCAACACCATTTTTATTGTCGATGAGGCGTCTATGATTCCTGATACACCTTCAGACTCTAAAAACTTTGAAAGCACGTCATTATTGGATGATTTGATACAATATGTTTATTCTGGGCATAAATGTAAACTCCTTTTAATTGGAGACAAAGCCCAACTACCTCCTGTGAAAGCCGATTTGTCTCCAGCGCTAAACCAAGATAAACTTGATCTAAATTATAACAAAAGAGTAACAGCTATTGAACTTGACGAAGTGGTTAGGCAAAATCAAGATTCGGGCATTTTGAGTAATGCTACTCGAATTAGAGAGGTTATAGAAAATGACTTTTTTGAGTCATTTAAGTTTAACCTTAATGGGTTTAAAGATATTGTTAGGCTTGTAGATGGACATGAGATTATGGACGCCATTAATGATTCTTATAGTGAGCATGGACATGAAGACACTGCAATCATTGTTAGAAGTAATAAACGTGCAAATCTTTATAATCAACAAATACGACACAGAATTCTTTTTAATGAAAACGAACTAACTGTTGGTGATTTTTTAATGGTGGTAAAGAACAATTACTTCTGGGTTAAGCCTACAACCGAGGCTGGATTTATTGCTAATGGGGATATCATTCAAGTTTTAGAAATCTTCTCTATTACCACACTCTATGATTTTCGTTTTGCAGAGGTTAAAGTACAAATGGTAGATTATCCCAAAATGCGACCATTTGAAACCGTTCTTTTATTAGACACTATTGAGGCCGAAACACCATCTCTTACTTATGAAGATAGTAATAGACTGTATCTAGAGGTTCAAAAGGACTATGAAGATGAAACGTCTAATTATAAAAAGTTTTTAAAAATTAAAGGGAATAAGCATTTCAATGCGCTCCAGGTTAAATTCTCCTATGCAATAACATGTCATAAATCTCAAGGAGGACAATGGAATACCATTTTTGTAGAACAGCCTTACCTGCCAAATGGTATCGATAGAGACTATATGAGATGGTTATATACTGCTGTAACTAGAGCTAAGGAAAAATTGTATCTTATTGGTTTTAAAGATGATCTTTTTGAAGAAATTTAAGTGTTATTAATATGACAACCGAAACAATTATTAGTATTTTTTTAGGTATTGGATTATCGGCATCTGTAGGTTTTAGAGTGTTTGTGCCATTATTTGCTCTAAGTTTGGCAACTTATTTTAATCTTTGGGAACTTAATGATTCGTGGCAATGGATAGGCAGTTTAACTGCTGTTGTGACCTTAGGTGTTGCTACTTTAGTAGAAATTTTTGGATACTATATTCCTTACATTGATAATTTACTTGATACTATAGCCATACCTTTAGCTACGATTGCTGGAACAGCCGTAATGGTATCTACTATTGCAGATCTCGGCCCAGTAATCACCTGGGCACTTGCAATTATAGCAGGAGGTGGAACCGCAGCAGCAGTCGCCGGGAGCTCTGGAGTAACAAGATTAACATCAACTGCAACAACGGGAGGAGTAGCTAATCCTATAGTATCAACTGTTGAAACAGGCACATCCATAGTTATGTCTGTCTTATCTCTATTTATTCCTGTACTGGCATTTATTTTTGTTGTTGCTATTTTATATCTCATTTTTAGAGTTTATAAAAAGATTAAAAGAAGTAAGAGCAAAACCACATAAAAGTTTTATTTTTGATATTCAATCTATATCAGTTTAATGAAGATAATATCAATGATACCTGCACGATATAGTGCATCTCGATTCCCAGGAAAACTCATGCAGAATTTAGCAGGGAAGACTGTTATTTTAAGAACATACGAAGCGACTGTAGCCACGAATTTGTTTGATGATGTTTATGTTGTTACCGATAGTGACACCATTTACAATGAAATTGTTTCGAATGGAGGCAAAGCCATAATGAGCCAGAAAGAACATGAGTCTGGTAGCGATCGTATTGCAGAAGCCGTAGAACATTTAGATGTTGATATTGTTGTAAACGTCCAAGGAGATGAACCCTTTACAGAGCGTACAAGTTTAGAAAAGGTTCTTGAGGTGTTTAAGGATGATGAGAAAAAAGATATTGATTTGGCATCCCTTATGGTTGAAATTCATGATTGGGATGAAATTAATAATCCAAATACAGTAAAGGTTATTGTTGACCAAAATAATTTTGCCTTATATTTTTCGAGAAGCCCTATTCCGTTCCCAAGAGATAAGGATGCAGGAGCTCGCTATTTCAAACATAAAGGTATTTATGCCTTCCGAAAAGAAGCTTTATTAGACTTTTACAAATTACCAATGCAGTTTATTGAGGCCACAGAAAAAATAGAATGTATTAGATACCTAGAGTATGGAAAACGTATAAAAATGATTGAAACAACAGTTGAAGGTGTTGAAATTGATACGCCAGAAGACTTAGAACGTGCTAAAAAACTCTGGAAATAGATTGGATACAAACTACAAACATATAAAAGTCATCGGGTTTGATGCAGACGACACGCTTTGGGTTAATGAAACTTATTTTCGTGATGCAGAACTAGAATTTGCTAAGTTAATGGCGCCTTATGAAACAGCAAATAAAATAGATCAAGAATTGTTTAAAAAGGAAATGGATAATCTTCCATTGTATGGATATGGAGTTAAAGGTTTTGTATTGTCTATGGTAGAAATGGCTATTGAACTTTCTAATAATATGGTGTCTAATGCCACCATTTCTAAAATTTTAGATATTGGTAAATCCATGCTTAATAAACCTGTAGAATTATTGGATGGGGTTGAGGATACCTTAAATGTTCTTTCTGAAAACTATAGGTTAATTTTAATAACTAAAGGTGATTTGTTAGATCAAGAACGTAAACTTGAAAAATCTAATTTAACATCCTATTTTCACCACATAGAGGTTTTAAGTGATAAGCAAGAAAGTAATTATGCGAAATTGCTTGAACATTTAGATATAGAGCCTAGTGAATTTTTAATGGTAGGTAATTCGTTAAAATCTGATATTTTACCCTTGGTGAATATAAATGCTAAAGCAATACATGTGCCTTTTCACACAACATGGTTGCATGAGCAAGTAAATACAGAAGAAACGGAGCAAAAAAAATATAGAACAATATCTAGTTTGTCAGATTTAAAATCGATTTTAGATTAATGAAAGTAATAGATCTAGATACTTGGAAACGCAAGGCGCATTATGAACATTTTAGATCTTTTAAAGATCCATATTTTGGTGTTGTGATTCCATTTGATATGACAACAGCGTATCGCTTTGCTAAATCGAATACCTTATCTTTTTTCGGAAAGTATTTGCACGATTGCATGAAAGCGATAAATGATATTGACGAATTAAAGCTTAGAATAGAAAATGATAAAATTGTGCTACATGATCAAATTAATGCTTCGGCTACAATTATGAGACCCAATAAGACATTTGGATGTTCTTATATTGAATTTGATCGTGATTTAGAACGATTTTTAGTCAATTTAAATGCAGAGAAAAAGAGAATAGAACAATCGAGTGAATTGTTTCCAGAACGTAACGATTTGGCTTGTATACACTGTTCTGCTTTACCTTGGGTTCATTTTTCGGGACATAAAGAACCTGTGTCTGGAACCTTGGAATCTGTCCCTAAATTGGCATTTAGTAAAATAGAATATCAACAAGATGGCAAAATTACAATGAATGTGTCTATACATGTAAATCATGCCCTAGTTGATGGGTATCACGTTGGATTATTTTCTGAAAAATTCCAACATTATTTAAATAAGTAAAGATAAATCCAACTATGTTTTTATTTTTGTTACACGAAGACGAATAAATGAGTTATAAAAATTATCCAATGGTGTCCAGAGTTGTTTTTGGACGAGGCAGTTTTAATCAGTTAGGTGATATTATCGCACCTAAGCGTTTAAATAGAAAAGCCCCATTTATATTTTTGGTCGATGATGTATTCAAAGGCAATTCAGATTTAACAGCAAGAATTCCTTTAGCTTACGATGACCAACTTCTATATATTTCTGCAGAACATGAACCAAAAACTTCTCAGGTTGATGAACTCGTAGAAAATATTATTTTAACACATAAAGATAGACCCTCAGGAATTATTGGTATTGGAGGCGGAACCATTTTAGATCTTGCGAAGGCAGTAGCTATTATGCTAACTAATGAAGGCGAAGCTAAGGATTACCAAGGATGGGATCTGGTTAAAACCCCAGCTATTTATCATGTTGGTATTCCCACGATATCTGGAACAGGAGCCGAAGTCTCACGTACGACGATATTAACAGGCCCAGAAAGAAAACTTGGCATTAACAGTGATTATACACCTTTTGATCAAGTTATTCTAGATCCAGAGTTAACTAAAGACGTTCCTAAAAACCAGTGGTTTTATACTGGAATGGACTGTTTTGTACATTGTATAGAGTCTTTAAACGGAACGTATCTCAATGCGTTCAGCCAAAGCTATGGTGAGAAAGCCTTAGAACTTTGTAAAGAGATATTTCTTAGTGATAATTTATCAGATGAAGAGTCTGCAGATAAATTAATGATGGCTTCTTGGCATGGAGGGATGAGTATTGCTTATTCTCAAGTTGGCGTTGCTCATGCAATGAGTTATGGCTTAGGATATTTATTAGGTATTAAGCATGGCGTGGGTAATTGCATTGTTTTCGAACATTTGGAAGATTATTATCCTGAAGGTGTTGCTATGTACAAAGCGATGCGAAAAAAGCATAACATCACGATTCCTAAAGGTATTTGCGCCCAACTTCATGATGATGAGTTTGATATTATGATTGATGTAGCATTAAGCCTTGAACCATTATGGGAAAATGCAATAGGTAAAAATTGGAAGCAAGTGATTACAAGAGCAAAACTTAAAGCATTATATCAAAAAATGTAATATGCGGTGGCTAGCACGACTTATCTATTTTAAAATTTGGGGATGGAAAGTCACTGGTAATACCAATTTCTCAAAAGACACTATTAAAAAAGCGGTAATAATAGCTGTTCCTCATACAAGTTGGCATGATTTCTTTATTGGTATATTACTTCGGAAAGTTGTTAATGTGAAAACTAATTTCATAGCAAAAAAGGAACTGTTTAGATGGCCATTTGGTTGGTACTTTAGGGCAGTGGGAGGTGCTGCTATAGACAGAACTTCTGGTCAAAACAAAGTAGACGCTATTGCAAAGTTGTTTGCAGATAAAAAAGAATTTAGATTAACCTTGGCGCCAGAAGGAACAAGAAAAAAAGTTGAGAATTGGAGAACAGGTTTCTATTATATTGCAAAAGCTGCTCAGGTGCCTATAATAATGTTCACTTTAGATTTTCAGAATAAACAAAATCATATTTCACAACCGTTTTATCCTACAGATGATGTGGATGCTGACTTTAGGTTTATGAAGGCGTTTTATAAGGATGTGAAAGGTAAAAAACCTGAATATTCATAAGCCTTGTTAGGAATGGTTCCAAGAGTTCTCGTCATCTTTATTTTTAGGCGATAAGCCTAAAACTTCATTTTTGGTATTTACACCTAAACCTAATACTGTTCTGTTGGCATAGTTGAAATAGGCTACGACTTGATTGACTTCTAAAATTTCTCCATCAGAGACACCCAAATCTCTCAATGCTTTAATATGGTTTTCTGTAATGCTATTTGGTTTTAAACTTAGGTTTTTCGCATATCTAATAATGCCTAATTCTTTTGCATTAAGAATTGTGTCCAGCGAGTCGTTCTCAATATGATGTTGGAGAAGCATAGCTCTGTCAGCATCATTTAAAAAACGTTTCATACCTTCAAAATGATGCTTGTAACAATAATCACAGTCATTTATAAAACTAGTATAAGTTCCTAAAAATTCTAAAAACCAATTAGGGTAGGTGTTATCGGTATGATGTAATGTGTTTTTGTAAAGACTCATATGTCCAATTAAAGTATGTGGTCTTAAACTATGGATGCTTAAAACGTTATCAATTTGATTATTAGGACCTTTTATTTTAGAATAAATAGATTTTAGTTTGCCTGTGGCTTTTTCAAATGGGATTACTGTTATCCAACTCATAGTAATATTGTTAAGTTCTGTCTTTTAATCTATACACGAATTTAAGTCCGCTCCAATCTGCATCAATGGCCGCAACTTTAATATCAACTAATCCTTTATTCAAGATTAATTTTCTTACTGGTTCTCGCTTTAAATCTGTAATTATTTTGCTGCTACCTTTTGGCCAACTCACCCACATCAAACCATTAATTTTTAGTACAGGTTTATATCTATCAATAACTTGAGACAAGTCTGTAAGCGTTGTACAGAAGACATGTATGAAATCTGCAGATTTTTCTTTTAATGTCTTCAGTTCTATAAGGTCTTCTGGTAAATCTTCAAACAAGCTAAAGTAGTGATTAGGAGCTCTATAGAGCAAGAATGAGTGTCCATGTTTTAAGCCTAATTTTTTCGCTAAAGGTGTTTGCGAATATCCTGAATTCATGTTGTTTTTTTGATCAAATTTTATATTTTTGGCACACATTTTGAGTTACTTAAAATGTAATCAAATACTGAAACATAAAGTAAACTATTAGTCCCTAAAAAGAAACAGATATTGATTATTACAAAAGCTATTTAAGACCATCTTAGATAGCTTTTTTGTTGTTAGAGCTTATTATTTTCAAACTTTGAGAGTAAATGATTGGTTTGCTGGTTCAATTTTCTTTTAAAAAAGCCTGTCCCTCCTAAAAGTAAACCTTTAAAACCCATGGCTTGCTTTGCCCATTTATGCAAATCAAAATAGTCTGTATGTTTTATGATTTTTCCATCTTTAAATTCAAAAGATGCCGAAATAACATTATGAACTTTTCTTCCCGTTTTACTGAAATTATAAAAGGCTTCCCATTGGGCACTACCATTGTTATCATCAGTTTTGATATTAGAAAATGTAATTTTGAATTCTTTTCCTTTCTGTGAGTTCGCAAGCATTCGCCACATATTACCTGCTTGCGGGCCTTTTAAAACACCAAAAGCTGGGTCTTCAAATACAATGTCGTCATGATAACACGATGCCATTGTTTCCGCATCTAATTGATCAAAGGCTGTATAAAATTTCTTAATGAGTTCATCCATGTTTTAAAGTTAACAATTATTCTGTTATGAACGCTTACTTAATTACATGGCAACGAGGTTTAGATTATAAGATTTCGAGTTTAAATTTGGTAAAAGAAAAAAGACCATCTAAATAGAGATGGTCTTTTGAGTGTTTTATATTAAGCAGTCTTAGTACATGCTCTTTATTTTCTTTAGTTTTTCTTGCCAAATTAAAAGGCCTTGTTTGTGCTTTTCAATATTTTTAATAACATCTTTAACTAAAGGATTGCTTTCGTCAACATTAGAGAAAAACTGCATGTTATTCTCAAGTTGATTGATTTCTCCTTTAACTTCTGAAATTTTCTTTCTAATAAAGTTTTGCTCATTGTCCAATAACCTCGTATCATTTGGTTGAGATAAACTTTCCAGTTTATTTTCAAACTTGATCATTTCCAATTTGGTTTTATCCATATCCAATTGACCAAAAAGTCCATCTAATGCTTTATTGAATTTACCATCAATATAGCGTTTGTTTGATGGTACATGACCAATAGCTTTCCATGCCGAGATTTTCTCTTTTATACTTTTAATATCTGCCTCAGGTTTGCCAGATAACTTCAAAGCATTAACCTCTTCTAATAAAGCCGATTTTTGTTCATAGGCAGCCATCAATTCTTTATTAGCTTCATTGCGCTCTGCATTTAATCGATCAAAATAAGCGTTACAAGCACCTTTAAATTCTTTCCAAATTTTATCACTATCTCGCCTCGGTACATGTCCAATTTTTTTCCAATCACTTTGAATTTTTTTCATCAAAGGTGTTGTTGCAGCAAAATCTTCATTATCCTTATTATCTATTGCAATTTGAATTAGAGCTTTCTTTTTCTCTAGATTATCATATTGATCCTTCTTAAGATTTTTATAAAAGGCATTTTTATTTCTGTTAAATGTTCTAACTGCACCTTTAAATTTAGACCAGGTCTCTTCATTTACTTTTTGAGGTACTTTTCCTGCATTAAAGAAATCCTCTCTTAAGGCTTCAATAGATTTAATCTTCTTTTGCCATGCTTGGTGAGAGCTAGATGTGTCTGACGCAACTTCTTCAATTTTAGAAATAATTTCTTCTTTACGTTCTAAGTTCTTTTCGCGAGCCTTGTCTAAATTAGCATAATACGATTGACGCTTATCATGAATTGTCTTAGTTGCATCACTAAAACGTTCCCAGATTTCATCACGATGCTCTCTAGCCACAGGCCCTAGGTCTTCTTTCCAAAGTTTATGTAAAACTTGTAACTCTCTAAAAGAACGATTAATGTTATCATCTTTTGCTAATTCTTCAGCACGTTCAATAATTTTAGTTTTTTGCTCCAGATTGTGCTTAAAATCCATATCACGTAAGTCGCGATTTAAATGCAACACGTCATAAAATATTTCTACATGATGGTGGTAGGAATTCCAAGCATTGTTATAGCGATCTCTGGGAATAGGTCCAGCATTACGCCATTGTTCTTGGAGGTCTTTAAAATGTTTATAAGTAGTGTTTATATTTTCTTCAGCATTTACAAGTCCCTTAATTTCCTCAATAATATGAAGTCTTTTTTCAAGGTTTGCTTTTAAGTTATTTTCACGTTCTTTATAATAGGCATTTAAGCTATTTCTATAGGTTTTAAAGGCATTATTAAAACGTTTTTTAACAGGAGAGGAGTAGTAAAAATCAATTGCATTTCCACCATCGTTTATAAATTCTTCTTTTTTCTCATCCAGAAGTGCATCAAATTTAGAACCGAATTCTGATTTGATTTCATCAACTTGAGCTTTAATGTTTTGAATTTTATGGTTGTCTATAAGCTGCTCAAACTCAATAGTGAGTTGTTCCATAGACATAGAATGGTAGTCTTTAGATTCTAATTTATGACGTTCAGCGTTGGCCTCGTCTTCGGCATCTTCGGCATTTGCTTCTTCAATTTCTTCAACGTGAGCGTCGATTTTATTTGTGTCTTCTGCTTTAGGCTCATCGGTATGCTCTATAACGTCATCTACAGCATCCATGACGTCATCAACGTTTTCTTTATTAGTTGTTTCGGTTTCTATAGTTTCGGTCTCTTGCGAAATATCTACGTTATTTTCGACAGGCTCAGCAGGCTCTTTTACCTCTTCTAAAATTGGCTCTTCTGAATTAGTTTTCTTTTCAGGAGATTGAGGTGCTTCGGTAGTATTTAATTCTATTTTTCCATCTGCTTCTTGCAGGTTATCATTCTCAGACATTTTTCAATGTTTTATGTATTAGAAGGCTAATATACAACCAAGCGGCTGATTTACAAAAAAAGAAATCTTAGTTATGATTTTTTAAGAGTATAAATTCCAAATCTTCCATGATTTTTCAGCTTGGAATACGAGCATTTGATAACCGTTAATAGTACTAGCTCCCTGGAGTTTTGCGATTTTTAAGAACTTGGTTTCTTCGGGATTATAAATTAAATCAAATACCAAGTGCTTATTCGAAATACCATCATATGGAAGATTTGGGCAACTATTGATATTTGGATGCGTTCCTAACGGTGTGCAATTAATAATAACCTTATATGATTTTATATGATCTATAGTAAGGTCGTCGTAGGTGAATTTTACACTATCGCTTTTTTGTCTTGAGACGTAGTCATATTTTATTTTCAACTTTTTTAAAGTATATGCAATTGCTTTTGATGCACCACCTGTACCAAGAATAAGCGCTTTTTTATGATGTGATTTTAAAAAGGGTTTAATAGATTTTTTAAACCCATAGCAATCGGTATTATGCCCTTTTAGTTTGCCTTTAGAATTTATTGTTATCGTATTAACTGCTCCAATTTTTTTTGCTTTTTTATCAAGAGTGTCTAAATATGGGATAATTTGTTCTTTATATGGAATCGTGACATTTAAGCCCGAAATGTCAGGATGGGTTTTAAGTAAATGCTCAAAATCGGAAATATCCTCTATATCAAAATTCTCATAAGTACATGAGAGTTCTTCAGCTTCAAATTTCTTACTGAAATACCCTCTTGAAAATGAATAATCAATATTTTTTCCTAATAAGCCTAATTTAAACATGTGCTTTTTTTGTGCGTTGACCATACCACTCTAAAGCAAGTACGATAAAAATTCCTATGATAATATAGCCTATGGCAAAATAGGTTTCAGAAGTTAGTTCAGGTAAAAAACGTTCATAATTAGAGATAATTTTCCCTCCATTTGAATCTAGCAAGAAACTCCCGTCATTTTGAGTTTTGAATATCGTTTTCTTCCAAGGCCAAACTACACCCAGCGAACCCACAATAAATCCAATGATAGAAGCTGTTGTAATGCTTTTATAATGTTTTAAAACATAACTCAAAACATGCGAAAATGTTACTAAACCAGTTACAGAGCCCAAGGTAAATACAACTAACACCTTAAGTAGTCTCACACGGATTTCATTTTGTAGAAAGCTAAAATCTCCTGAAAAAACCTCGGCAATTGTATCATATAATGCGTTCACAGAATCAACAAGTAGCAACACATAATTACCTAAAAGAATTAAGATAAACGATCCAGAAAAACCAGGGAGTGTCATCCCCGAAACACTAATTATGCCACAGAAAAAAACAAAAAACAGGTTGTCATTTTCCATTGCAGGATCTAAAAAACTAATAGCAATACCTAAGGAAATGCCAATAGCTAAAGACAGTATGCTTTTATAGTTCCAATCTTTAAAGTCTTTATTGATATAGTAAATTGATCCTACGATCATTCCGAAAAATAAACTCCAAACATACAATTCATAATTTTGGAGGAAGTAATCTAAAATTTTAGATACGCTAAAGTAACTAACGATCATTCCGAAGAAAAGTAGACCCAAAAATTTCCCATTGATATAGCGGTAGAAACTTTTAAATCGGCCATTAAATAACAATTTAAAAGCTGTTTTATTAACCCTTTGTAGTGAATATATAAACTCTTCGTAAAACCCAGCAACAAAAGCGACAACACCTCCAGAAACACCAGGGACTTTATTTGCGGCTCCCATGCCTAAACCTTTTATAACAAGGAAGATTTTGTCTTTTAGTGTTCTGGTGCTCTCCATTAGGCTTTTCCTTTTTTAGTACCTAAGCTCTCAAGTACCAATATCGTTGCAAACCCAGCAATTATTAAAACTAATGCTAATACAATCTGATTATCGCCACTATAGGAGGTAGGCAAAATACTTTTATCTAAAACAGTTACTTCTAAGCCTTCAGAATTTATTCTTGTTTTTAATACCTCTTTCCATGGCCATATTTTATTTAAAGAGCCTATCATAAATCCAGTAAGGATGGCTAAGGTCAAGTTTTTCTTATGTTTAAACATCCAATTGAGTATTTTAGAAAACACTTTAAGACCAATAACAGCTCCAATACCTAGAAGAAAAAATTTAAGTAAGGCATCTTTTAATAAATCAAAGTTCCCGGTTGTAACACCTTCAATGAGATTATTTACGGTGTTAATTGCAGTTTCATAAGCACCAAGTATGAGTAGTATAAAGGCGCCTGAAACGCCAGGAAGAATCATTGCAATAATTGCTATAAAACCACAAAATAATAGATACAAGGAACTATCTGGTGATGCAAACGGTTCGGCTAGTGTAATAAAATAGGAGAGGACCGATGTTATTGCTATAGCAGCAATTACAGATAACGACCAAGATTTTATTTGTTTTGCAATGTATAATACACTCGCCAAGACGAGTCCAAAGAAAAACGACCAGAGTAAAATAGGCTCATTGTGCAATAAGTACTTGATGAGCTTAGCCAAAGATAAGATGCTAATGAGTATACCTGAGAACAAGGCTAAGAGAAAGGTCCCATTTATAGAAGACCATGCCGCTTTGAATCCCTGTTGTTTCCAAATTTTAAAAACTCCTAAATTTAAGTTGTCAATACTCTCTATAAGCTCTTCATAAATCCCAGAAATAAACGCAATTGTACCGCCAGATACGCCTGGAACAACATCTGCTGCTCCCATTGCTATTCCTTTAAGTGTTATGAAAAAGTAATCTTTAAACTGTCTCTGCATGTTGATTTTTAATAGCTAGCGTAAAGGTATGAAATAGCTATGAGTAATTTCAGACAAAGTTTAATTTGATTTGACTTGTTTGTAGAAAAAAGTAAGTGTCTATTTTTTTGCGTTACTAATCATTTCAATAACAGAGGGTTTATGCAAAACGTTTGGAAATAACTCCTCTAAAATGAAATAAAATTCGTGATTTAGCAGCAATGCATTTTTTAAATGATAATGCCCTTTGTTACTTTGATTTAAGCTAAAGTTTAAACCAGCCAATCGAAATTCTAGTTCTGCCGTTTCTGGATAAAACTCTGCCGCTTGAATCAAATTCATGATTGAAGCCTCATATTCACCAAGTGCAATAAGAATGTCTGCTCTGGACAACCATGTTTGTAGTTCGTAATTACCTAAATCGAGTGTTTTTTTATAACCACGTTCAGCTTCCTCGAGAAAATTGAGACGATGGTTAATTTTTGCGTATAACTTCCAATATACGACGTTTTCACCATCTATATTAATGGCTTTATTAATATAGAACAGTGCTTTTTGGTAATTCTGTTTCTTATTATAAAATTTGGTAATAGCAATCCATCCTTTATCTAATAAGGGGTCTTCATGAACTGTTTTATAAAAATATTGTACAGCCAAATCATCATTACCAAGTTTTTCATAACAGTATCCAATTCGTAATAAAGCGAACGAAGTTGGTTCATCTAAGGCTAATGTGATTTTATAATTTTCAATAGCTTCATGGAACGCTTTTTTCTTTTCTAGAACTTTCCCTTTTTCTAGATAAGCACCAACAAAACTGTCGTCAGAAATAATGGCGAAATCGAAAGCAGCTAAAGCTTTGTCATAATCTTTTATCGTGAAATATTGACGACCTAATTGATGCCAAGCAACTTCGCAATACGGGCTTTTATCAAGATATGCATTTAAAAAACTTATAGCGTCTTCATTTTCGTCTAGAAAGTCATAACAGTAAATTACATTATACAATGCAGAATAGTCGTCTAAATCAAGTTCTAAACATTTTTTAAAATAAGTTCTCGCATTGTGAAATTGATCTAAGAATAAATACTCCATACCAATTAGAGCATATAAATCTCCTACGCCTTCATCATTTTGAGCTAAATCTAACGCAATTAAAAGGGTATTAACGGCTTTTTCATGCTCATCTTGCTTTGAAAGTACATTTGCCTTCTGTATATAGATTTCTTCGTTTGAAGGCTCTAAAATGTGTAGCTCCTCTAGTAGCTTATCTGCCTCTTCAAATTTATTCTCGAGAACAAAAAGTTCTGTTTGAAATAACTTTAAGTTGATTGAAGATGGGTGTTGTTCAAGTCCTAACTTAACTGCTTTTTTTGCTAAAGCGATTTTACCTGTTTCTAGATAATGGTGAATAATATTTTCAAACTCTACAGAATCAAAGAACAAAACATTATTAGTTTTGAGCATTGATTCAAATCGATTAAGCGAAATATTGTTGTTGTCTTGAGGTAGACCAAACTCCATAAGCAAATAGCATTGTTTGTTAAATAAAAGTACTCTTATCAGTTAAAAAATTTAATATCTAATTTTAATGTTTTCAACAAAATAGTTAACAGCTAGAGTAGAAGTTAAGATTGATAGTTTTTAATTTCTATAAATCAAAGACTTAAGTTATAATAGTAATAGCATAAATTATGCCGAAATAGAATCTAAAACTCGTGTAATAATGGCACAACCTTCAAGGATTTCATCTTTTGAAATGGTAAGAGGCGGTGTAATTCGAATTGCTTTTGGTTCAAATAGTAGCCAAAATAAAATCAATCCTTCATCTTGACACTTTAAAATGATGTCATTTGCCATATCAGCAGAATGGGTTATGATGGCCAGCATTAATCCTTTTCCACGGATTTCAGTAATCAACGGATGCTTTAAGTGTTCTCGAAATAATTTTTCCTTTTCTAAAGTATCAGAAATGAGATTAGTTTCTGTTATTTCTTTAAGGGTAGCTAACGCCGCGGCTGCGATTACGGGATGACCGCCAAATGTAGTGATATGCCCAAGTTTAGGAGCTTCTTGTAATTGATTCATATGCTCAGATGATGCTGTAAATGCTCCAATTGGCATGCCACCTCCTAAACCCTTTCCAGTGACTAAAATATCTGGAATACAATTGAAATGTTCAAAACCGAATAGTTTTCCTGTGCGACCAAAACCAGGTTGTATCTCATCTAGGATCAATAAAGCACCAACATCATCACAACGCTTACGAACCTTAGATAAGTAATCGTTTGAAGGTGCTATGAAACCAGCACCACCTTGAATGGTTTCTAAAATAACACCAGCTGTATTACGAGTAATCCATGTGAGATCGTCGATACTGTTAAAATCAATAAATTTCACATCTGGAAGTAATGGTCTAAAAGCACGTTTCCGATCTTCATAGCCCATAACACTCATGGCTCCCATTGTATTACCATGGTACGCCCCATGCGCAGCAATAATTTCACTACGTCCAGTAACACGTCTTGCAAGTTTTAATGCACCTTCTATAGCTTCTGTACCAGAATTGGTGAGGTATGTTTTTTGTAAATTTTCAGGAAGATGATTAGCCAATAACTTTGCGAGTTCTACAGCTGGTTGCTGTATATATTCGCCATAAACCATAACATGCAAATAACGGTCAATTTGGTTTTTAATCGCCTCAACAACTTTGGGATGTTTATGACCAAGACTACATGCCGAAACCCCAGCAACAAAATCTAAATATGCTTTGTTCTCTGCGTCATAAATATAGGAGCCTTCAGCATGAGAAATTGACATTGCCAAAGGGTGTGATGTCGTTTGAGCTTGATATTTGAAGAAATCATCTTTCATCAGTTACCTTTCTTTTTTTTATAGGTGGTTGGTAACGTATTACTTAAGGGCTTCTTTTTTTTCTTAAGTCTATCCTTTTTTGGTATTTGCCTGTTGGCTTTATTTTCTTTGCTTTTGTCTTTCTGTTTTGCCGTGTTTACTCGTTTTAAGAGCGCATCATCAAAGAATTCGTCATCTTCAACGTAGGGTTCTAAGCCTTTAATCACTGGCAAAACTAATGGAGGATCGTCACTAAACAAGTCTTCTACGCTTTTGGGTTGTTCATCTCCTCTCCAATCAAAACCTCTAAACTTTCGTGCGTTTTCGGGAAATTGAGATTCAGGATATATGTCTCCATCGACCTGATTAAATAAAGTTATTATTTTATAAGGACCGTCAAATTTAAGGTTAATGCTACCTGATTTTGACTTATTAATACCTATTAAAGTGTCGTTATCATCTCGCGTATAAAAGATGATTTCAGCATTTTTAATAATATCAACATTATAAAGTTCATTATCTTTAAAAAGACCAATTAATCGCTGACCTTTAATTTGATTAAAGCCATCACCCAAGGTGTCTTTACTAATAAGGAATGCATTATTGAATACTTTAAGCGAATCGAGTTCTTCTTTTTCCACATCAGAGATTAAATGAATAGAATCTCCAGTCATTTGGTTACCTAAATTCCATAAAACAGGTCTTCGTTTTACCGAAAAGTCATCACCAGTTGCATAACGCTTTAAATTAATTAATTGCGTTAGTCCAGTTTTATGGTCGGCATGTATAGAATCGGCCTTACCACTCATATCACTCTTGTACATTTTGGCATTAAAGAATGCTCTGGTGATACGATGTTCGGGTTTTCCAGTGACCATTAAGGTATCGGCATGAATATAAATAGAGTCATTTTCTTGAACGGTAATTGCCAAGGCACGTTTCGTAATGAATACAGAATCTTTAGCTCTAAAAACTTCAGCATAATGGCCTCTAACGATACTTTTATTAGTGGTATCTGTTACTGTAATGTTATTTGTTGCCGAAACAAAACTCCTGTTTCTGTCAAAATATAAGCTATCACCTTTAACCTCTCGATTATCATAATCAACTTTTGAGTTCTTTACAAAATAACCCAAGTCATTGTTTGTATCGTAGAATCCGCGTTCAGAGTATACTTTACTGGTTTCACCAACAATTGTAGAAGGGCCATACATATAAGCATGTCCTGTTTCAGAATAAAAATCTAACTGGTTGGTGTTAAGGGTGTATTCTGGATTAACAAGAACCACATCTTTTTTGAAACGATACTTGCTTTTGTTTAAATAATAACGACCAATTTGGCTTGTAATCGTTCCAGAAGAATCTCGAACCACCTTACCCATACTTTTGTAAAAAGCCTCTTGTTTCGTTCTATCAAAAAACAGTGTGTCTGTTGTTAGTGTAGATTGAGGCTCGGTAAGTACAACATCACCTGCGGCAAAAGCTAGTTGAGTAATACCACTATATTCAACATATTTTGATGTCATATTAATGGTATCTCCTTGCTTGATAACCACATTACTAAACGCTTCTATAAAATCTTCATCATGATAATATCGTGCCTTATCGCACCACATATCAACCCCTTCATGAACAATGTGAATTTGACCTTGGTCACTACGAACAAAAGTGGTAACGTTAGGGCCTGAAAGCGAATCCCTAACGGTAAATCCAGAGTATTCTATAAAAATTTTCTTGGATTCTTGAGCATAGCTGTAAGTTGTTGCAAAACAACATGCGAGTATAAATATGTATCTGAAAATTAGATTCAAGTCAATATGGTTTGCTCCAAAAATAACTATATTCTCTTCGGAATAGTATGCCTTAACAGATTTTTAATACCTATCTATTAATAGTTTGGGTTCTATCTGGACCAACAGAAACTATTGTAATAGGAATCTCTAATTCTTTTTCAAGAAATGAGATATATGTGTTTAGTTCATCGGGAAATTCTTTGACATCCCTCATTTTAGTAAGGTCTTCTTTCCAACCTTTAAATTCGGTATAGATAGGAGTGACGTTTTCTTCCTCAATATTAAAAGGCAAGTGATGAATTGTTTCACCTTTGTACTTATATGCCGTACATACTTTTAAAGTTTTAAACCCTGAAAGCACATCACCTTTCATCATACTTAGTTGTGTAACACCATTAACCTGACAAGCATATTTAAGTGCTACCAGGTCTAACCAGCCACAACGTCTAGGTCTACCAGTTACGGCTCCAAACTCATGACCAATACGTGCCATTTCGGTTCCTGTATTATCAAATAATTCGGTTGGAAATGGTCCAGACCCAACTCGAGTTGTATAGGCTTTAAAAATCCCGAAGACTTCACCTATTTTATTTGGAGCTACACCTAAGCCAGTACAAGCTCCTGAAGCTGTAGTATTAGAAGATGTAACAAATGGATATGTTCCGAAATCAATATCTAACAATGAGCCCTGAGCACCTTCGGCTAAAATAGGCTTACCAGCTTTTAAGGCTTGGTTTAAATATTCTTCGCTATCTATAAATTGCAATTCTTTTAAGCGTTTTACAGCCGCAAAGAACTCGTCTTCCATTTCCTTTAAATTGTATTGAATGTCTACATTGTAAAAGCCAATCATAGCTTCGTGTTTGTTAGCCAAAGCACGATATTTTTCTTTCCAATTGTCTAATTCCAGATCTCCAACTCTTATACCATTTCTACCTGTTTTATCCATATATGTTGGTCCAATACCTTTTAAAGTAGAGCCAATTTTAGCTTTTCCTTTAGAGGTCTCTGAAGCAGCATCAAGCAAGCGATGAGTTGGTAAAATAACGTGAGCTTTTCTTGAAATAATCAATTTTGACTTATAATCTAAATTAAATTGATCTAAGCCATCTAATTCTTGCACAAAAACAACAGGATCGATTACAACACCATTTCCAATGACATTGATAGAATCATCGTGAAAAATTCCAGAAGGTATTGTTCTTAGCACATGTTTAATTCCATCAAATTCTAATGTGTGTCCTGCATTTGGCCCACCTTGAAAGCGGGCAATAATATTGTATTTGGAGGTGAGTACATCAACAATTTTTCCTTTGCCTTCATCGCCCCATTGTAATCCTAGTAGTAAATCTACTGCCATTGTGTATTAGTTAGTTGGTTTGTTTTTTGTTCCGTAAAAGTAGAGAGAATGGTTAGAGATAGAAATATCAAAAACCTCTTCAATTGTTTTTTTGATTGATTGGATACGAGGGTCACAGAATTCGATAACTTCACCAGTATCTGTCATGATAACATGATCATGTTGCTTATCGAAATATGACTTTTCATAATGCGCTTGGTTCTGCCCAAATTGGTGTTTTCTTACCAAAGCACATTCCATTAAAATTTCAATTGTATTGTAAAGCGTAGCACGACTTACGCGATAGTTTTTATTTTTCATTTTGATATACAACGATTCTATATCAAAATGTTCTTCACTATCATAAATCTCTTGAAGAATAGCATAACGCTCGGGCGTTTTTCTATGCCCTTTTTCTTCTAAAAATTTTGTAAAAACGTTTTTTACAATCTCTTGGTTAGTCTGTTCTGTTTGTTCGCTCATAATCAAGGCACAAATTTACACATTTTTTAGACTCTAGTCACTTTATCTATTCCATTAATTTTTTTAAGATTATCAATTAGTTTTTTAAGCATGTTAATATTGTTTACAACAACGTTAATCTTACCACTAAATACGCCATCATCTGTTTCAAAACTGATACTTTTCATATTAACGTGCATATTTGAAGATATCACTTGAGTAATGTTATTAACTAATCCTAAATTATCAATTCCAGAAAGTTTAATTTGAGTGGCAAATTCTTGCTGAGTAGAATCAATCCATTTGGCCTTCATAATACGATAAGCGTAATTTGATTGCATACTCAAAGCATTCGGGCAGTTTTTCTTGTGCACTTTTATACCATCATTTATAGTGAGGAACCCAAACACCGGATCTCCGGGAATAGGATTGCAACAAGACGATAACTTGTAGTCTAGTTTCTCTTCTTCTTTACCAAAAACGAGTTGATCATATTTTGATGTTATTTCGTCTTTATCAAGATCTGGAGCCACTGTAGGTTTACGAATTCTATTTTTAATATAGCTCATAAACATATTACTACGAGACGACGCATAATCTTTTAACATGGTGTTGTCTATAGTACCAATTCCAACGCGATAAAATAAATCTAAACTTGTTTTTAATTTGAAATGATTTACCATTTCATTTACCGATTTCTCGTCTAAAGTTATTTTTAGTTGCTTTAGTTTACGCCTTAAAATTTCTTTTCCTTCTTCGGCAACATCTTTCTTCTCTGCTTTAAGTGAAGATTTTATTTTGCTTCGAGCTCTAGCTGTTGTAGCATAGTCTAACCAGTTACGATTTGGCTTGATATTTTCAGCAGTAAGGATTTCTACTTGGTCACCACTATTTAACTCCTGACTCAAAGGAACAAGTTTACCATTAACTTTGGCTCCTTTGGTTTTCATGCCAATTTCAGTATGTATACTAAAGGCAAAATCTATTGGTGTAGCTCCTTTTGGTAAAGACTTTAATTGTCCTTTTGGAGAAAACACGAATATTTCTTTAGAATAGAGGTTAAGTTTAAATTGCTCAACAAAATCTACAGCGTTCGTTTCGTTACTTTCTAGAGCTTCTTGTAGTTTATCTATCCATGTATCCAGCGCATCTTCTGCGTTGCCTTGTTTATATTTATAGTGTGCTGCATACCCTTTTTCGGCAATTTCGTTCATTCTTTCACTCCTAATTTGCACTTCCACCCATCTGCTTTTTGGTCCCATTACAGTAATGTGTAGCGCTTCGTACCCAGTAGATTTAGGAGATGAAATCCAATCACGTAATCGGGTAGGATTGGGTCTAAAATGATCTGTAACTATAGAATAGATTTTCCACGCAAGGAATTTTTCGTTTTGAAAATCGGATTTATAGATAATTCTAACAGCAAATTTGTCATATACTTCTTCAAAATCAACACCTTGTTTGACTATTTTTTTTCTGATAGAATAAATAGATTTAGGTCTTCCTTTAATTTCGTAATTAAGCCCTTCTTTATCCAATGAATCAACAATGACTTTAGAAAAATCTTTGATGTAACCATCCTGTTCAGATTTACTCTCTTGCATTTTTTCGAGAAGATCATTATAAACTTCTGGTTCGGTGTATTTTAATCCAAGATCCTCAAGTTCTGTTTTAATATTGTAAAGTCCAATTCTATGTGCTAGAGGTGCATAAATGTATAAAGTTTCCGAAGCAATCTTCTCTTGTTTATCCCGACGCATGGAGTCCATGGTTTGCATGTTATGAAGTCGGTCTGCTATTTTAATAATGATAACACGTACGTCATCATTAAGCGTTAATAACATCTTACGAAAATTTTCTGCTTGTGTCGATACATCGGCATCTTTACTAAGTGAAGATATTTTGGTTAAACCATCTACAATACGCGCTACAGTTTCTCCAAAAAGACGTTCGATATCATCTTTGGTATAATCTGGATTATCTTCAACAACATCATGAAGTAAAGCAGCGGCAATACTCGTAGCGTCTAGACCTATCTCACTCGCTACGATTTTAGCAACTGCAATAGGGTGGAAGATATAGGCTTCGCCCGATTTTCTCCGTTGTCCATTATGCGCATCTACAGCAACTTCAAAGGCTTCCCTAATTAACTTTTTGTCATCTTTAGAAAGGGTTTGATAACTTACTTTAAGAAGCTCTTTGTAGGCTTTCGCAATCTCTGCATTTTCTTTTTCTATCTCTACTTCAGTCATAGAACTAAAGTAACAATAAGATTTTTATTGTGCAATGGGTTTTATGCTTTGTTTTTAAATAATTCTTAGGTCCTTCCGTTTGCATTAGAAATTTCATTAAATCCGTCTATTGCCAAACTAATGTTTGTGTAATCACCATTTGGAATAAGTTCTATATCACCAATTATTTTAGCAATAGGAAATAAGACAGAACGTTTTGCTAAGACAGGGTTTCCTAGTTCAAATTTGGCCACGTATTCTTTGTTACTTACACTTAAATTACCAGTAAAGGTGACTTTTGGTAGATTTTTATTAGAAATAGAATCGGTATATAATTTGTCGAAAGATTCAAACCCACCAGATAAGGATTTTGCAACACTATGTGATTGGTTAGAAAAAAAGATGAGATCAGCCTTTTTAGAAAATTCGATATGCCCATCATTTACGGAGGCTTTCGGACTTGTAATTAAGAAAAGAGATAAATGTTGATTTACTATAGAATGTTTTAACTGTACTAATTCAGTTAAAGAATTAATCCAACCATCTAAAGGTTTAATGGCTTGGCCAATTATGGTTTCAAAGTAGGAAACATAATTAGTGAAGTATTTTTCTATTTTTTTAGCTAACTCTTTAGGAATAGTATTTGGATTATTATTTGGAAGATCAAAACTATCATAAACTGCAACGATATCTTTATTAGCCTCATTAATTTCTGGCATAATTGGATTGTGAAGTCGTGGTTGGTATTTGGTTTTCGGTCTGTCAAAAACAAAGTTAATTGAATTTGAATCTAAAGTGTATACGTATCCCATATGCTTTATAGCCCCTTCAAAAGCCTTTAGCATGGTTTCTTCTGGGAAGGTTATGGCAACTTCCATTTTTAACTGCTCTGGTTCTGAGTAAATTCCCCATTTAAAACCCGTAAGCCACCAATCTTTTTCTTGACCTCTTGTAAACAGTAATTCATTATCACGATATAAAGAAAAATGCATGTCTAGCATTTCGTCATTACCAACGCAATTATAGAATAAATTGTGATTTGGATTTGGGTCATCTGGGCGCTTACCTAAGTATTTGTCTAAAGTATTATATATTCCAGAATGATCATTTGGGTTACGATTATAAATGCCAATTTCACAACCAGTTTCTAGACCATATTGTCCTTTCCAAAGTTCAATCATCCATACTTTATTATCATATTCAAAAAATATGGGTTCGCAATCTATATTGGCACTTATCATAAATGCGGCAGCATCATAGCCATAAGCATAACCCAATTGTCTTTGAATCGCATACATACGAGAATAAAGAATATCTTGTTTTGGATCATATCTAAAACCCGCAAGATAAATAGCTTGAGCTAATGCGCTGGTTGGTTGCCATTGTACCATAATGTGTTCTATTAATAACTAAAAAGAGAATACTTTTATGGCGAAGTTCGTTTAATTCTAAACTGAAATCAATACGTAGTTCTACGTAAATTTCTAACACGTTGAAGCAATGTTGGATGGGAATAATGTGCTAATACATATGATGGATGAGGTGTTAGGTTACTCAAGCTGTTTTTTGATAATTTTTTAAGAGATGTGACCAACGGTTCAGCTGCATACGTATGCTTGGCATAATCATCTGCCTGGTATTCAAATTTTCGTGAGAGATGATTCATTACTAAACTTGTTAATTCTGAAATAGGCGAGTAGAGGAGTCCAAAGGCTATTAATCCAACATGAAAACTAGGTATCTCTACACCAAGCGCATTGGATAATAGTGGGTTGGAAATAAAAATAGATAGAATAAAAAAAGTGATTCCGGTTAAAGCTTTAGACGCTATTAAGTTGTAAATAATGTGTTTTCGTTTGTAATGACCTACTTCATGAGCAAGCACAGCAACAATTTCTTCATCATTAAGTTCATTTACTAAGGTATCGTAAAGTGTAACACGCTTTTCATTACCAAACCCAGAAAAATAAGCGTTAGCTTTAGTGCTTCTTTTTGAACCATCAATAATAAAAATCTTGTCGAGATTAAAACCAACAGATTTTGCATATTCTGAAATTTTATCTCTTAAACTACCTGCTTCTAATGGGGTTTGTTTATTGAAAAGAGGAACTACAAGTCTAGAATAGAACATGTTCATGAAAATGGTGAAGAGTGTCACGATTCCCCAAGCATATAGCCAAAACAAATCTTGAGTTTGTTGGTAGAACCAAATAATTAATGCTAGAATTCCTCCACCAATAATAGCCATCATAATCAATCCTTTAATCTTATCTAAGATGAATGTTTTTCTTGTGGTTTTATTAAAGCCAAATCGTTCTTCAATCACAAAAGTTTTATAATAACTAAAGGGAGTAGAAATTAGGTCGCTGCCTAACATAATGATGCCAAAGAAAACTAAAGCAATTACTATGGAATAGTCACTAAAACTTCTAGCTATCGTATCTACAAATTCAAAACCATCAAACAATAAAAAACCAAGTGTTAGGATTAATGAGAAAAGAGAACTCCATATTCCGAATTTATAATTAGTTTTTTTATAAGATTGCGATTTTTTGTATTCTACTTCATCGTATACATCATCCAACTCTGTTGGTATTGGATCATCATAATGTTTAGCATTGAGTGCATCTAAATATTTATCTATTATAAAGTTGAAAATGATAATGCCAATAATTAATAAGAAAAGTATTTCTGCTGTCATAATATTATTTGAAATGTCGTTGACGTTTTGCTTCAAAGATTAAAATTCCGGCGGCAACCGAAACATTCATGCTATCAATTTCTCCTTGCATTGGAATCACAATATTTTGAGAAGAATTTTTTAACCATTCATCACTTAAGCCCGTGGCTTCTGTGCCAACCACAATAGCCGTTGGATTAGTAAAATCTTGTGTGTGGTAATCTACTGAGGCTTGTAAAGCAGCACAATAGATAGCTATATTTTGCTGCTGTAAAAAATTAATAATCTCTTTTGTTTGACCAGTTGCTATTTGGTTTGTAAATACACACCCTACACTGGATCTAATAATATTCGGATTGTAAAGGTCGCTTTTAGGGTTAGCAATAATAACGGCATCTACATTTGCGGCATCTGCAGTGCGCAATAAAGCACCAATGTTTCCAGGTTTTTCAGGAGCCTCTGCAACAAGAATTAAAGGATTTGGCGAATCAAATTTTAAATGATTCATGTCATGAGATCTAACGTTAACTATGGCAATAACCCCTTCAGTAGTATCGCGATGCGCAAGTTTTTGAAAAACTTCTTTAGAAATCTCAATACATTCTATCTCAGAAGATGATAGCGATTGCCTAAGTTGTTCAGAAA
This sequence comes from uncultured Psychroserpens sp., assembly GCF_947494225.1. Taxonomy (NCBI): domain Bacteria; kingdom Pseudomonadati; phylum Bacteroidota; class Flavobacteriia; order Flavobacteriales; family Flavobacteriaceae; genus Psychroserpens; species uncultured Psychroserpens sp. The sequence goes on from NZ_CANLUG010000003.1 coordinate 45,777, forward strand.
AGAGTGGCTTATAAAATAAAACTGTTTTTATTTGATAGTTTGCCTTTTGAGCCAAACTCAGCTCTCTCTGTCCTTCAACTACAAAAAGCCCTGTTTTTTTTCGTTCTCGTGATTTCTCCTTTAGAACAATTATTTTTTTTACTAATGGGTTTTGAGTACTCGTAATCTCCTTATGATTCATTTTCTGGCTATGCGCTATATTTGAATAGCCACAAATTTACGCTTTTATAGATCATTCACAATGTCTTTATTGGTATTAGAGTTAACAATTCTTTTTACAAAAAGGTAGGAAAATTCCAAACCCAATTGTTATAGTAATGACATTAATCCGTTGATACTTAACTTTCCAGTTAACAATCAATTTAACTACTAACCAAACGCTATCTTTTCTATGAAAGTAAAATTACTATTTCCGCTTGTTGCCCTACTTTTTTCGATAACCACGTTTTCTCAAACTTTAAATCAACCCAATGATATGGTCGTTTGTGACAATGATAATGATGACATTGCTTCTTTTAATTTAGAATCTCAAACACCATTAATTCTTGGAGATTTCAGTCCAAATGAATACACGATCACCTATCATCTTACAGAAGCAGATGCGGTAAATCAGTTAAATCCTTTACCATCTCCATATACCAATTCTTCAAATCCTCAGACAATTTATGTTAGCGCAGTTCAAAACACAGGTAATATAGAGCTATTTACATTTAATCTCATTGTAAACTCATTACCAATAAATGGTTTTGCTCAAGATGTTATTGCATGTGATGAAGGGGGTGGCTTTGCAGTATTTGATTTAACTCAATTTGATCTAGAATTTGCCGAGGGTAACCCAAACCTATCTGTTACTTATTATGAAACATTACAGAATGCAGATTTAGGGATAAATTCAATAGCAAACCCTGAATCTTATATAAATACGGTTGCTTATTTTCAAACCATTTACGTTAGAATTGAAGATAACGTTACGGGTTGTTATTATGCGAGCCCAAATACCGTTTTATACTTAAATGTAGATCAAAGTATTATTCTAACTGAACCAACAGCATTTGTTGTTTGTGATGACGACGGAGATGGGTTTTATCCTTTCGATTTAGAAAGTAAAACTGCTGAAATTTTAAACGGAAACCAAAACCCAACACTTATTGTAACTTACCATGAAACCCTTGCTGATGCTGACGCTAATGTGAACGCATTATCAACGCCATATTTTAATATTGTTGGTTTTGCACAAACTATTTATGTAAGAGTGTCGACAAATTTTGGTGATTGTTATGAAACCACAACTTTAGAATTAGTAGTAGATGTTGACTGCCTTTCGGTATCTCCAGCAACGATAGATTTTTGTTCAGACGACCCTAATTTTATTGGTGAATTTGATTTAACATCTGAGAATTCAGAGATTGTTAATGGAGCGGATGTTGCCGATTATGTTTTTACATATTATACAACAGAAGCAGATGCTGTAAATCAGAATAACCCTATAGCCAATCCAACATCTTATCAAAATACCCTAGAAACATTAGTGATTTATGTACATGTAGAAGAAAATGCTACAGGTAACACAGCAATAACAACATTAACGATTAATGCCAATTTAGCACCAATAGTTGATTATAATGGTTCTTATACGATTTGCAATGGAGAGGAAGTTGTGTTAACACCTTTAGTTTCTGGAGGTAGTGGACAATATACATACCTATGGAATACAGGTGCCACAGATCCAGAAATTGTCGTGTTCGAAAGTGGTGTTTATACTATCGATGTAACAGATGCATTTACTGGCTGTATCGCTGAAACGTTTTCTATAGATGTTATAGAAGGAGAATCAATAGCACTAGGTGATGCCGCCGATTTAACAAGCTGTGAACCAAATGCAATATATGATTTAACCTTGACGCTTCCAGAGATTTTATTAGGAGCAGATGCAAGTTCTTTTATTATAACATTTCATGTCAATCCAAACGATGCGTTCTTCGGTGTTAATCCTATTGCAAATCCTACAGTTTATACTTCGACAAATGCTACGGAAACAATTTATGTAAGAGTTCAAAATGAAAACGATAGTTGTTTTGCTCTTAGCGATTTTAATATCCTAACAGAAACATGTCCTATTGAAGTGGCGTGTGGAGAAGATCCAGTTAATACAACGTTTTGCTATGAATTGGATGATGCTACACCATATGTATATTCTAGTTCTGATGGCTCACAGTTGCATGTGTTTTTTAATGCTGGACAGGTTGAAGATACTTGGGACGAATTGGTAGTTCTAGATTCTGATGGTGTTACAAATTTAAATCCAGAAGCAACAACTTATGGGAATGGAGGTGACTTAACAGGATTATCTTTTGTGTCAACAGGTGATACAATTACTATTTATATTAATTCTGATGAGGTTTTTGCATGTGCAAATCAAAATTATATTCCAATAGATTTTACCGTAAGTTGTTTAGATCCAAATGCCTTACCTAACTGTACGTCTGTACTTACATCACCTGAGAATGGTTCTGAGGACGTAAACGAAAATACAGATATAACTTGGACGGCTTCGTCTGGGTTGGTTAACGGTTATAAGGTATCAGTAGGAATCACGCCTGGAGGAACGGAGGTTCTTGACCATGTTGATGTAGGTAATGTATTAACTTATGATATAGGAACACTCGATTATGAGATTACGTATTATGTAAGTATTGTGCCTTACAATGACAATGGTGATGCCATAGAATGTGCTGAAGAGAGTTTTACTACAAGAGCAAACCCTAATCAGCTCGTAGATTGTGATAATGGTGCTGTTAACACAAATTATTGCTACGGAAATAATGACACTAGCGAATTTTCTTTTGAAAGTGTTGACGGACTGCCACTAACTGTTGTTTTTAACGCAGGAGCGACCGAGGTAAATTATGATGAAATTTCAATACTAGATTCTGACGGAACCGTTTTAAATCCAACACTTCCTTATGGGAATAATGGAAGCTTTACAGGATTAAGTTATACGTCTTCTGGAAATAGTATTACTATACGTTTTGATACTGATGGTTCTATTAGCTGTCAATCTGGAAGTACTTGTTGTACCGAAGCCTTTGATTTTGATGTGTTCTGTGCGTCTTCGGTTGGATTGATACAAGTAAATGCTTTTGAAGATGCCAATACAAATGCTGTATTTGATGCCAATGAGTTTAATTTCTCAAATGGATATTTCACCTATGAAGTTAATAGCGATGGTATTATTAATACCGTGAATTCATCTACAGGGAGTTTTCAAATTATTAGTACAAATGACACTGATACTTATGATATTACGTTTAATTTATATGAAGAGTCTGCAGGCTGTTATGATTTAACAACAAGCAGTTTTAATGCTATTAGTGTAGCCAATGGAAATACAGTAACATTAGATTTCCCTGTAGTAGAAGAACAAAGTTGTGAAGATTTGGCGGTATACCTTATTAATAACTGGACGCCACCAAGACCAGGCTTTACCCACACAAATTATTTGTATTTAGAAAATTTAGGATTTACAACGATTGCATCTGGAACAGTTGAGTTTACAATTGATCCTCAGATGGTATTAAATAACACCTTTAGCGTAAATCCGGCTTATATGATTACGACAACAACAACAGGGTTCACTGTAGATTTTGTAAACCTTCAACCAGGAGATGTGGAGACTATTGGAATTTCAATCATGTGTCCAGCAAGTGTTGCCTTGGGAGATATTGTTACAAATACAGCAGACTATATTACCGATAATAATGATTTGGTGCCTGTAAATAATTATTCCACATTATCTGAAGTTGTAGTTGGCTCTTGGGATCCTAATGATAAAATGGAGTCTCATGGTCCAACTGTGGTTTATGATGATTTTGCCGCGTCTGATGAATACCTGTATTACACGATTCGTTTCCAAAATTTGGGTACAGCTGCAGCAACATTTGTTAGAATAGAGGATGCACTAAATAACCATTTAGATGAGACTACTTTTCAGATGCTACGATCTAGTCACGATTATGTTGTGACACGATCAGGAGCTAATCTCGAATGGTATTTTGATGCTATAAACCTACCTGCAGAACAAGATAATGATGAAGGAAGTAGAGGTTTTGTATACTTTAAAATTAAACCAAAACCAGGCTATGCTATAGGAGATATAATCCCTAATACTGCGGCTATATATTTCGATTTTAATGCACCTGTAATTACCAATAGATTTGATACAGAGTTTGTTGAGTTTGCCTTATCGGTTTCAGAAATTGATATAACATCTTTCGATGTGTTTCCTAATCCAGCAAAAGATAAGGTAACGATTAGGTTAAATACTAATAACTTTGAAAATATAACCGTTGAATTTATTGACATACAAGGGAAACAAATTTTGAAACAAGATATTTCAGAAGGAAGCTCTATGGATATTAATACTTCAAATTTACAAAGCGGAATGTACTTCGTTAAGTTACATACAGCAACTAAAAGTTTGGTAAAGAAACTTGTTATAGAATAACCCAAACAAATGATTTCACAAAACCTCAGGGACAAGCCTGAGGTTTCCTTTTAATACTATTAAATTATTAGGGTAATTGTATTACCTTAATAGACTATTTAAGACACTATATTTATGAAACAAAAATTACTAATTGCCCTATTTACTTTAAGTTTTTTATCTGGTTATACACAAGTTGATTTAGGAGAGGATATTTTTACATGCGAAGGAGAGACTGTTGTGTTAGATGCTACGACTGCCAATGCCATAGAGTATGCTTGGTTTCAGAATGGTTTCATTATTATCAATGAAAACGGACCAACATTAGAGGTGAATTACACAGATATTTATGAAGTTCAAGTTATTATTGATGCAGACACCATTTTTGCAGATACGATTTTCGTAACATTCAATCCATCACCAGATGCTCAAACCCCATCAGATTATGTGGTATGCGATGCTAATTCTGGAGGCTTTGGGGTGTTTGATTTTACCACTAAGGATGCCGAAATCATTGGAAACGATCTCGATGTTTCAATAAGCTATTACCAATCAGAATTTGATGCATTAGCCTATGTTAATGCGTTGGCGAGCCCGTATTCTAATATTAGTAATCCTCAGACTATTTGGGCTCGTGCTGAGAATGTTGTAACCGGTTGTTTTTCAATAGTGAATTTTGATCTTATAGTCGACCCAAATTGCGAGGATATAGAAGTATTCTGTGGGGCAATTCCAGTAAGTATAGACTATTGTTATCCAGATAATACGAGTTATCAGTATAACTTTCTAAATTATACGGGTTCACCATTAACACTGACATTTAATTCTGGACAATTAGAAACAGACGGAGATTATGTTATCGTTATTGATTCTGATGGTGTAACTCAACTTTTCAATGGTAATAATAATGGAGACCTTGATGGACTAAGTTTCCAATCTACTGGAGCATCCATTTCGGTTAGAATAGAAACAAATGAAAGTATAAGTTGTGGAGATGGTAGTTCAGAATCTATTACGTTTGATGTGTCTTGTAATGATTTTTCTGGAAGTATTAGCGGTCGCGCTTTCTTTGACGAAAATGGTAATGGGATGGTAGACGGAAATGATTCTAATTTTAGAAATGGGTATTTTACGTATGAAGTAAACAACAACGGTATCATTAATGAAATTATGACTTCGGATGGCAGCTATTACATAGCCAACCCAGGAGAAGGAAATACTTATGAGATTTCGTATCATTTGTTTGACAATTATGACGATTGCTACACGATTACAACAAGTACTGTGAGTAACGTTTCAGTAACTGGAGATGAAGATTTAGAAATTAATTTCCCCGTAACTAACGACCTCATGTGCGAAGATCTAGGTGTTTATGTATTAGCTCCTTTTTCCGCGGCACCAAGACCAGGATTTAATTATGTAAACCGCGTATATATTGAGAATTTTGGATTTAATACGATTGCTTCAGGTACCATAGAGTTTGTGGCAGATGATTCAGTCCAGTTTGATACAACCTTATATCAAACAAACCCCAACCATGTTATTACTAATACTTCAAACGGATTTATTTTGGAGTTTACAGATTTGCAACCAGGTGATATCGAGTTTATAAATGTGTTGTTATATTGCCCAGCGAGCGTAGAATTGAATCAAGTCGTAACCAATACGGTAACATATGTAACTTCGGGAAATGACGATTTCGAACTCAACAATACATCAACTCTTAGTCAAATAGTTGTTGGCTCTTTTGATCCTAATGACAAAATGGAAGCTCATGGACCAGAAGTTGTTTATGATGATTTCGTGGTGTCCGATGAATTCTTATACTATACAATTCGTTTTCAAAATGTTGGTACAGCAGATGCCATTACCGTTAGAATTGAAGATGTTTTAGATTCTGGTTTAGATCAAACAACCTTCGAAATGTTGCAATCTAGCCATAATTATATTTTGTCTAAGATTGATAATGAAATCACATGGCAATTTGATAATATTTATTTGCCTGCAGAACAAGACGATGCAGAAGGTAGTAACGGTTTTGTCTATTTTAGAATTAAACCTCAAGCGGGTTATGCCCTTAATGATATTATTCCAAATACAGCGTCTATCTATTTTGATTTTAATGCTCCTATTATAACTAATACTTTTCAAACTGAGTTTGTTGAAGAGAGCTTATCAATTTCAGAAATAGATGCATTAAACTTCAATATATATCCAAATCCAGCGAAAGATAATGTTATGGTTGAATTGAATGAGGTACACTTCGGAAATGTAACGATTCAGGTTATTGACATCCAAGGAAAGCAAGTTTTGGAACAAGATATTTCAGAAGGACATACAGCGAATATTGACACATCCCATTTGCAAAATGGACTGTATTTTATAAAATTGAATACAACAACAAAAAGTTTAATAAAGAAACTTGTAATAGAATAGTCCAAATCTTTATTTAGTTGAATTTAGGCCTCAGGATTTTTCTGAGGCTTTTTTTGTAAACTATTCTGTTTACCTTCGTCTAAGCACGAAACTAAAACATCAACAAATGAAACTTAAAACTTTACTTTTAATTGTACTCGTAGTTTTTGCATCTTGCAAGGAGAATAAAACCAACGAAACAGTAGAATCTATTGACTATTCGGAAGAAAATTTAGATGCTACAACAAGCGTATATCCTGAGAATATTAGCAAGATATTTGATGCGCATGGAGGTGTAGACGCATGGAATAACATGAACACATTGTCATTTACTATGGAGAGACCAAATGGAAAAGAAGTGACCACAACCAATTTAAAAACACGCGCAGAGCGTATTGATACGCCAACATATACAGCAGGTTATGATGGGGATGTGCTATGGGTTAGTGAGAAAGACGGTAATGAATATAAAGGCAATGCCAAATTTTATAAAGGATTGATGATGTATTTCTATGCCATGCCTTTTATCGTTAGTGACAATGGTATTATATATGAAGAGGCAACTCCTCTTGAATTTGAAGGTAAAACGTACCCTGGAGTTCTAATCTCTTATGAAGATGGGGTAGGAGCATCATCAGACGATCAATATGTTTTATATTATGATGAAGAGACAGGACAATTGCAATGGTTAGGATATACAGTTACTTTTGGTAAGGATGAAAAAAGTACCGATTTTCATTTTATCAGGTATAACAATTGGCAAACGGTTAATGGATTAGTGTTACCTAAAAGTATTGATTGGTATAACTATGAAAACAACGTACCTACAGAAAAACGTAACACTGTAGAATTTTCAGATATTATCGTATCAGATAAAACCCCTAATGCTACACTTTTTGCTAAACCAGAAGGCGCTATTTTAATAGAGTAGTATGTATCTAATTAATAAAAAAAGACCTATCAATTGTGAAATTGATAGGTCTTTTTTTTTTAGCACACAGCGCATGTTATTTTTTCTTAGGTTTTAATTTTTCAGAATAACGCTCCCATAGTTCTGTTTGATGTGTATCTAAGCTAATTAAACGTCCATCTATAAACGCATGTGTAATAATATTGGTTCTCATATCTAAGGCATCTCCTTCGCTAATAAAGAGCGTAGCACTTTTACCAGCTTCTAAACTGCCATAATTCTCATCTATTCCTAAAATTTTAGCTGGATTGAGAGTAATGAGTTGTAAGGCCTGTTCTTTTGTTAAACCATGAGCAACTGTAGTACCTGCATAAAAAGGCAAGTTACGCGAGTTCATACGTTCCATTTGCCCACTTGTTTCTAAAGCAACAGTAACTCCCTTATCTGTAAGTAATTTTGCTAATTTAAAAGGCATGTCATAATCATCATCTGATTGGCTTGGTCTAGAATGAACACGTTGTAATAACACCGGAATGTTATGTTTCTTCAACATATCGGCTACTTTATATGCCTCATACCCACCAACAATAACAGTTGACTTTACATTGTGCACTTTTGAAAAATTTACGGCATCTGTAATACCTTTTTCATCATCGACATGAATATATAATGTTTTACTTCCGTCAAACAAGCCATTAGTAGCCTCAAATGGTAAATTTTTAATTGCTTTATCACTTTGCATATAGGCCTTCGCTCCATTAAAATAATCGGCAATCTGCGTGACTTGATTATCATAGTTTTTGTTAACTTTCATAGCAGGATCTTCTCCTAACCACCAACGGCCTCTAGAAAAACTGTTGGGCCAATTCATGTGAATCCCATCATCTTCTTTTATAACGGCATCTTCCCAATTCCATGCATCAAATTGTACAATTGATGAAGTTCCTGAAATACGACCACCTCTTGGAGTGATTTGGCCAATTAACACGCCATTCGGCCTCATAGATTCAACAATCTTAGACTCGGCATTGTATGCTATTAAACTTCTGATATGAGGATTCCAAGTTCCAAGCTCAGAATCATCATCTGTAGCCCTAACGGCTCCAATTTCAACCAATCCCAAGGTTGAATTGGGTACAATAAAACCAGGATACACGTGTTTTCCATTGGCATTAATAACATCCATTTTTGACATATCTACTCTAACTGTAGTTCCATCTAAAACCTGAGTTAATTTTCCGTTTTCAAAAATGATCAAGCTATTGTTAATTACTTTTCCATTTCCTAAGTGTGCTGTGGCGCCAGTAATGGCGACTGCTTTGTCTTGTGTTGGAGCAGGTGTTTGTTGCGCATAACCAAGAGAGAAACTCATTAGAAATACAACGATTGTTTTTATATATATAGTTTTCATAATCATCTTTTTAGTGTTGTTCTTGATCTAAATAATCACAATGCATTTGATCCTTCTCTTTCTTTTTGATAGGCTGCGTTTTTAGGCCTTTATTTTTGGCTTGCATCATCATATTTATAAGGTCACTTTTTTCTCTTTTAATTTGATCACGCATGATTTGATCACGTTTTAAATCAAAATAGGTTACACCTTCAATAATGGTCTTTTCTGCTTTTGCATAAATAGACATTGGGTGGTCAGACCATAAAACAACATCTGCATCTTTTCCTTCTTTTAAACTTCCTACACGATCATCAATGTGTAATAGTTTTGCAGGATTAAGTGTTACAAATTTCCAAGCATCCTCTTCACTAATACCTCCATATTTTACAGATTTTGCAGCCTCTTGATTTAAACGCCGAGACATCTCACCATCGTCACTGTTAATAGCTACTATAACACCTGCGTTATGCATAATTGCAGCGTTGTATGGGATGGCATCATTAACTTCATATTTGTAGGCCCACCAATCACTAAATGTTGATCCGCCTACGCCATGTTCAGCCATTTTATCTGCCACTTTATAACCTTCAAGAATGTGCGTAAATGTGTTGATTTTAAAGTCAAACTTTTCGGCAACTTTCATCAACATATTAATTTCACTTTGCACATAAGAATGACAGGAAATAAAACGCTCTTTGTTTAAGATTTCGGCAATTACCTCCATTTCAATATCTTTTCGATATGGCTTTCCGCTTTTCTTTAACTCATCATAGGCTTTAGCACGATTAAAATAATCCATATATAGTTGCTCAACACCCATTCTAGTTTGTGGAAATCTTGCAAAACTTTGCCAATTAGATTGTTTTACGTTTTCGCCTAAAGCGAATTTTATAAACTTCGGACTATCATCATAAATTAAATTTTGAGCAGTTTCTCCCCATTTTAGTTTTATAATGGCCGAACGCCCTCCAATAGGATTTGCCGATCCATGTAAAATTTGAATAGAAGTAACACCTCCAGCAAGGTTTCGATAAATATCGATGTCTTCATCATCAATAACATCTTCAATAGATACTTCAGCAGAAGAGTTGTGACCTCCTTCATTAATAGAAGATGCCGCAATATGTGAGTGCTCATCAATAATTCCCGCAGTTAAATGTTTGCCAGTAGCGTCTATAACCGTCGCATTTCCGTCGGAAATATTCTTACCGATTTTAGCAATTTTACCATTTTTAATTAAGACATCGGTTTGCTGTAAAACACCTGCATCTTCATTAGTCCAGACGGTTGCATTTTTAAAGAGTAATGTTTCTGCTTTTGGTAGCTGATCAAAACCATAAGCGACATTTGGATATGTTACAGCAACTGTCGTTTTAGGCACTTTATCCTTCATTGCTTTTTTATCCTCTTTGGCCTTTTCTTCTTTAGGCATCTTGGTGGCATAAAATGTCATTTCATTGCCATTTGGGAAAATGGCTTTTCCGTTAAGGGCATTATTATGATTAACATGAGCTGCTAATCGAATAAATTTTTGTTGGGTAGAATCTTTGGTTGTCATGGAGATATTTACCCAATCATCTGCGTAGTTAATTTTTGAACCTCTTGTTTTACCATCACTAGTAATTTCAGATTTTAATTTACTTAATGATCCTTTCAAGGTCATTTTGTAAGATGCACCAGCTAAGCGAAATTCATAATCTCCGCGAATATCTTTAACATCCATATTTTCAAGTACTGTTTTCTTTCCTTGAACCCAGTTTTCGTACAGTGTAGTTTTGCTATCAAAAACATCTCCAGATGTAATTAAAAAGTTAGCATAAGCGCCTTTATTTAATGATCCTATTTGAGAAGATTTTCCTAGTAATTTTGCAGGTGTCGTTGTTAGAGCCTCTAATGCTTTTTCCTTTGAAAGCCCATACTCAATAGCTTTCATGACATTAGATTTAAACGATTTTGGAGATTTTAAATCGTGCGTGGTAAAAGCAAAAGTCACGTCGTTTTCCGCTAAAACCTTTGGGTTAGACGGTTCTTGATTCCAAGCTTTCATATCTCCTAATGAAAGAGATCTACTTAAAAAAGCATTTTCTACATCATATGCTGCTTGAAAGTTGACTGGAAGGATATAAGATGCATTTGTTGCCTTTACGTCTCTAATGCGCTCATATTCATCTCCACCACCAAGAATGACATATTGAATGCCAAACTGGTCTCCAATTTTATCTGCTCTAAGGGCATTTACTCTGTTACCAGCACCAAAGATTTGTACTAAATTTTTATTATCATTTAAAGCCTCAAGTGAAAGGTCTTTAGTTTGACTATAACCTTTTCCATACCAATCAGCATCTAAATACATTTGACGCAATAGAGCCATGCTTCCCATTATAGAACCAGGATAGGATTGCCTTGAAGTAACACTTTTTCGAAAAGAAAAGTATTGTCCAGATTGAGGGTCTAGTATACGAACTTCATTTCCAGCACTAGGATTTAAGGCTACTAAGGTTCCGCTTCCTCTAATAATACCATCTTCAATATATGTGTTTACCACACCGAAACCAGCTTTTAATAGTTCTTTTGCCATTTTAGAATCATATCTAAACTTATCAATAGCCCTATTTTCTGGCATTACATGATCGTTCCAATAGTATCCAGTTCTGCTTGGACCATATTGCGGTCCTCTGGCGTTACTGTTTGGACGTTCAGGTTTTTTTACACCAAATGTGGAATATATATCTATAAAAGACGGATAAATACTTTTACCCTCTAGATTAACGATGGTCGTGTTTTTTGGAATGGTCACCTGTGTACCAGATGCCACTACTTTTCCATCTTTAATTAGTAATGTGCCATTCTCAATAATTTGAGAAGGTGTGACGTAAATTTTTGCATTTGTAAATGCTTGATAATTGGTGTTGGTGACTTTAACACCATTGTTCTTAGGGAAATAGTCTTGAGCAAATAATGCAAAACTGCAAAAGCAGAGCGCTATTGCAAACTTGATTTTATTCATATGAATGGTTGGTTTTAATTCCTTCTAAAGATAAAAATTAAGACCTTACGACACTGCAAAACTCCTATATTTTAACGTTTAATCTATGGGATGGTTTTTATGATAATTAACTAATAATGCGACGACATAACTATAACTTTCCATGCCACCAGCCTGATTATTAGACTTTAAGAAGTTATTGTAGGTGGCTTTAAACAAGGGCTCTGTAGGGTTTTGATAATTATCCCAGAAATCCTGAACTTCCTTATAATTATAGATAATACCTTCATTAACCTGAGAGACGAGTTCTTTATATAGTTCTTGATCTCTTTTAAAAGTTTCATGCAAGCAATGGCGAAGTGCAAATGCAAATCCAGAATAATTAAAATACACATTTGGATGATGCATAGCAGCCATACTACCTATGAAATTAGCTTCGTTTTCGGCAGCATAACCTAGTTGGTGCGCAACTTCATGACTCCCTGTTGTGGGAAATTTGAATGATGGAATTAAACCATCAACTTGTGCTTCATTTGTAAATGGGTTTAAGTATCCCGAAAATCCCATATAGGTTAATGGTGTGCTATATAATGAACGCTTTATACTTCGAGGTTGATATGCTAAATAAGGAAATTCTTGAGATAATTTATCATAACCTTCAGGTATCATTTTTAAGATTTCAGACTTAGAATAGGGTATCACCACTTTCGTAGAATCATGAGCGGCAAGTTGAAGTTGAAGGCTATTGGTTTTGCCAATTAATTGCTTGGTGAGGTCTACTAGCTCTTCGGTTGTATAATCATGATTAATGTTCAACGACTTATGTAGCGGTAGGCGATAGTAGTTAAAAGCCCAAAGTAGATGAAATGCAAAGTAACCAACCGAAACTGCCGATAATACATCTAAAAACCATTGCTTCGAGTCTTTAATTATACGTTTTCTATTGCTGTAGAGCCACCTAATAATATATAACCCCAAAAGCGTATAAAGAATGTCTCCTACTGAAAATGGCAGCCATCCAAACGCATAGCGCATGGCTTTGGAGATCCAAATATAAATGCCATGACTGTAGACAGATTCGACCAAATTTGGAAAATTTACTAATACCTTTAGAAAAATAATCTGGGGAATAATAGATAAAGCTATAATGAGTCTTTTATATTTCAGCATGACTCAAAAATACTAAAAAGAATGTACCTTTGCTAAACTAAAAAAAACAGAATGAGTTCAGAAATAAGACAACTAGAACCTAAGCAACTTTGGAATAAATTTGCCGACTTAAATGCCGTACCAAGACCCTCTAAAAAAGAAGAACGTGTAATACAGTTCATGAAAGATTTTGGTGAGAAATTAGACTTGGAAACTATTGAGGATGAAGTAGGGAATGTTATTATAAAAAAGCCAGCCTCTTCTGGGATGGAAGATCGCAAAACCGTTGTGATGCAATCACATCTAGATATGGTACATCAAAAAAATAATGATACAGATTTTGATTTCGATACACAAGGTATTGAGATGTATATAGATGGAGATTGGGTAAGAGCAAAAGGTACAACACTTGGAGCTGACAATGGGTTGGGTGTAGCTACCATTATGGCTATTTTAGAAAGTACAACAATTGTACATCCTGCTATTGAAGCGTTATTTACCATAGATGAAGAAACCGGAATGACAGGAGCAATGGGATTAAAAGGAGGAATGCTTGATGGCGAAATTCTTTTAAACTTAGATACAGAAGAAGATGATGAAATAGGTGTAGGTTGTGCTGGAGGTGTTGATGTTACTGCGACAAGAACTTATAAGGAAGAGGAGACTCCCGAATTTAAAATAGGGTTTATAATTTCAGTTAAAGGCTTACAAGGAGGTCATTCAGGTATGCAAATCCATGAAGGCCTTGGAAATGCTAATAAAATAATGAACCGTTTGTTATTTGATGGATTTGAAAATTTTGGCTTGCGCATTTCAAACATTGATGGAGGGAGCTTGCGTAATGCTATACCGAGAGAAAGTAATGCCATTGTTGCCATAGATGCTGTTCATGAAGCCGCTTTTATATCTGAAATGGATAACCTTGCGAATACGATTAAATCGGAGTTAAGAACAATGGAACCAGAATTGGTCATTGACATCTCTAAAACAGAGACGCCAAATAAAATTATGGATTTAGGAGTTCAAGAAGGATTAACAAGAGCCTTATATGCTGCGCTTAATGGTGTGTATCGAATGAGTGCAGATATACCAGATCTTGTAGAAACTTCAAATAACATTGCACGTGTAATCGTGAAAGAAGGCGCTATAAAAATTGGTTGTTTAACCCGTAGTTCTGTTGAAAGTTCTAAATGGGATTTGGCAAACATGCTACGTGCCGCTTTTGAATTAACAGGTTGTGAGGTTGAGTTTTCTGGAGATTACCCTGGATGGAAACCTAATATGGATTCTGATATTTTAAAAGTCATGGTACCACTTTATAAAGAACTTAATAATGGAGAAGAACCTCATGTTGCAGCTTGCCATGCTGGTTTAGAATGTGGTATTTTAGGAACAAATTACCCTGAAATGGATATGATAAGTTTTGGTCCGAATATTAAAGGAGCCCATTCGCCTGATGAGCGAGCTCAGATTTCTTCTGCGCAAAAGTATTGGACTTATGTTCTTGAGATTTTAAAGAATATCCCAAAGCGTTAACAATATAAATTTTAATAGTAATAATCAAAAAAGCCTTTCAATATTGAAAGGCTTTTTTTTAGTTTTAGTTGGCAATAGTTAGCCTTATTTGGCTATTTCGGTCATTTCTAAAATAAAGGTCAAATCTGTATTTGGTTTAATACTTCCTCTACCGCGCTCACCATAGGCTAGGTGAGAAGGCAAGTAGAAAAATGCACGTTCGCCTACTTTCATAGATGCTATTGCTTCTTTAAAGCCTGCGATCATTTGCGCATCTGGACGAATTTGCATTCTTGAAGGACCATACATTCCAGCATCTTCACGTCTTTGATCATACATTCCAGATTTTTCTGCAATTGCTTTTTGGTTAGAATCAAACAAACGACCATCTGTAAAGTAACCTTCATAATTAATCATTGCAAAATCACCTTCCTTAGGTTTTTCGCCAGTACCTTCGATAATTACAAACTTCTTTAAGCCAGAAGCCAAAGTAGTAGATTTAGCATTGTAATCATCAATTAAAGGTTTTGTTTCTTTAGCTGCTTCGGCAATTTTTGCTTCGCGCTCTTTTCTCATTTCTTCGGCCTTTACTTTTGCTGCTTCTTTAAGAGCTTCCCATTTTTTAGGGGCGTTTTCAAGTTCGTCTTCAAATATTTTTGGTGCGTTAAACGCTTTTGCATCAGATCCTTTTCTAATGATATTTACTTTTGTCATGTACACCGTCTCTAGTGGTTTACTACTACCAGGTTCAACAGCAACATTAGAAATGGAATCCTGTACATCAATTCCTTTTACTAATTCACCAAAAACACTGTGACAACTTACTCTTGGGCGGTCGCACGGCTTTAAAAGTCCGTTTGCATCAAATGCATCTAAGCTAGGATAAGGTACTTCTGTTATAAAAAACTGACTACCATTGGTTCCAATACCTCCAGAATTTGCCATTGATAAAATACCACCTTTATCATGCTTTAAACTTTCGTCAAATTCCGAAGTGAATTTATAACCGGGACTTCCTGCACCAGTTGCCGTGTGATCACCACCTTGAATCATAAATTGATCCATAACGCGATGGAATGTTAAGCTATCATAATATTTTTTGCCTTTAAATTCTTCACTTACCATAGGGTGATTTCCTTCCGCTAAGGCTACAAAGTTAGCAACGGTTAAAGGTACCTTGTCGTAGAATAATTTTGCGATCATGGTGTCTTTAGACGTCACGATTTCGGCATATAATCCATCTTCTAATTCTGGATATTCTTCTTTACATGAAGTTAATGTTACACATAGACATAACATTAAAATTTGGAGTGTTTTGCTCATCAATTGCATTTGTATCTAAATTAAATTTATTGGTTTTGTTTTATGTTGTTCACAGTTACTTTGCACATCAACGGAATATTGGTGCCAATTTTGTCATTATCGCCATAATAGCCATACGCTTTTTGCGAAGGAAAAAGGAAGGTGGCAGACTCTGTAGGTTTTAATAGTTTTAAGCCTTCTCGCAGTCCTTTAAAGATTTCTTCTTGATCCATAGCATAGTTTTGTGTACCAAGTTCTTGTTGTGAGTAAATCACATTTCCGTTTAAATCTTTTATATCATAATCGAAGTTAATAATATCTCCAAAGCCAGGTGTTATAGTATCAATTTCAACTTTAGTGTGATAGTAATACCAAAATCCTGTTTTAGAAGCGATATAATCATACTCTGGATTTTGAGCCATTATCGCCTCAATACGTTTTTGTTCACGCTGATTTAGTTTTTTATTGCGCTCAGCAGATTCTTCTATAAAGGAACCCGACTGCACGCCTTTGGGTTCTCGGGCTTCAGGAGCTTTACAACTCAAGGCCAAGAGAATTAAAAATAATAAGGAATATATTGTTTTCATTATGCTTTGAGGTCTTGTTTATATTGAGGCAAGATACTAATAAATTTGTCAATGGTCTCGTTTAAATTTAAATCACTTTTGCCTCCTGCGGCATTGGTATGACCTCCACCACTAAAATGCGTTCTAGACAGTTTGTTTACTGAGAAATCACCTTTACTTCTCAATGATATTTTAATGATATTTTCTTGTTGATTTTCGATAAAAATCGCAGCGAAAATGATACCCTTAAGTGACAAGCCATAATTTACAAAACCTTCAGTGTCACCTTTTTTGAAATTGAAAGTATTAAGTTCATCTTGCGATAAGGTAATATAGGCTGTACGATATTCTGGAATGACTTTAAGGTTGCTTAGTGCGCGCCCAAGCAATTGAAGGCGTTCATAACTATTGGTGTCATATATATTATTATGAATATCAGAGTTTCGAGCACCTTTTTCAATGAGATTACCTATAATATGATGTGTTGCGCTAGTTGTAGATGGAAATCGAAATGATCCAGTATCAGTCATAATTCCGGCGTATAAACACGTCGCAATATCACTGTTTATTTTATCTGAATCGCCAAGCATATCTATGAAATTGAAGACCATTTCACATGTTGAAGACATCGAAACATCGGAGTACATGTATTTGGCATATTGATCTGGTTGTTGATGATGATCAATCATAATTTTCATGCCTTGTGCGGCCGTTACAGCGGCCTCCATATCACCAATTCTACTTAGCGAATTAAAGTCTAATGTAAATAGAATGTCGGCGTTTTTTATATAGTCGTCACTTTCTTCTTGCTGCGACTCATACTTCAGAATGGTAGATTCATCAGGCATCCATTTTAGAAAATCTGGATAATCATTTGGAGCAATGACAATGACGTTGTGATTGTACATTTTTAGATAACGATATAAGCCTAATGTAGAGCCTATGGCATCTCCATCTGGATTTTTATGCGGAATGATAACAATGGCTTTAGGTGAACTTAGAAGCGCTTTGATGCTATTAATGTCGTCTTTATTCATAGAGGACGAATATACAATTTTTTAATAATGGATTCTATTGTTTTTATTAAGAAATGCATTACTTTTGCAGTCAAATTTAAAATAAAATAATGGCAACAAATAGAACATTTACAATGCTTAAACCAGATTCTGTTGAAAAAGGGAATATTGGTGCAATTTTAGAAAAAATAACAGCTTCAGGTTTTAGAATCGTAGCGATGAAATTAACGCAAATGACAACTGCGGATGCTCAAGCATTCTATGCTATTCATAAAGAGAGACCTTTCTTTGGTGAATTAGTAGAATACATGACAAGAGGACCAATTGTTGCGGCAATCCTTGAAAAGGACAATGCTGTTGAAGATTTTAGAACATTAATTGGTGCTACTAATCCAGCAGAAGCCGCAGAAGGAACAATTAGAAAATTGTATGCAGCGTCTATAGGAGAAAACGCAGTTCACGGAAGTGATAGTGATGAGAATGCTGCTATAGAAGGTGCATTTCATTTCTCAGGTAGAGAGATGTTTTAATTCAACACGCTGGAAATATATAGAAAGCGCAACCGTAGGTTGCGCTTTTTTATTGCTTTATATCAAACGATTAAACGTTTAACTTCGATAATTAATAGTTATACACGTTGCTGTAGCACTTTTTTATGATGTACTTCTAAATAGACAATTGAAATGATTGCCAAGCCCAATAACACTGAATAAATGATTAATCCTAAATCAAAATTGAGATTACTCATCAATTCATTTCTTTGGACACTATCTAAATCCTCTTGATTTAAAACCAAGTCTTTATTGGAGTTATAAATATCAATTTGGTTTAGGATATACCCAAATAATACAAGTGCTAGTCCAGTTAAAATGACTATCATTTTTCTTAATCTGGTCTTCGATTTTAAGAACCAAAATATTAGTGCAATGCTTAAAATGATAATAAAAATAATTGTTATTGGCATCTCTAATGTCATGACTTTTTGTGTTTTTATCAATTAAAACCTATCTATAGATCTTTCATTATGTTATTTGGTTTAAAGTTAGCAAAAGAAAGAAAACTGGAGCTACTTTGGAAAAAAGTATAGTTGCTGATAGTAGAGTTACAGTTTTACCCAGTCTTGATTAAACCTTAAGTCGGATAATTTTCTGTATAAATAATACAAACCGTTGGTTCCTGATTTTCCATAGTCTTCTATGGTTTTTACAGTGCCATCTGTAAAATAAACTTTGAGTGTACATGAGGGCTGGCAAGTACCTCCGGCAAAATAAGAATCACTAAGATTTTTAATTTGTAAATAATTAATTATTTCACATAGTTCTGAGAACTTGTCTTTTGCAATTGTTGTTTCAAAATAGCCTTCTTCTTTATTAGGATCAATTTTCAATGTTTTACTGAAATTATGATATCTTGCAATAAATGAGGATTTAGCATTTTCGTTTAGAACTAATTCAAACACAGGACAAGTTCCAAAACAGCCTTCAGCACGATATTCAATTTGAGAGATTTGATAATCTTCACTTTCCTCATTAAAATCTATAAATCTTCCGTATTTATATACAAGTGTTGTTTTTGAAATACCATTTTCAAAATTTTCAGCATAGTTAGAAATGGAATACAATTCTACGGCAGGAATTTCATCTTTATAGACCAACTTTGGGTAAATAGGAAAATCATTAATTAATGATAGCGTTAAAGGAATAGGAGCATAGTGGTCATTTCCATAATTCATTATCGCCATGACTTTAAATGAATGCTGATAGAACGCTCCAGTTATAATTAAATCTGTAAATCCATTAGCATCGAAATCCTCTTTTATAAACGTAATATTGGGAAACATTGAATCTAATCTCCGTTTTATTTTCGCTACATGAAACCCTTCTTGGTTATAAGATTTGGGTGTTGCATATAAAAATTGGTTTAGCGTGGAATCTGTGGTTTTTATAAAGGTGCGTAACTCGTTTAGATTTGATATACTATCAACCTTAGTTCGTTTGATAGTTTCTTTTAATGTGCTTTTCTCTTTTGCACAAGAATGGAGTAGAATAATGGTTAAAATGATGGTTAGGCATCTCATAATATTGTCAACGTTTAAGTTGTAATATCATTGTGCTAACTAAGATTTTCGTTGTTTTTTGACTTTAAATGCTTAATATAATTGGTTAAAAGACCTTTAATTTGTTCGGCAGCTACTGGATTTGCAGAGTGCACTTTAAACTCTAAATGTCTTAAATCAAGTCCAGATTCGTAGACTAACCATTTTGCAGCAGCCAATCCATCTGGTGCCACCTTACCGTTTGATCCAAGACCAAGATCGTTATCAAAACTTATATAATTTGGAAGTCCGTTTGTTTTAATATAATCGACAAATGCAGTATAGGTACGAACGATATCAAACTCGGGTGTCATAGATTTGTCATAAATCATTTCAATAGTTCTGACATCGTCTAAAAATAGTTTTTTCATTTTCGCTTTAGTTCTTTTTTTTTTTATCCATTTCTATATAAGGCCTTTCCGAGTCCTCGCATAAGAACCCTCTATAGGCTATTCTTTTTTCGTTAAACATAACATACGATTCATCAATATGTGCATAGCTTGCGCTATATCCCGTATGTTTTCCCCTAACAATAATACCGCCTTCTCCACCACAATCTACCGATAAAATTAATATAACCTTAATATTACTACTGTCAGAATTAAGATTCTCATAGGCTTTTTGAATTAAAGGAAAATTGAAGCTATTGCTCCTGTAATCGTAATCATTTACAGCAAAAAGAATTTCCTCTACAATAAACTCTTCAGTCTCCTCTGCAATAGGTTTATCGTCTATGCTTCCATAGAGTGTATTGTTCTTCAAATAGATTTTAGAATGTATGCCATTAAAAGGATGATTCTTGATACTTTCAAATAGAATTTCCGTTCTATTGGTATCAGGAATGGCATAGATTAACTTTAAAATCTCTAATGCAAAGCTCTCAGATATTAATAGTGATTTATAAGGGTATTCGCCTTTTTTGCTAGAACCATAGAGGTCTCTAAATAGGCGAATGAATTCAAAATCTATGTTTTTATCTTCATGCAATTCATAAAAATCAACGATTTCTTTTGGAATGTCAATACCTGTTGTACTAGCAAATATACTTGCCATATCTCGTATTCTAATCTTTAATTTTCTATTTATCACTTGAAGTATAACGTGTCAATTGAAATGGCTTTTTCAGCGCTTTGTTCATACGAAGTTAGTAAAAGGAAACGAACTAAATAAAAAGAAAACGGTTCTAAAACTTATGTAAGAATAACAAATTGCCAGCTCCTGTGATTAGTCATTAGGTTTTTAATTCGTTACTTTAGAAAAGAAAATTAAGTCATATAAAATGGATGTTAAAAAATTCGGAACGCTTTACATGAAATTGATGTGTTTAGTTTTATGCTTAACATGCTGCCGACATGTAGATAATTCTAAACAAAACGCATCATCAGATACTTTGAGCTGCCAATTAGATACATTATCTAATTCTATACTGGCTCAAGACGATGGTCATTTTAAAGCCTATATGACGCCATCTCCTTTGATTATGGATGGTTGCAGTAAAGACGATATATGGTCTCGCGTAGATTGGTATGATATGAATTATGTATGGATGGGTGAACCAGTAGACTCTGTAGATTACCATGGGAAGTTTAAACTCGCTTGGGATAAGCACTATCTATATGTTTTGGTTGAAGTTTTTGATGATCATTTAAATCCGACGTTAGATAATGGTATAGATAACTATTGGAAAGGTGATTATGTAGAGGTGTTTATTGATGAAGATAGATCTGGAGGTGACCATAAATTTAATCATCAAGCCTTTGCTTATCATGTGTCTTCAGAAGGTCATGCAATAGATAAAAGTACATCTGAACAAACTATTTTTTTGGATGATCATGTTACTGTTGCGCGTTCGCAAGAAGGTAACAAATACCTTTGGGAAATGGCAATTCAACTTTATAACAAGGATTTTGATGAAAAAGCTACGGATAATGTTCCCGTTGAAATTTTAAAAAACAAACACATCGGTTTTTCAATTGCCTATGGTGATAATGATGGTAACAACAGCCGCGAAAACTTCATGGGTTCGAAACAATCACACGGACAAAATAATGACGAAGGTTATACAAACTCGAGTGTTTTTGGAAGCATCCTATTTTTAGAGTAGGAGGTCCAAATAGAACAGTTTGTCTTGAGACGGTATTTTTGCAAATTATTCTTCTTATTTAGTTTATGCTTCACGTTTAGTTTATGCTTCACGTGGCCATTTCCAAGCATAGTAAACAATCAAAATAGTAATGATACTTTCTGCAAATGCGAGAAAGACGTAAAAGCTATACCATTCGGTTAAAGAATTGACACCAATTAATAACATCATCAATGTAAATAGTAATCCAAAAATGATATTTAGGATTCGGTTGAGTTTCGGTTTCAGAATTACTGATAAGGCTACCATAACAGAAGGAATCACTAGAATTATTGATGCTATCAACAGTTTGGTTGGGCTGTCTAAAACGTTGTCTCCTGTAATTAGACTGTCTATTTTACCAGGCGTGTAGAGTTCGAAATAATCGCCATATAAATAGCAAAATGTTACCGATGCCCATAATGCTGCAAGTTTAATTTTGATGTTTACTTTTTGATTTTCTAACATAATGGTCGGTCTTTAGTGTTTAAATAAAAGTATTTCTATTTATATAGACGCAAAATTCACCCAAATGGTTGCCTCAGTTTCAATGTGTCATACTATTAGTTTTTCGTCAGAGCATCTAAGATCGCAATCTCGTTGGCCTTTAAACATTTTATAGGCAAGTAAATACCTTGATTCGATTTGGTTTTTAGCGCAAAATAGTTTTTCCTTTTTAGGATCGCTTTTAAGTTGGAGTAATCTAATTCCGATTTACTTTTGTCTGACCTAATAATTATTTTTTCTGGTTCAATATCATAGTCGAGGTCAAAGTTTTTGAACCAAGATTTTCGAGTTAAAATAAGTATTAAGGGTTTGAGTGTGTAGTAAACTCCGAAAATGATCATAAACCCAGCATAGCCAATACCCGTTTTGGTGTTCCCATTAAAATATTGAAAAAGTCCCATGATTAAAATAAGTGGTCCACCAATTAGCCTTAAAATGGAAAAGAAAATACCATAGCCAAAGAAGTATTCATTCAAAAATATTTTTATTTTTTCAAATTGAGATAAATTTTGATGCATGGTTATGGTCGTTTTATACTGCTTTATTATTTAGGACTAAGATTATAATGGTTTTAGTTTTTCCTAACGTATATCTACGTATTTTTTAACGCCCTGCCAATAAACTTAACTGTTTCCCCAGTAAAGCAGATATACCAGCCGCCAAACCTCCAATAATACCAGTTACTAGTATAAGAAGGTAGGGATTGCCACCAAGAGAAAGCAATACAGATATCTTTTTGGCAAGCGTAAAATCATTACCGCTACTTGCTATAAACGCATAGACAGACCAAAATAGGAGAATGGCCAAAAAAGGTACAACAAACACGGCTAGTTTCTTTAGACTAAAAAAGAGCGCAGAAACAAAACCTGCTACCATAATGGACCACCAAGGTAAAAACTGAGAAAGAATAAACGCTAATAGGATGGTCACAATGAAATTAATAATATGTTCTTTACGCATTAGTTTGATGGTGTTAGGGTTTGTGTGGAAATGATATCACTAGTAGCTGTATCATTCTGCATAAAATTTAAATCGTAATAGGTCCCGGCAGCCCAGTCATCAATCATATTATCATAATAGAGACTTCCAGGGTTTCCTGATTGGCCTCCAGGATAGATACCTAGAGCCTTTGGAGGGGAACTCATTTCTACAATCATACGCCACGACGGCCCATGATTTTCAGATGTTGCATTAACAATATTAGCATCGCCACCAATAGGAATATCAAAGCGTGAAAAGGCAGGTAAGGCTTGTAATAAATGCCCAGCATAGGTTGCTTTATAATCTTTCCAATTGTAATCACCATGTTTGGCTTTCCAATCATTTAAGTCTTTTACCGCATCTTTAAACGCTTTTAAGAATAAATCGTGAGCGGTTTCTATCTCGGGAGTTTCTAAAATATCCATGAACTTATCTTTTGGGCGATTGATAAGGAGGTAGATTGTTTGGTATGTAAAAGGTGTTGTTAACGCTTCATCTTCTGTATCAAATTCATCCCAAACCATTGGGTATAATTTATACCACCAGGCTCTCCAAATACTTGGTCCAACTTGATCAATATCATTATTAAAATCCCATGACTTAATTTGCTTATAAATAGCACGCTCTTCTTCGGTTAATGCCGAAACATCTATGGATTTAAACATTTCCGTTAGAAGTTCAGCGGCCTTAAGATTGTAGTTGTTATTATGCAAGGCTTTAAAATCATCTACACTAAATTTATCCTTTGATCTAAAGAAATCATTAATAACACGATTCCTATACGTTTCATAACCATCGTTAAAGACATAGAAGGGATAGCTTTCGTCTACAGGATGTTGATTAGCCGAACTTACAAATCCGCGTTCTGGATTTTTCACATGAGCATTAAAGGCCTGTGGAATATAACCTTGCCAGTCGTGATCTGGATTAGAGCCATCCATTAAGAATTTGCCCTGACCTTCCCATTTATTAGGAAACAAACCTTGAATCCATAAGGCAATGTCACCACTAGTTGAAGCAAAGACAAAATTTTGGGCTGGTGCCGTATAGCCTTTTAAGGCATTTACATAGTCGTCGTAATTTTTAGCTTTATTAAGATCTAAAAACGGACGTTGGTTATTACCACCTGTATGACCAACCCATTTCATAGCATAGCCAGCACGTTTGTTATCACTTTTAAAATTATGATCGTAAGTGACAGGACCATGATGTGTGTATAGCACCGAGTCTATTACTGGTAATGCGCCTCTAACATTAATCGTTTCAACACGAATGCTGGTATCTTTCCACGAGTCGCCATATTTGTACTGGGATCTTGAATCGTCTCTAAATTCAATTTTATACCAATCGAGTACATCACGTGTTGCATTGGTTTCTCCCCAAGCGATATGATTATTAAATCCAGAAATAATACCTAAAGCACCTGGTAATGTTGCTCCCATAGCACTGTGTTGTGGTGTGCTTAATTGCATGACAAACCAAATAGAAGGAAGGTTTAAACCCAAATGAGGATCGTTAGCAAGAATGGCATTTCCCGTAACTGATTTTTCACTAGATACAGCCCAATTATTACTTCCATTATCTGGATGAGGCTTTGCAATCGTTTCTCTAATAGTATCTAGAGGGATATCACCTTGCGGTGCCTTTGTCATTTCAGTATCTATAAAACTCCAATCGGTGTCTTTCGGAATTACAGGGTCGTTCACATCGAAAAAATCAGGAAAGAGCAAATCAAATCGTTCTTGGCCAAACTTGCGTAAACTGTTTGTGTACTCTAAATCGTCATCGCCGCCTGCTAGCATTTTTGTCATATACATCAGCAGTAGTGCTGTCTTTTTTATAGTCCAAGGTTCTGGTTTATAATCGAGAAGTTTAAACTCCACAGGAATATTTTTATCATCGAGTGATGCAATATAACTATTTACTCCATCACGATAGGCTTTTAAAAGTGCAATTGCTTCAGGGTCATCTTTCATTTTTTCTAAGGCCATTTCTGCACCATAAGCCATACCACGTCTGCGTTCGCGACGATCATAATCTAGTGCATTCTTTCCTATAATTTCAGAAAGACGTCCAGCGGCTGCATGAGTTTGAAATTCCATTTGCCACAAACGATGTTTGGCGGTAACATAGCCTTGAGCTTTATATAAATCGGCATCATTCTGTGCAAAGATGTGCGGAATTAAATGCGCATCATAATGAATCGTTACAGGAGCCGATAAGCCAGCAATGGTTACATCTCCTTCGATAATCTCGTTGGTTTCATTTTGCCATACACCATTTACGGGGTCAAGAAACTTTCCGACGGGAGGAATTGCGCCCAGCTTCGTATTTAAACAATAAAAAACAACTAAGGTGAGTACCAAAGTTGCAATGAGTTTCATGTATTTCATGTGGTTGGAACTTTTAAAGTTTGAATTTACTGAAATATTTTGAGAGTTTAAAGTTATAATTCAAATGCTTTGAATAGCGGTTTTGGGACAATCCAGAACCGTTTGTATGGCGATAGTTCAGTCTTGTTTTTTAGTTCTGTAAGTTCCAATTGTTTTGATGTTTTATGGATGGTATAAATTATTTCGGCGGCTTTTGTATCATTCGCTTTTTTTATAAGAATGGTATCAGAATTTAGTCGTTTCCATTCAATAGGAACGGTTACCTCGCCGTTATCACCATTGGTCCAACACCATGTTTGATAATATCCTTTTCCATGTTCTGAAAAAGATAAGTAATAGACGATGTCTATTTTAAAAAAAAGGTCATCTTCTGTTTTCCAAGTACCAATAAGCTCATCTAAAGGTATCTTCTTTTTGAACATATCCCAAGGCCATTTCATGAACAATACTCTACAACTTGCGATATCATCTAAGCACTAATTTTTTAATAACTTCTTTTCCCACAGACTCATTGAGCATATCTATTATTTTTTGTTTTCCATAGCTTAACTCTTCACGAAGTACACTCGAACTTAATGAAACGTATAAGGTGTCCCTATCGAGTTTGATATCTGTGGTATAGTTGTTAACACCATTTCCCATCATTTTGGCCCAAGCTTCTCGCACATCTACCTTATCTAAACCTGCCTGAAGTTTATTGGTATCCACAAATTCTTTAAGGATATCGCTTATTGGTAAGTGATCATTTTGTCGTTTTGCCATTAGTCTAAATCTAGAGGTTGATAGCGTTTATAAAGATACACATCTTTATTGGTATTATTTATAATTAACAACTGACTCTCATTAGCATTTAAAACCGTTTCTTTCCAACTAGAATATGGTGTTTTGTAATAAATATTCAAACTATCATTTTCAATAATCATTTTAAAAAATTCAGCACTTTTTGACGTTTCGTACTTTCCAGCGAGATTTGGTAACATCTTTTTTCTAAATCCTGTTAAACTATCAGAAACTTCAATATAGTCTATAGTATTATTAAACGTGTATGTTCTTTTAGAACCATCTTTTAAGGTAACTTCATCAATTTCCCAATAACCCCCAATATGTTCTACAAAAGATGCTGGGTCTTTAGAGCAGCTAAATAGACCAACTAAAAAGAGTAGGAGTGCTATCTTTTTCATAGTTTGAAAATTTTATATGATTGGTGAATTTGTTTCACAATATGTTCGGTGCGTTCGGCGTGCGTATCACTTATGAATAATTGCCCAAAATCATCATTGTCGACCAAACTGATAATTTGAGCAACGCGATTTTCATCCAACTTATCAAAAATATCATCGAGTAGCAACAATGGTGTAACACCACTTTGTTCCTTTACAAAATCAAACTGCGCCAATTTAAGAGCAATTAAAAATGATTTTTGCTGACCTTGACTTCCAAATTTTTTAATAGGGTAGGTATCGATCTGAAAATTAAGATCATCCTTATGAATCCCTACACTTGTGTATTGTAAAGCTTTGTCTTTATTGATGTTTTGAGTTAGAAGAGTTTGTAGGTCATTATCAAACAAATCACTTTTATAATGAATATTAATGGCCTCGTTATTATTACTAATGGCTTGATAACGCGCTTTAAATATTGGTATAAAGGTTTTTAGAAACGCATCGCGTGTTTCAAAAATGGCACTTCCATAAGTGTGCAACTGTTCGTTATATACCTCTAAAGTTTGTGCGTTAAATGTATTGTTGAGTGCAAAGTATTTGAGTAAAGCATTACGCTGTGATAGTACTTTGTTATAGTTAATTAACGTATTGAGGTATGGCTTGTCGCTTTGAGATATGACGCTATCAATAAATTTGCGGCGTGTATCACTGCCTTCAATAATTAAATCGCGATCGGCAGGTGAAATGATTACAGATGGAATAAACCCAATATGATCACTAAATCGTTCATAGGCTTTACCATTACGTTTTATCATTTTTTTTTGTCCGCGTTTTAAGGACACTACGATTTTTTCAGTTTTGTCGTTTTTGTTAAAAATGCCATCCACAACAAAAAAGTCTGCCTTATGCTTAATGTTTTGCGTAGCCACTGGGTTGAAATAGCTCTTTCCGAAGGACAAATGGTAGATAGCGTCTAAGGCATTGGTTTTCCCGACACCATTAGAACCAACAAAACAGTTAATTTTAGAATCAAATTCAAAATCTTGGCTTTCAAAATTTTTATAATTAACTAAACTTAACGTGTTTAAAATCATAAAACTAATAGGAATATTCTTATTAAGGTTGTGTTTATTGTAAGAGGATGTAAAAATAACAAATAATTTACCTTTTAAATCCCAATAAAAATTTTATTTTTGCGGGCACAAATACAGAATTATGGCAACATATAAGAAAAGAGGATATAAACCGAAACCTATTAAGGAAAAAGGTGAGAAGATAGAAGTTTTAGAACAAGAGTCTACAACAGCTGAAGTATTTAATACTTTAGATGAAGGAGCTAATAAAGCGGAAGACTTTGTTGCTAGAAACCAAAAAGGTATTTTCATTATTATTGGTTTGGCTGCGGCTATCATGTTAGGTTACTTAGGATACAAGAAGTTTATTGCAGAGCCAAAGGCAGAAGAAGCTATGAATGAAATGTATACAGCTAAAAAGCATTTTGATGATGCCTTTGTTGCTGGAGCTAATAAAGATTCTCTATTAACTATAGCGCTTGATGGTGCCGAAGGAAAATTAGGTTTAACCGATATCGCAGATCAATACAGTGGTACTCCTGCTGGAAATATAGCTAGTTATGATGCTGGTATGGCGTATTTAAACTTAAAAGATTACTCAAATGCTGTGAAGTATTTAGGTGAGTTTAAAACCGATGATGCTGTTTTAGGACCTCTTGCAAAAGGAGGAATGGGAGATGCTTTTGTTCAGTTAAATCAATTACCTGATGCTTTAGAATATTATGAAAAAGCAATTGCGGCGTCAACAAATGACTATACAACACCAATGTATTTATTAAAGGCGGCTAATGTAGCTCAAACCTTAAGTGAGTATAATAAGGCATTACAATACTATAAGAGAATTAAATCTGATTTTTCAGATTCTGATCAAGCTAAAAATATTGAAACATTTATAGGTAGAGCAGAAGCAAACAACTAATATGGCAACTGCAAATCATAATTTATCAAACTACGATAAAAACACAATCCCAAACGCGAAGAACTTTCGGTTTGGGATTGTTGTTTCAGAATGGAATGACACCATAACTAATGGCTTATATGAAGGCGCTTATGATGCCTTGGTAGATTGTGGTGCATTGGCTGATAACATTATCAAATGGGATGTACCTGGTAGTTTTGAGTTGATCTATGGCAGCAAAAAAATGATTGAACAAGATGTAGATGTCGTTATTGCTATAGGTTGCGTAATTCAAGGCGAAACAAAGCATTTCGATTTTGTTTGTGAAGGTGTTACTCATGGTATCAAAGAACTGAACTTATCTTCTGATACTCCAGTTATTTTCTGTGTACTTACAGACAATACTATGCAACAATCTATAGACCGCTCTGGTGGAAAGCATGGTAATAAAGGTACAGAAGCTGCTATTGCTGCTATTAAAATGGCAGATCTGCGACGTCAATAGATGTTTTATCCCTTATACTAACTTAAGAGAGTTGTTTTATCAAGTAGTCTTGAAACGATAACAACTAAGAGTTTCATATTTCTGATGAAAGCACTGTTTGTTAACAATTTTTAGGACTTGAACAGCAAGTTTTCCTTGTAAATTCTTTACTTTTGAAACAATAGACTAGATTAATTAGTGAGTTTGTTCCAACAGCGAAAAAATAAACGTTTTAATTATATTCCGAGACATCTTCGCGATGAGAAGGAAGAGGACGATTTAAAGTCGCAATGGGATACTGTA
This sequence comes from uncultured Psychroserpens sp., assembly GCF_947494225.1. Classification (NCBI taxonomy): domain Bacteria; kingdom Pseudomonadati; phylum Bacteroidota; class Flavobacteriia; order Flavobacteriales; family Flavobacteriaceae; genus Psychroserpens; species uncultured Psychroserpens sp. The sequence continues at coordinate 75,531 of NZ_CANLUG010000003.1, forward strand.
AGAAGCCAAGGTAAGCATAGTGGCAAACGACGTATATCTATTATTAGACTTATAGTGATTTTAGGTATGATAATTGCACTATGGTTTATTTTAACTCACTACGAAAAATCATAGCATTATGGGAATTTTAAGTACAAGAAAAAATAAGAAATACAGCTATCAACCTCGTTACTACAAAGGTGATGGGAATCCTTATGAATTAAAGCATAAATTTGACGAATATCGTGTTACTGCTGGTGATAATAAGGGGTTGAAAACAAAGTTTAATAATGCCATTGATGACTATCGACATAATGGTGATAGAAGTGGAGCTAACCGTCGCGTACTTATTATTATTGGTGTTTTGATTTTAGTCTTTCTTTATATCATAGATTTCGATTTATCCATTTTCTCTCTTAAACGCTAATGGCAGACATTATTCAATTGTTACCAGATCATGTTGCGAATCAAATTGCGGCAGGTGAAGTTGTACAACGACCAGCTTCGGTTGTTAAAGAATTATTAGAAAACGCTATAGATGCTGGATCCAGCACAATCAAACTTATCATAAAAGATGCGGGTAAAACCTTAATTCAAGTTATTGACGATGGAAAAGGTATGAGTGCTACCGATGCTAGACTTAGCTTTGAGCGTCATGCTACATCTAAAATACGTTCTGCAGAAGATCTTTTTAGCTTAAATACAAAAGGCTTTAGAGGGGAAGCACTTGCCAGTATTGCTGCCATTGCACATGTAGAGCTAAAAACGAAACTAGAGCAAGACGAACTGGGAACATTAATTGAGATTGAAGGTAGCACGATTAAAAATCAAGATATGGTGGTGACACCAAAAGGAACGTCACTATCGGTGAAGAATTTGTTTTTTAATATTCCAGCTAGACGTAATTTTTTGAAATCTAATAATGTTGAACTCCGACATATAATTGACGAGTTTCATCGTGTAGCATTGGCACATCCTGACATAACATTTTCAATGTATCATAACGGGAGTGAGAGTTTTAATCTTCCAGAAAGTAATTATCGACAACGCGTTGTAAATATTTTTGGAGGAAAAACAAACGAAAAACTGGTGCCTGTTGAAGAAGAAACTGAAGTCTTGAAAATTTCAGGATTTGTTGGGAAACCTGAATTTGCAAAACGAACAAAAAGTGAGCAATTCTTTTTCGTTAACAATAGATTTATCAAAAGTGCTTATCTCAATCACGCTATAAATTCGGCATTTGAGGGCTTAGTAAAAGAAGGAAGTCATCCTAGTTATTTTCTCAACTTAACGGTTGATCCAAAGAGCATTGATATTAATATTCATCCAACAAAAACTGAAATTAAGTTTGATGATGAACATACGCTTTATGCTATTTTGCGCTCTTCTGTAAAACACAGTTTAGGACAATTTAATATTGCACCTGTGTTAGATTTTGAACGAGATAACAACTTAGACACACCTTACAGTTATAGAGATAAAAATGCAACTACACCAAAGGTTGAAGTTGATCGTTCTTTTAATCCATTTCAAGAAGAAAAAAGTCCGGTATCGTCTCGTGGATTGACCCAAACTTATAGGAAAGAACCAGCAGCACAGTGGGAAAGTTTGTATGTAGGTCTGGAATCTAAAGGCACAAAAACGGATAGTGATTTTAGTGAAGTGGAGTTTGAAAGCGATCCTGAAAAAACATCGTTGTTTTCTGATGATGTAACTACTGAAACTGTTCAAACTACTTACCAACTTCATAATAAATATATTATAAGTACTATAAAATCAGGAATGATGATACTCGATCAGCATCGCGCACATCAGCGTATTTTATATGAAGGATTTTTAAAACACCTCACTGTCAAGGAAGCTGTGAGTCAGCAATTATTATTCCCACTTACTTTAGAATTTTCTTCTACGGAAATGACAGTGTTACAACAACTAAAAGAAGACCTGGAACATACAGGCTTTGTGTTTTCTTCATTTAAAGACAGCACTATAGAAATTACTGGTGTACCTGTAAATGTTCCTGAAAGTGAAGTTTCTATTATTTTGGAACAACTTATAAGTGATATAGAGCAAGAAGTCCCTGATAGTAATTTTAGTGCAACAGATTTATTGGCAAAATCAATGTCTAAAAGTCTTGCGATAAAAACGGGGCAATCTTTAACAACGATAGAACAAGAGCATTTGGTAAATAGCTTATTTGCTTGTAAAGAACCATCGGTTTCACCAACTAATAGAGTCACGTTTATTACCATGAGCGTCGACGATTTTGATAAAAAATTTATGTAATTAATATATGATAAGAGGCATAACAGATACAGTTAAACATTTACTCATAATAAACGTTATTATGTTTATTGGGACTATTACCTTAGGTAATGGTGAATTGTTTAGTCATTGGTTTTCATTGTATTTTCCTGAAAATGATTTGTTTAAACCATGGCAAATTTTCACGCATATGTTCATGCATGGTGGAGGAGCACACCTTCTATTTAATATGTTTGCCCTTTGGATGTTTGGAACTGCGGTAGAAACACAGTTGGGTTCTAAGAAGTTTTTGTTCTTATATATTTCTGCTGGCTTAGGCGCAATGCTATTTCAATTAGGGTATTACTATTTTCAATATTATTCTGCTTCTCAAGGTATTACTGGGTTTAATTTTAGCCCAGAGTTGTTACATGAAATCATAAATGTAAATTCTATTGAGGGCGATTATATTAAGCCAGGACTTTTCCATAGTGGTTTGAGTGATATATTAGTAGAAAATAATTACTCAGGACCTCAAATTGGCTCAGATGCCTTTAGTTCTCTTTATGAAATGAATAAGGTAACGATGGCCAGAATGGTTGGTGCTTCTGGTTGTATTATGGGGGTTTTGGCTGCTTTTGGAATGATGAACCCTGAGGCAAAATTAATGTTGATCTTTTTACCAGTGCCTATTAAAGCAAAATATTTTATTCCTGGAATCATTATCCTAGATATCATTTCGGCTTTTTCTGGTCAATCATTTTTCAGTAATAGCAACACTGCTTATATGGCGCACGTTGGTGGCGCATTTACAGGTTTTATTATTATGTGGTATTGGAAAAAAACGCAGTTTAACAAAAATCGTTGGGATCGATGACATCGCTAGCGCATGACTTCAAAGAGAAACTTAAAAATTTAAACGTTTTTGAGAAAATTATAGCAGTAAATGTTACTGTTTTTTTCCTTAGTTGGATACTTAAGGTGGTTAGAGCTGTTCCTAGAGAGATGACCTTAACTTGGCTTGAATTACCAAGAGATGTTTCCGATTTTATAGTGAAACCTTGGTCTATTGTTACCTACGGATTTACACATTATGATCTATTTCATCTGTTGTTTAACATGGTTGTACTGTACTTTATATCACGAACCATGGTGAATCTTTTTCCAAGAAAACAGTCATTAAATATTTACTTTTTAGGGATTATTATTGGAGGATTGGCCTATTTAGCAGCTTATAATATATTACCTAATAACATGTTATTAGCCAATGCTGGCCCTTTGGTTGGTGCATCGGCAGGTGTGAGGGCTTTGCTCATATTTATTTGTGCTTATATGCCATATCGTGAAGCCCAATTTTTTGCAGTAAAAATTAAACTATGGTATATTGGAGTGGCATTAGTAGCATTTGATGTTATTGGCTTATTTGGAAACAATCAGGGAGGAAATATTGCCCATTTAGGGGGAAATTTATTGGGCTATATTTATGCGACCCAATTACTAAAAGGTAAGGATATAGGTAAGGGTTTTGGGAAATTGATGGACAAAATTGCTAACTTGTTTAAGCCCAAACCAACACTTAGAACAGTTCATAGAAATAAAAAGAAACCCTTTGCTGGCCATAATAAAGCCGAGTTTAGTGAGTTTAATAATCAGAAAAAAGTTGATCTTATTTTGGATAAGATTAATAAAAGTGGTTATGAAAGTTTAACCAAGGAAGAAAAGGCATTTTTATTTAAAGCAGGTAAGGATTGAAACCCCATGCGTAAACTAAGACGTTTAGAGAAACTCATATTTATTATCAATTCATTGATGGCATTTGTGTTGCTTTTATCTTATGTTTTACCCTATGTAGAACCAAAGAAATTTGCGTTCTTATCAGTGCTTAGTTTGGCCGTTCCTTTTCTCATTATAATTAATATACTCTTTGTAATATACTGGCTACTAAAAGTTAAAAAACAGCTTTTAGTTTCTCTGGTCGTTCTTGTTTTAGGCTATAGCTATGTATTTTCATTGTATAAGTTCTCATCGTCAAAAAACGTTGATGACAGAGATAACCTTTCTGTAATGAACTATAATGTAAGATTGTTTAATCTCTTTGATTGGATTGACGATCCTGATTTAAAGCAGAATCTTTCAGGATTTATTTCTGAAAAGCAGCCAGATGTACTATGTATGCAAGAATACAGACCTGATGCTGCTGTTGAATTAAATGGTTATTTTAAGTATGAAAAACTCTCTGGACAAAAAGTAAAAAGCGGACAAGCGATATTCACGAAATACCCTATTATCAATTCTGGTTCTATAGAATTTCCGAATACATCGAACAATGCCATTTTTGCTGATATCGTTAGATTTGGTGACACTATAAGAATATATAATGTGCATTTGCAATCGTCTGGTATTGATCCAAACGTTGAAGAATTAACAAAAGAAAAATCTGAAAACTTAGTTAAACGAGTAAGTTCTACGTTTAAAATGCAACAATCTCAAACGGAGTTGTTTTTAAAGCATAAAGCAAAATGTCATTATCAAATGATTATTTGTGGCGATTTTAACAATACGGCATATTCTTATGTGTATAAAGAGATTAAAGGTGATTTAAAAGATGCTTTTGAACAAGCAGGTAACGGATTTGGAAGAACGTTTGATTTTAAGTTTTTCCCAGTTCGAATAGATTTTGTTTTAGTCGACAAAGATTTTGAGATTAATGCCTTCAAAACTTATGAAGTCAATTATTCTGACCACTTTCCTATTATGGCCAAGGTAAAACTTAAATAGCGACTACATCATCCAGCAATCTACCTGATCTGCTATAATATGAATAATTAACCCAATACCAATTAGTCTTGTGATTTTAAACAAGGACAATAGCACATATATACCAATAGCATAATAGGAGTGTAGAGGATGAAAATTGATACTACATCTATTAGGGTCAAATATTGGATTTGCGAGCAGATGATCGAGATCAATTACAAAGGCACATAACATGATAAAGTATGCAAATTTCCATTGCGCTCTAAAATATACTAGGGCAACAACTAAAGGCAACAAAAAATGAATACCGTAATGAACAACAGATTGTAATGTCACAGTTGCAAGGTTTGTGCGTTCAGATACAATTCGGTATTTGGGCCTTCATTAAACAACAAATCTAAAATGCTTAAGTTATTTAAAAAACCATGTTTTGTATCAAAAACTTGCGCATAAGGTTTAAAATTTTGTAGAATTTCTTTACGACTATTAACTAATCCTCTAGCATCGATATTAGGCTTAAGGTCCATCTCATACTGCTCGGTTTTCCCATAAGAAAGGGGTAGTTGTAAACAATTAAAAATGGCTTCGATACATTTGAAGTTAAAGTCCGTTATAGTTGTTGCCTCCATTTGAAAAAGAGGAAGTAAGTCGTCAATATAGAATTCGTAAAAGGGAGAGGTTCTATAAGCTGATTCCAGAGATTTTAAATGCTGAGTTTGCCAATCTTCTGAATTAAAAACAGCAACATTTTTAGACAATTGACGATTCTTTTGAGAGTAAACCACAGGAACATTTAGGTCGAGTTTACCATTAGCACCATAAATAGACGTTCGATTTCTATAAGTTTGCTTTTGGTAATTATCACAGACTTCAAAAATAATATGATTGGCCTGTGCCATGGCTACAAAATGTGCTATGCTCGGAAAATATGTTGGATGTAATACAACCTCCATCGTAATGTCATTAAGTCTTATTTAGCTTTTTTCTTTTGTCTCCATTTATTGAAGCCAAACCAGCCTGCCAGTAGAACTAAAAACGGAATTAAATAAGAGACTGGTTTTCCAGAACCGCCAACCGTTGTAAACCAGCGCTCCCAACGTGGGTTTTTAATGCCGTCCCAACTCATCCAAATAAATACAGGTTTACCAACCACATGATTAAAAGGAACATAACCCCATGCACGAGCGTCTACCGAGTTGTTTCTATTATCTCCCATCATCCAGTAATAATCATTATCAAAGGTGTAAGAGTTTACGGGTTCACCTTCAATGAGCACCTGATTCCCTCGCGTCGTCACTTTTTTACCTTCATATTCTGAAATCAATCGTTTATAGAGCGGTAAGACTTCTAAATTTAATTCAACCGTTGCTCCTTTTTCAGGAATGTAAATTGGTCCAAAATTGTCATAATTCCAGTTATATTGTGGGTTATGAGGAAATACAGTTGGATCTTCATGCTGGTAGGAAAACTGTTGTAAAGATTTGGTCATAGGCAAACTCTTGATGAGTGCCGCATTTTCCGCAGTTAGATTTAAGTTGTATTTTAAAGGGAGCGGTTCCATTTTCAGTTTTCTCATTTCATCGCTACTAATTGCACCAACAACTTCAACCATTAGAGAGTCTCTAGACGATTCCTTTAAATAGGCTTTTCTTTGCTTTTTTAAGTCTTCAAAGTAGGCTTTAATTCTAGGGTTGTCCCATAGTTTCTTGTCAATTTTATAAAATGACGAAACCGTTTCAATTTCATATTGATTAATGAGATTATCCATATAACTTTGAGTTAAATTATCTTTTGCTTCCCAAGTATAATGGTGTTGAAGTTTAGCTCTGTCTGGTAGTTCATTTTTCTTACCGTTAATGTAAACATAGCCATCAATAATTTGCAAGGAATCTCCAGGGATACCAACACAACGTTTTACAAGGTTTGTTTTCTTATCGATAGGCTTATAATAATTTCGATCTGGCGTGAAATCATTCATGTCTAACAAGGTATCGGCTGGTTGATTGAAAACAACAATATCGTTACGTTCGATAGTTTCAAATCCAGGAATCCTCATATAAGGTAACTGTAATTTGTTTTTTAATGATGTTTTATTTTCTTCAATCTTATCATTGTATAAATATGATTTTACATTGACAACTGGAATGGTATCATGAACCATTGGAGTTGCTACTGTGGACATAGGTACGCGTGCACCATAGTGTATTTTACTAACAAATAAGAAATCACCAACCAATAGTGATTTTTCGAGCGAAGAACTCGGAATTGTAAAAGGCTGGATGAAATATGTATGAACAATTGTAGCTGCAACGATTGCAAATAAAATAGAACTCACCCAATCACCAGAGCTCGATTTTGGGTTGATGTTTCTGTTTTCTACATAAGATACATCAGCTGCATAATTGAGGTAGTAGTTATAGAATCCTAAAGTTATTACCGCCAAAAAGGTATCTATGTATTGGTTTTTACCAAAACTCCTAGCAGTTTCCACCCAAACAACAGGTAACATAATAAGGTTCACTATAGGTACGAATAATAAAAAGGTCCACCATCTTGGACGATTAATAATTTTCATTAGAACCACAGCGTTATACACAGGAACGAAAGCCTCCCAGGCTTTTCTCCCAGCTTTAACGTATAGTTTCCATGTACCAAGACCATGAATGAATTGTATGATGAGAATAAAAATTAACCACTGCGTACTTGTCATGTCTATATTTTAATTTCTTTGTGAGTTGTTAAGTATTAATAAACGTTACATTAGATATTAAGATTAACTAATATTTAAGACGTCTTTCATTGTAAATAGTCCTTGTTTATCGTGAACGTATTCTGCAGCAATAACGGCTCCTAAGGCAAAGCCTTGTCTACTATGAGCGGTATGCTTTATTTGAATACTATCCACCTCAGAATCATAATTAACTTCATGAGTTCCAGGTACATTTTCAATTCGTTTTGCTAAAATACCAATCTCATTTTGTTTTGATGCATCTAAATTCCAGTTTTTATAGTTAGAATGTTCGATAATAGCTTCGGCTAAGGTGATTGCAGTACCACTTGGTGCATCTAACTTTTGTGTATGATGAATTTCTTCGATGCTTGTTTTATATTGTGGTAACCCAGTCATTAACTTGGCTAGGGTTTTATTAATTTCAAAAAAGATATTGACACCTAAACTAAAATTTGAAGCATATAGAAATGTACCACGTTTTAAACGGCATAGTTGAACCATATCGTCGTAGGCATCTAGCCAACCTGTTGTTCCCGAAATTACGGGCACACCAGCATTTAAACATGCAGAAATGTTAGTAACAGCGGTAGAGGGTAAACTAAAATCTATAGCAACGTCAATATTGTTTAGCACGAAATTTTGAGTAGAACTAGAGACTTTTAATTGAATGTGATGCCCACGATCTAATGCAATTTTCTCTATTGCCTTGCCCATTTTTCCGTAGCCTAATAATGCTATATTCATGCCTTAGAATTTAAAATTTAGTGTCAACCCTAAATCTGTATTGTTTTCTCTTTGGTTGTACTTAAAATGAGGCCTTACAGTTAAATCTTCATCAACATTAAATTGCAGTAAATGTGCATCAACATTTGCATCGACGATGTTCAATGCATACATCCCAATTGTAATTAATAATGCCAATTCCTTATTACGTCTTAATTGCTGTTGAGCTCTAATTAATCCATCGTCTGAAACATTAGGAAACGGATCTCCTGGAGATCCTTGCCCAAAACCAGCCAAACGTCGTTTATAAGCATCACGATAAATATTATAATCCTTATCGTTTTTAATATAAAAATATAAAGGTGTTCCTATTAAGGCATAAACAACGGGTATTTTCCAATATTTTTTATTGTATGCTTGTCCTAAACCCGGAAGTATAGCAGAATAAAAAGCGGCTTTAGAAGGCGCTAAAACATTAATAGGTTCTCTTTTAGTTTTTGTAGAATCTCTAACAACAATGAGATCAGTGTCTACTTCTTCAGTTTTATTATTTTCTTGAGCGAAAATACTAGCACTGAAAACGAGTGTAAAGAGTAAACTGTAGACTAATTTATTTAGCACGTTGCACTAGTTTTTTTATACGATTGAAATCTTCTTCGGAATGAAATGGAATTGTAATTTGTCCCTTTCCATTCTTAGATACTTTAACGCCAATTTTATGACCAAAGTATTCTGAAAATTCTTTTATGCCTTTTTTAACAAATTTAGGTATTTCCTGAGATTCGACGGCTTTTTTGACTTTAGGATTATGATAATTTTTTACTAAAGCCTCTGTAGCTCTAACAGATAATTTATCTGTTATAATCTTTTCATAAATATCTAACTGATCATTTTGATCTTCTATGTTAATAATAGCTCGTCCATGACCCATAGAAATAAATCCATCACGCATTCCGGTTTGAATAATAGGATCTAATTTTAGTAAGCGCAAATAATTAGCAATTGTAGATCGTTTCTTGCCAACGCGCTCACTCATTTGTTCTTGAGTTAATGCAATTTCATCAATAAGACGTTGATAGGAGAGTGCAATTTCAATGGGATCTAAATCTTGACGTTGGATATTTTCGACCAAAGCCATTTCTAGCGATTCTTGATCGTTAGCTATTCTTATATAAGCTGGAATCGTTTTTAAACCAATAAGTTTTGATGCTCTAAAACGACGTTCACCCGATACCAGTTGAAATTTATTAAACTCTAATTTTCTAACTGTTATGGGTTGTATAACACCTAATTCTTTAATTGAAGATGCGAGCTCCCTAAGTGTTTCTTCGTTGAAATTGGTACGAGGTTGAAACGGATTAATTTCAATTGTTTCTATGTCTAATTCTACGATATTTCCAATAATCGTATCTGCATTTTTATCATTTGCAGATTTTATATCGTTTGATGGGTCTTTCAACAATGCCGATAAACCTCTACCCAGTGCTTGCTTTTTTGTTGCCTTCGCCATTATGAGTTTTTGTTTATAATTTCTTTTGCTAAACTTAAATAGTTGGAAGCGCCTTTACTACTCACATCATATTTTATAATACTTTCTCCATAGCTAGGTGCTTCACCTAATCTTACATTTCGTTGAATAATTGTTTCAAAAACCATATCACTAAAATGTTTTTGTACTTCTTCAACGACTTGATTTGATAAACGTAAACGTTGATCAAACATGGTGAGTAACATACCTTCAATATCTAAATCGGTATTGTGAATTTTCTGTACGCTCTTAACCGTATTCAATAACTTTCCTAGACCTTCTAGTGCAAAGTATTCACATTGTATAGGAATAATAACGGCATCAGAAGCAGTTAAGGCATTTAATGTGAGTAGACCTAAAGAAGGCGCACAATCTATTAAAATATAGTCATAAGACGATTTTAAATGTGCTATGGCCTTTTTAAGCATATATTCACGTTGGTCTTTGTCTACGAGTTCAATTTCAATAGCCACAAGGTCTATATGTGCAGGAATAATATCTACATTAGGAGAGTCTGTTTCAACAATACATTCTTCGGCAGATGCCGTATGTTCCAATAATTGGTAGGTCCCAACTTCCACTTGTTCTACAACGATGCCAAGTCCTGACGTCGCATTTGCTTGTGGATCAGCGTCAATAAGCAGTACTTTCTTCTCAAGAACTCCTAGCGATGCTGCTAAATTTACAGAAGTTGTTGTTTTTCCAACACCTCCCTTTTGATTGGCGATTGCAATGATTTTACCCATTAAATGATTTGGTTTTATTTATAGAAGTTTTACTGACTTCTTCAACTGTAAAAATACGATTATTTACGAGTTTTGGAAACGTAAGTTGTTAACAGTATTTAAACGTATTTTATCACTTATGTTAAGATATTGATAGTGATAGGGTAATATAAAAAAAGCAGCCTATAACGGCTGCTTTTTAATATATTTAAATAGGTTTATTCTTCTGGTAATAGTATTGCTTTTAAATAGCCATCTTGTAAATACTTTTTAGCAACATTATGCAAATCTTTCGTTGTAAGTGCATTCACGTTAGCTTCGTAGTTAACAACATTATCTAAATCTGATTTACTATAATCTGCATTTTTAATTGCTGATAACCAGAAACGATTTTGTTCTAATTGCTCTTTTCTTGTTAATAATAAGGCTTTCTTTACTTTGTCTAAATCTGAGGCTTCAGGACCATTGTCTATAATTTTCTGAAGTTCTGCAATAGATGCAGCTGCCAATTTTTCAGCATTTTCAGGAGCACAAGGAAAAGAAATACTAAAATTAAAACGTCCGTAAGGTAGCTTGCTTATAGAACCTCTTGCACCAGCACCATAAACACCACCTTCTTCTTCACGCAATTTTTCTATGAGTTTAATACTTAATAATTCACCTAAAGCACTCATTGCTCTAGCTTCCTTAACGTCGTACTTAGTTTCACCTCTGAAGACTAAATTTACTTGACTCTTAGGCTCAGTACCTTTTTTGTAAACAAATTCTTGTGCGCCAGATTTAGGTCTAAAAGATGAAACCTTATAAGTTTCTCTGTTAGAGTTTCCTGGTAAAGAAGCAATATAGGTCTCAGCTAGTTCCTTAATTTTATTTTCGTCAATGTTTCCAACAAAATAGAAATTAAAATCTCCAGCGTTAGCGAAACGCTCTTTATATTTTTCGTATGCTAAATCATAGTTTGCTTTGTCTAATCTTTCAGGAGTAGGGAAGCCAGTGTATCTTGGGTTTCCTTCATTTAAAAACTCTCCTAAAGCAATTGAAAACGACACATTAGGGTTTGATATGATATTTCCTAGAAATGCTTTTTGCTTACTAATAAAAGATGCAAAGGCCTCTGGGTCTTTATCTAACTTTGTGAAATACAAATGAATAAGTTGAAACATCGACTCTAAATCTTTAGGCGTCGTCGATCCTCGCATACCTTCGTCTAATCCTCCAATGTATGGTCTAACATTTGCAATTTTACCAGACATCACTTTCGTCATATCATTTTTAGATAAGCCATCAATACCAGCTTCAGTTAATCCACCATTAGCACTTGCCGTTTGCTTTAATTCTTCTGTAGTGTATAAAGAAGTACCTCCATAGCTAAATGCTTCAAAAAGAATTTCATCATTTTTAAAATCGGTTTTCTTATAAGTAACCTTTGCGCCATTACTTAATGTAATTGTTGTTGTCTCATTAATCTGTCCTTTATGGTTCACATCTACGCTAGCAGTGCTACCCTTAGCTGGTTTGTTTGTCATTAATTCTGAGCGTACAGCTTCATCCTCATAACCTTTGATATCACTGTTTTTAACACTATCCAATAAGTCGATAACTTCTTTTTCGGTCACTTTAGTTAATCCGTCCTTTTTAGGGCCAGTAAGCACGACTAAGCGATTGTCATCATGTAAAAAGTCTTTTATTAGGCCATTAACTTCATCTAGTTTAATTGTTGGGAGCTGTGATTTTACATAATCATAAGTCCATTCGGTACTAGGCATCGGGCTTTCTTGTAGGAAGTTTTGAATATAACGACCAACGATACGACCAGATTCTTGCTTATCTCTATCTTTATATGAACGCTCTGTTCTAGCGAAGTAATCTTTTTTAGCACGCTCTAATTCCGAAGCGTTAAATCCGAAACGTTTTACACGTTCGTTTTCTTCTAAAAGTGTCTTCAATGCCTCTAACTGTCCAGTTTCGTTAGTTTGAGCTATAGATTGGTAAGCCTCTTTGTTTCCTATAATTCCACCATGAAACGAAAATCCAAAAATAAATGGTGGATTTGGTTTGTTGCTATACTCTCTAAGTCTATTGTTAATCATTTGAGTAAATAGACCTTCAACCATATTGTCTCTATAGTCTTTTACAGTTCTGGTCTTTTTTACATCACCTTTATCCTTGTAATAAATTTGAACTTGACTACCTGTTGCTTCTTCATCCCATTCAATAGCTACAAATGTACCTTCATGGTTTTCTGATCCAAATTCTTGTCTTGGCTTAGGGTTTTCTGGGTTTTTTAAACCACTAAAGTTGTCTTTTATTTTCTTCTCAAGTGTCTCAACATCTAAATCTCCAACAGCAATAACTGCCATTAAATTAGGACGATACCAATCTTTTTGAAAGTTTCTTAAACTTTCATATTTGAAATTCTCTAGATTTTCTTTAGTTCCAATAGGTAAACGATCTGCGTATTGCGACTTATATGCGATTTTATCTAAGTATTTAGATTGCATTCTTGTTGCAGCACCTAGACGTGTTCTGTATTCTTCAATTACAACACCACGCTCTTCGTCAATATCTTTAGCAGTAAGTAAAGCTCCACCAGCCCAATCTTGTAGGATTTGAAACCCTTTGTCTAGTTTTGCTGGATCATCACTAGGAATAGGAAGAATGTATACTGTTTGATCAAAACCTGTATAAGCATTAAGATCTGCTCCAAATTCTACACCAATACTTTGTAAGTAATCAACAAGTTCGTTTTTCTTAAAATTTGTGGTTCCGTTAAAGTTCATATGCTCCATAAAATGAGCCAAACCTCTTTGATCTTCAGTTTCTAATATAGAACCTGCTTTGATTGCTAAACGCAATTCAACTTTGTCTTCAGGTTTTCCATTATTCTGAATGTAATAAGTGAGACCATTACTAAGAACACCGGTTTTTACATTAGGATTAGATGGAATTGGTTCTGAAGGTGAAATTTCTTTTTTCTCCATAGTGGTTTCCTGTGCAAAGGATCCCATTGAAATAAAGAATACCATGAGCATGCAAAGCATGACTCTTGTTGATGGATTTTGATTCATGTGTTTGAGTTTAATTGATTTTAAGTTTGAATGTATAAATATAAAACTAAGTTTTTAGTTGAAAAAGTTAATTTGTACTAAAATTCCTAATTTTTTTCCGAAGATAGGAAAGAAGGTATTGATTTAAAGAAGTTTAACAGGTTTTAACGCAGACTAAATACTAGAGGAAGTGAAAATAATAATCTCACATGGCTTTTAAATACCGTTTTACAGATTTTCTAAAGTAGCGTCTTAATTTGCGTTTCATTCTAGCATTGGAAATGGTATCGCGGTAATCAAAGCCATTAAAATACACCTTAGTTTTGCCTTTTTTAGTTTTTATCATTGATAGCTGCACATTATCTAAGGTGTCATTTTCAATGATAAACTTTTCAATTTTGTAATAATTGAGACTATCACCTTTAGAGGCATAGTAACTTGCCATTGGCGTTAATGTTGTGTCTTTTTTGATGCCAAATTCATGAAGTTTTTCTAAGATCCGCTTTTGTGACATGTTTAAGGTAACATCACAATTATGACATATAAAACGACTATTATTAGCTGTTAAATAAAAGTATCTAGGAGGCGTTTCTGCCATGAGTATAAACACTGTTGGCAGAAGTATAAAGGTAGCATTTAATTTGATGGGAATAACAAATGCAGACTCATTGCGTATTTTTTTAATTAGAATATAGGCTAATGGTAGCATGGCAATAGCTATATAATCAGTGTAGTCTACAACTCTTGAGGTTTTTATGAATGCGTATTGATTATAGAAATCAATTGCGCTCGTAGATAATGACGATTTCCAAAACATAAACAATACAGCCGAAAGAAAAAGGTTAAATTTTACGTGTTTAGGATTAAAAAATGTAATTAAAATCGGAAGAATAATCATCCCAACGATATCAGATAATTTTCCAGTAAACCAGTTAGAGAATCCCCATTTAAATACATGATCGTTAAGTACTAAAATAACAAGGCATATGATGAAAATATAGTTTAAAAGTAAATGTCGTCTTTCAAATTTCATATAGGTGTAACGCAAAATTAGTTGAATTATTGGCTATAAATAATGTGCTATTATTTGTTTCATATTTGGCCTCAAGTCTTCAAAGACAATAGCCTTTTCGGGCTGATTTACTTTGTAGATGATAACATTTGATTGTAGGTGCTTGTTTTTGCTTTTGAAACCAATTTCATAGGTTTTACCTAGAACCTGATATTCTAAAAGATGCACGTTAAATGACGATGTCTTATTAGGTTTTATAACATCACTATACTTGAGCTGTCCTTCAATGATGATTCCATTTGAGAGTACATCTATAACCTTTTTTTTCTTTAAATGCCATTGTATTAAACTGAAAAGTAACACGACAAGACTGGCAAGAGCAATACCTTTCCAAAAGAATCCTGTTGTGATTAAAAAGCGTGGCTGCGAACTAAAGAGGTCTATATTAATAAAAACACATAAGAGAATCATCACATATAAGATGTAATCCCGTTTACCAAATGCTTTATAGAGTTTTGACGTATTGTTTATTTTAATCACTCCTGTTCTCAAAATGTTTCATTTAAATTTTTAATAAGTGTTTCAATTTCAGAAATTGGCATTTTAACAACACTTTCAATGGACGATTCATCGGCTTCAATAACTAAACACGCTTGTTGATCTTCGATGTAGCCAACAGGATTCCATAAAAATGTTGGTTTCACAGCAGTTGCAGATTTTAATGCGCCTTTAAACCAACGATAATCGGCATAGTAAGTTATGACTTCACTATCTAGGCTTATAATCTCTTTTCCATAAGTATTCCAAAGTGATAGACGTAATAAATAGAATCCAAGAAGTCCAAATATGAACATACCAAAGAAGAACCCAAACTTTAGTCCACTACCAAAAGAAACAGAAGCAACTATACCTGCAAGCGGTAAAATAAAACATAAGATAGAAAAAGCAAACATGGTAATACGAACAAAAAGAGGTGCTTTTTTGACATGTAGTGTAAGTGTGTTATACTCTATTTGGTAGAATTTCATTTCTTTTTCTTGAGTACTGTATTTGAAAATAAGTCGTGCATGCCAATGTCATTTCCAAACATGTAAGACAACCAGTCTACAGGGATAAGTCTGCTGATAGATCGGATTAAAATTTTAATGAAACTAGCTTTTGAACCATCTTTACGAACAACTTCGGTTTTAGTAATCATTTTACCAATAGTTTGACTGGTTGTGACTTCGAACAAAAAGTAATAAGAAAACATGATACCATTGAACACAAAATAATAGAGACCGTAGTCATTTTCAAACAATGTAAATATGACAAACAACATATAAACAATTAACATATCGATGATGTAGTTTGCAAATCGGGTAGCTTTGTCTATGTGTTTCATAAATAGTATTTGACTTAGGTCATATTACTCAATAAGGATGTCTAAAATTTTAATTGCCGCATCGCTAATTTTCGTTCCTGGCCCGAATACAGCAACAGCTCCAGCGTCAAATAAATACTGATAATCTTGTTTTGGAATCACACCTCCAACGATGACCATTATATCTTCGCGGCCATAATTTTTTAATTCGTCTATAACTTGAGGTACAAGCGTCTTATGTCCTGCAGCTAAGGAAGATACACCTAAAATATGAACATCATTTTCTACAGCTTGTTTAGCCGCTTCTTTTGGTGTTTGAAATAACGGACCAATGTCTACATCGAAGCCAACATCTGCATAACCTGTAGCAACAACTTTTGCTCCACGATCATGTCCGTCTTGTCCCATTTTTGCAATCATTATACGAGGTCTTCGACCATCTTGTTCTGCAAACTTATCGGCTAACTCTCTAGCTTTTTTAAAGCTCTCGTCATCTTTTATTTCTTTACTATACACGCCTGAAAATGATTTTATTTGTGCTTTATATCGTCCAAATTCTGCTTCTAATGCATCGCTAATTTCACCAAGAGTAGCACGTTCTCTTGCTGCATTTACTGCTAAAGCTAATAAATTCTCCTTTCCTGAGCGTGCAGCTTCCGTTAATTTTGATAAGGCTTTGTGAACGGCTTCTGTATGTCTTGTAGTTTTTATTTGCTCCAATCGTTTTATTTGTCCGTTTCTAACCGTTTGGTTATCAACTTCTAAAGTAGCGATAGGGTCTTCTTCTTCTAGGCGATATTTATTCACGCCAACAATAATGTCTTGCCCAGAATCTATACGAGCTTGCTTACGCGCAGCAGCTTCTTCAATTCTAAGTTTTGGAATCCCAGCTTCAATAGCTTTGGTCATTCCTCCTAAATCTTCAACTTCTTGTATTAATGTCCAGGCTTTTTGGGCAATATCGTCGGTGAGTTTTTCAATATAGTAGCTTCCAGCCCATGGATCGACAGTTTTTGTGATTCCTGTTTCCTCTTGCAAAAAGATTTGTGTATTTCGAGCAATACGTGCCGAAAAGTCTGTTGGTAATGCAATGGCTTCATCCAAGGCATTGGTATGCAAACTTTGTGTGCCTCCAAATGCCGCAGCTGCAGCTTCTATTGTGGTTCGTGCTACATTGTTAAAAGGGTCTTGTTCGGTTAAACTCCATCCCGAAGTTTGACAATGTGTTCGAAGTGCTAAAGACTTTGGGTTCTTAGGGTTAAATTGGCTTACTAATTTTGCCCATAGCATACGCGCTGCACGCATTTTAGCAATCTCCATAAAGTGGTTCATGCCAATCGCCCAAAAGAAAGAAAGGCGAGGTGCAAAAGTGTCAATATCCATACCAGCCTCAAGTCCTTTCTTTATGTACTCTAAACCATCGGCCAAAGTATAAGCCAATTCGATATCACAAGTAGCACCAGCTTCCTGCATATGATATCCTGAAATACTAATGCTATTAAATTTAGGCATGTTTTTACTCGTGTACTCAAAAATATCTGAAATGATTTTCATGGATGGCGTAGGAGGGTAGATGTACGTGTTACGCACCATAAACTCCTTTAGAATATCATTTTGTATGGTTCCAGCTAAAAGTTCAGGAGCAACACCTTGCTCTTCGGCGGCAACAATATAAAACGCCATAATTGGAAGAACAGCGCCGTTCATAGTCATTGATACCGACATTTTATCAAGCGGAATTTGATCAAATAAGATTTTCATGTCTTCCACCGAATCAATGGCTACACCAGCTTTTCCAACATCACCTACAACGCGTTCATGATCAGAATCATATCCTCTATGTGTTGCTAAATCGAATGCTACTGAGAGCCCTTTTTGACCAGCAGCAAGATTCCTACGATAGAATGCATTACTATCTTCAGCGGTAGAAAATCCAGCATATTGACGAATAGTCCAAGGTCTTCGAACATACATGGTTGAATAAGGACCACGTAAGTTTGGTGCAATACCAGCTACAAAATTTAAATGCTCAAGATTAGAAATGTCTTCTTTTGAGTATGATGCTTTGACATTAATATCCTCAGCGGTTTTGAAACTATCAACTTTATTGATTTTACTTGAAGTTGTAGTTGTTTCTAATTGTATATGCTGGAGGTTTTTTCTCATAATATAATATTAATGGTTGTGACCATCATGAGATGAATGTTCTTTATTAACTTCGATTGTTTTTTCTGGAGCCTTACTAAAATCGATATCAAATATTTTTCCGTAGAAATACTCAAGAGCTATGTAAGTTGCCAAATACTTGTCGTCTTTCATACCAAAAGTTTTACGTTTAAGTTCTTCTCCAACCATACGTAAACTGAGGCTGTTAGTTTGTACTAGAGCATTAAATGTTTTTTGCAGTGGCTCATCTTTAATGTTTTCTGCCACACATTTTATAAAAGGATGGTTATAATTTAAGCGACTACCAAAGGCGTCAACAGCAGGACGCCATAATGTCTCATCTTGTTTTAACGCCTCTAACACTTTTTTAGAATGTTCAGAGACCATTTTATGATAATCAACTCTATTATTTGATGCTTGGCTTACAAATAAACTATACGCGCGAGAATATACTGGGTTGCCTGGTGTATAGAACTTTATTAAATCATCTTCAAAAGCGTAAAAGGCCTCTCTTAATAAATCGGTATCCATCCCTTCGCAATCCAATATATTTTCTACACTTGGATATTTATACTCAAAATCTATTTTTTTTGGTGTATCATCTTTACAGTTTAATAGGCATATACATAATGCTAAAAGTGTTAATCGTAACTTCATATTTTTAGAGTTTATTCGGTTTTAAGTCGTTCTTGTTCAATAGTTTCTGCAAGTCGCTTTTCAATTATTGGTTCAATTAAGGTTTTTATTGGATTTGTTTTCACAAATGGATATAACTCCAAGTCTTCCTTCATTTTGTCTTGCGGATTAGGGTGTTTGTTCGTTCCTAATAATACAAAATCACCAGTATCAAATTGTGACTGCTCCTTTATAGCGCTTTCTTTTATTTTCTTTTGAATTGTTCCTTCTTTGAGTTGAGATAGAAATCCGCCATTCGCTTCTATATCCTTAAATAGCGTCAAGGATTTGCTCGCCATTTGAGATGTAAGACTTTCTATATAATAAGCCCCATCTGAGGGATTGCCAACCTTATCAAAATAGCTTTCATGCTTTAGTATTAGCAATTGATTACGAGAAATACGATCTGCAAATTCGTTGCTTTTGTGATAGATAGCATCATATGGTAAATTGATAATAGTATTTGCGCCACCTAAAACAGCACTCATGCACTCAGTTGTTGTACGAAGCATATTGGTGTTGTAGTCATAAATGGTCTTATTGCGTTTTGTAGGAGACACATTTATGATGCAATCAGTGTTTATCGGGTATGCATTAGCAATCGTTTTAAATAATAATCTTAATGCCCTAAGTTTGGCAATTTCAAAAAAATAGTTGGTTCCAACAGCAACATTGAAAATGACCTTTAACGATTGTTTTTGAATTGTGTTTGGTTGATCGTCAAAATGATTTAGGTACTCGTTGATATGCGCCAAAGCATAAGCAAGTTGTTGTATCATGTTGGCACCTGCATTTTGATATAAACCGACATCGACAGACAGTGTATTGGTATGTTTAACAGTGGCTTCAAAAAGCGAATGATCATCTGTAAGATTGTGATACCAATTACCTGTTCTTGCAAGGTGACCAATAATGTCAACCTCCAGGTTAACATGATCATATGAAGCGACCTGTTTGACAAACTTAGGAGATAAAAATTCCGGTTTAATGATAATTGGAGTAGAGGCAGTATCTATGTTCTTTAACAGGTTTTCTATTGAAATATCTTCTGAAGGAATAACAAAGATTATAGTTTCGGCGCCTCTAGATATAGCATCTATAGCATTAGCATTAGACTTTTCAGTGTTAGCAACAAAGATGGTTTGACCAATATTAAACGTACTTGCAGTAGAATGTAATTCAGATTCTAGTTGTTCGAAGTCATCGGCATGATAAAAAGGTTTTACATCAATTCCTTCATTGGTATGCCAAATAAGCGTATCATTATAATCCGCTCCTTTTAAGTCGGCCTGAATCTTTTGCTTCCATTGTTTAGAGGAGATTTCGGGAAAATCGCTAAATAAAGTTTTACTCATCCTTTTTCTCTAGTTTTAGACTGTCTTCATATTCAATGATGTAGATGTCTTCATTCTCTTTTTTCATATAGTACTTTTCACGTGCTAGCTTTTCTATACCATCGTCGGTACTTAATTCTTTAATAGCCTTGTTATCTTTTTCTATTTCATCATTATAATATTGCTTCTCGTTTTCTAAATCATCTATATCTTGGTTGAGTTCTCTATGAATGAGAAGTGAGTTAGAATCAATAAAAAGCATCCATATCGCAAAAACGATAAAGACAATGACAAATATGTTTTTTAGATAATTCAAAATTAATGTAATTTTTCGTTGATAATAGTTTTCACTATATCAACTGCAACAGTGTTATATTTGTTGTTTGGTATAATAATATCTGCATATTCTTTCATAGGTTCTATGAACTGCTGATGCATAGGTTTTAATGTCGTTTGGTATCTGCTTAATACTTCATCTATATCTCGACCACGTTCTGAAATATCACGTTTCAAACGCCGTATTAAACGTTCGTCACTATCGGCATGCACGAAGATTTTAATATCAAACATCTCTCTTAATTCAGGGTTTGTTAAGATTAAAATACCTTCCACTATCATCACTTTTCGCGGATTGGTTTTGATGGTATCTCCTGTGCGATTGTGCTTTACAAAGGAATACACAGGTTGATTAACAGGTGCTCCACTTTTTAATTCCTTTAAATGTTCTTCTAATAACTCAAAATCTATAGAGCGCGGATGATCAAAATTAATTTTCACACGTTCTTCATAGCTTAAATGCGAGGTGTCTTTATAATAGGAGTCTTGTGAAATAACACCGACTTCACCTTCTGGTAATTCGTTAAGTATTTGATTTACAACGGTTGTTTTTCCACAACCTGTTCCTCCTGCTATTCCTATAATGAGCATAAATAAAAACTGATTTTTAGTTGGACAAATTTAACAATAATGATAGAAAATCATTGCTCTATTTCTGAAACTTCTTTTTCAGTTATTAACTTATTATTTGTGTTTCCCCAACTGTTTGTAATATAATTCATGACATCGGCAACTTCCTTGTCTTCTAGGCCTAATGGTGTCATGACTCCATTGTATTTTACCCCGTTCACAGTAATTTCACCAGATTGACCATATTTAATAGATTTTATACTCTCCTCACGATTGGTCATTAAATAATCTGATTTTGCCAAAGGAGGAAAGGCTTTTAATACTCCTTTTCCGTTTGGTAAATGACAAGAGATACAAAAGTCAGAATATATTTCTTTTCCGCGTTTCATACTTTGTATAAGCTCAGGGCTCTGTTCTTCTTTAATAACCTTTGAGACTTTGGCTTCAGATATTGCTTTATCCTTGTTTTCCTTTTTTTCTGAAGAGTTACATGCTAATATTAAACATCCCAGCACTAGTGCCATTAGTAAGTTTTTATTCATTTGTTTTTTATAAGTTTTACGATTCCTAAATTTTCTATTCCAACATATATATATCCATCTGGACCTTGATTAATTGAGCGAACTCGTCCCAAACCATCTAATAGTCGCTCTTGTTTTACCACTTTACCATTTTCAATGTAGCAATTGTCTAAGTACTGAAATTTTAATGAACCCACCAATAAATTACCTTTCCAATCTTCGTACTTATCACTTGAAATAAATGCCATTCCACTTGGGGCTATTGATGGTGTCCAATAATGTAAAGGTTGTTCCATACCTTTATGGGATGTTTCTTTGGTGATTTTTGTTCCAGAATAATTAACCCCATATGTAATTACAGGCCAGCCATAATTTTTTCCAGATTTAATAATATTAATTTCATCACCACCTTTAGGTCCATGTTCATGTGTCCATATTTCTCTTGTTTCAGGATGAATTACCATGCCTTGCGGATTACGATGTCCATAAGAATATATAGCCGTCTTCGCATCTTTAGTTGAGTTAAAGGGATTATCCTTTGGTATCGATCCATCATCATGTAAGCGATATACCTTACCGCCATCTCTTGTGAGATCTTGCGGATTTACATCTCGATCTCCGCGTTCTCCAATTGTAAAAAAGAGATAACCATCATCGTCGAAAATTATGCGAGAACCAAAATGCTGACCTCTTGTAGTATTTGGAGTCGCTTTATATAAAACTTCTTTATTTACAAGTGTATTATTTTTTAATTGTGCACGCATGAGTGCTGTATTGCCGCCACGCTGTGGACCTTCAGATGAGGCATACGTGAGATAAATCCAACCGTTACTTTTATACTTAGGATGCAACTTAATGTCTAACAAACCTCCTTGACCTCGATTGTATACTTCGGGCACACCTTTAATAAATGTTTTTTGTCCGTCTTTAAAGTGGATAACTTGCCCAGCTTTTTCATTAATAAGCATTGAGCCATCAGGCAAAAACACGAAGCCCCAAGGGTTATTTAGTTCTGGTACAGCAAGTTCATAAGAATGCTCGGTATTGATTGGGTTTTTGTCTTGAGCGCAAGTATTGAGGCTTAGAAAACCAATTATAAATAGAGATTGCCTTATAAATTTCATAAAATTAAATTTTATGTTTAAATTTAATAATAAAAGTTGTCAATTTTTAAAGAAAAGATATATATTTGCACCTCGAAATTTTAGAGAAATTATTAATTTAATAACTCAAAAACTAGATAACCGTTTTCGGGGTGTAGCGTAGCCCGGTTATCGCGCCGCGTTTGGGACGCGGAGGTCGCAGGTTCGAATCCTGCCACCCCGACTTTTATTAGGGCTCTTAGCTCAGCTGGATAGAGCACCTCCCTTCTAAGGAGGCGGTCGAAGGTTCGAATCCTTCAGGGCTCACTTAAAGCCGCATCAGTAATGATGCGGCTTTTTTGTTTGATTTTATTTAAATCTATGACGTGTCTCAACTATTTTCTAAAAAAAATAAGCTCCCAAACAATATGAGAGCTTATAGTATATACTAATAATTAACCGCTTAAAAACTAGTAGTATACATGGTCTTAAGACACGATTTTTTAAATTAGTCACATGATCCTAGAATAGATAATTAATCTTGATGAAAAAGGGAGGTGTAGATGATCGTTTCTAACAATTTATTATATAGATTATATCGAGTTTAGTTTTATTGAAAAGTTCGTTTTTGATATAAAATTGTCATGCATGGAAATATCGTTTTAAGTTAAATTAAGCGTGTCGTTCGTCGATATTTCATCTTAAAAAACACACTTAATCGAGTATTTGGAACATTTAAACGATAAAATAGTTTGTTTTATTCGATTTTAAAATTACCTTTGTCTTATATTTCATTAAACCCCAAATCGATGAAAAACCTACTAAAAAATGCAATTGCATGTGCAATTGTTATGACTACATGTTTTAATTGTTCAGTTGAATCTATTGAGAATGAGCAATTTGAAAACGTTATTCCAGAGAATCAAAACACCCAAGATGTTTGCGAAAATCAGGATCCTCAAGCTAGGATTACTAACAATGGAACAATTTCTATAACATTGGAAATTGCTACTACAGATGGTGTTGTTTTACAAACAGCACAAGATTTAGCTCCAGGAACATCATCAAGCTACTTAACTTTTGAAGCTAATGACATTATTTTTAATGTTGTAAAAAATGCTACAGGATTTAATGATGAGAAAGTAGTGCATACAATGAATCAATGTATGAGCTTTGATATGGAAGTTGGTATAGACAACTATTTAATATCGAGTTCTCCAGAAGATCTTTAATTAATTTTAGAGCTTACGATTACAATTTTTTCGTTTAAGTTATTAGTTGTAAAAAAGATATAGGTGTTACCTCCATCTTTTATGCGGTGTTTTTTGCGAAGTTGTTGTACTGTTTCTGGAAAGTTCCTAGTAGTGATATTGCCTTTAGATATTCCTAAGGATTTCAATGCCTTTTTATTGTAATTGATTACAGTTTCGATTTTAAAAGAACGCCCTGGGAATTCAATTAACATGTCACTTGTATATAAATGGGAGTGCTGATGTAGTTTTGAGAGTTTTAAACTTTCAGCAAGACTATTGAAGCCACCAGATTTTAAAATTGACGAATTAGGCTCGAAAAGATATCTTAAAGGTTTACTATAGACGACATTTCGTTGTGACTCGTCACTTAATCTAAATGAAAAGATATCTTTTTTTCCTTTAACTATATTAACGGTTTTGATGGTTGTAGGACCTTCAAAACCGTTTTCTAATATCCATAATAATTCTTTCACCTCGTTCTTAATTGCCAAAACATGTATGTGTTTAACATGTTTTAATTCATTTAAACCTACAGAGAGATCTAAAAGAGGAGATGTTTTTATTGCAATGTTTGGGGCGTGTTTAAATAATGTTTCTAAATGTTCGGGTACATTAGGTAAACAATCATTTAGAAAAAACACTTTTCCTTTGCTATCATGTCGTCTGGACGGATCTACATATATCCAATCAAATTGTTGATCGCCAGATTTTAAAAATTCTATACCGTCTTCAGCAATCGTTGCAATATTTGCAATTTCAAATTGCTCATTGTTGTGTGATACGATTTGAGACAATGTCTCATTTATTTCACAGTGAATAACGCTTTTAAAGACCTTAGAAAAATAATAGCTATCTACGCCTAAACCTCCAGTAATATCAACTATAGTAGTGCCTGTAAATAATTCGGATTTATACTTAGCGGCTATTTCAGATGATGTTTGCTCTATATTAAGTTTATTAGGAAAATAAATATTTGGTGTAGAAAACCACGAAGGTAGTTTGTGCTCGCTCTTTAGTTTAGATTCAATTTGTTCAACAACTGCTCTTGTGCTAACGTTTTTAAAAGGAGTACCTCTTAATAGAATTTTTGAAACATCAGCCCTTAGATTTTTGTTAATAAAATCTTGAATGTCTTTATTTAAAATTTCAGTATTCAAACGATTTCTACAATCCTTGAGTTAATTTTTTTACTGTTTTATTATCTGATAAAAACTCTTTTAATATAACTTTTATAGCAGTATAAGAAGGTACAGCCACAATCATTCCAACAACGCCAAATAACAAGCCAGCGATTATAATAATCAAGAATATTTCTAACGGATGTGATTTTACACTTTTAGAGAATATATAAGGCTGGCTAAAGAAATTGTCAACGAGTTGAGCAATTGTAATAACAATTAGCGTGTAAATAATCTTTGGCAGAACAATGTCGTTAAAACTATCACCCAAATTATTTGTCATTACTAAAAACAGCATTAAAAAGGCGCCAATTAATGGTCCTAAGTATGGGATTAGATTGATTAAAGCACATAAGAAAGCGATAACAACGGCATTTTTAACACCAATAATTAGAAGTCCGATTGTATAAATAACGAACAATATTAATATTTGAAAAAAGAGGCCAACAAAATAACGCGAAAGTAAATCTGAAATTTTAGTAAATGATCGTTTTGTCTTAGATTCCTTTTCATTAGGAATAAAAGTTAAGATGCCTTTTTCAAATAAATTACTGTCTTTTAAAAAGAAAAATGCAATAAAAAGCACAGACATTAAACCTATACTAAAACTTCCCAAGCCAGATACTAGGCTATTCAAGAAGTTTGGAATTACACTATAATCTAAATTGGATAAAATTTTAGATTCTTTTATTGCCTTTTCTGCATCAATATGGTTTAGTTCTAAATAGGCGATGCCAGATCTATAAAGCTCTTCAATGTTCTCTTGCAGTGCTGTTATATCTAGTAAAGATAGATTGTGTCCTTGTTCAACTAATAATGGAATCAGGAGCCCTATAATGCCAACAAAAACACCAACGAGTAGAAGCATGGTTGCAACAACAGCTATAGTGTTTCTAAATTTTAGACGTCGTCTTAAAAAGATAACAATAGGTCTGCCTATTAAAGAAATGACGGCAGCTATGAGAATATATACAATTACCGATTGAATTTTATAAAAGAAATATAGGATAAGTGCGATGGCTACTATAATCCCCACGGCACGTAGTATGCCATTTGCAATGGTTCTAGAATTCATTAGATTGATTTTACTCTATAAATATAAAAAGACTTTAGCTAAGTTGCTTTGTAATTTCGTATAAACTAATACTTGTTGCTTGAACAACGTTCATACTGCTATTTTGACCATACATATCAATGTGAATGATTGCATCACAAACTTTTAAAATATGTTCTGAAACTCCAAAATTTTCATCCCCAATAATCAGAGCAATAGGTTTATTTCTAGGAAAATTGAATTCCGTTAAAGATTTGCTTTCAGAAGTAATTTCTAGAGCAACGATAAAATAACCTTCATGTTTCAATTCTGAAATAACCTTTTGTATATCTAATTGAGTCCTGTGTTTGACAGATTTTTCTGTGGCCCTTGATGTTTTCATCATTTTTCTACCTAACGTAATCTGAGATCCGCAAAAAACTAATTCTTCAACACCGAAAGCATCTGCTGTTCTGAATAGACTGCCAATATTTGGAGCATTAGTTACATTTTCGGCAATGACTTTAATTGAAAATGTACGTTTATTAAACTGATTAGAGTAGTGATCAAGTTGCATGGTGTTTATGTTTCAAGAATGTAAATATGTAAAAAAGCAGTATCAATGAAAAACTATTTCTAAAAAATCACTTAATACATATCTCAATTTCACAAATAATTATATCTTACTTTCGTTTTAAACTTATCAAGTATGTTTTCGATTTTTTCTAAAAAGAAAACAGTGCCAAAGAAAGCATCTGTTTTTTTTCATATCCCAAAATCTGGCGGCTCTACATTTGTTGGTTTATTACAAGCGTCATTAAATCAAAATGCGCAAACAGCAACACCTACGCATAAAACTGATAGCGTTGGAGACACAACAATTTTTCATATTGATTTTTTAGACAAACATCGGAGGTTTAAAGGCGCAAAGTTTTTAAAAGATATTGAAATTAACAATAGAGACGACAAGGAAATGTTTCTAATATTAAGAAATCCCTTAGACCGATTAATCTCTGAATTTAATTTTCAGTTTCATATTCTAGATGGTAAAAATGGAAATACTAATGCAGCAATTCTAACAAAGTTGAAACAGAAACCAAAAACCTTTGAGGCTTATATTGCTTGTAAAGAAACTCAGAATTATCAATCTAAATTTTTATTAGGAAGACCTATCAATGACCCTAAAAAGATTACGGATAAAGAGTTCGAGCGCTTAATTGATAGCATTGAGTCGCTTCCTATACATTGTGGTATAACAGATGAGTATGCAAGTTTTTTAAACCTGTTTGAAGAAAAAACAGGAATAGTTTTGCCCAAAAAAGTGACGGTTAGAAAAAAAACACCTTTTATGTATCAAACCATTGTTGATGAAACCATAAAAAGTCGTGTTATGGAACTTAACGCTTTTGATTATAAGTTATATGAATATGCCAAAAACAAAGTTGTTATCAATAATAAAAAGTTTAAATTTATTCAGTCAGATCAATTTATAGTTTAATATGGGACTATTCAATATTTTCAAAAGCGGTAATAGTAACAAGATGATTGCGCTTGATGAACTTCAAAGTGGTGACAGCGATTTGTTTGTTTCAAATTACAAAAAACCGCGTATACCAGTATTACTTAAAGGCGCAGCAGCCAACTGGCCTTTGATGTCTAACTGGACAAAAGAGTATATTGTTGAGCATATGGGGAGCTATGTGTGTAAAGTTATCAAAGATTCTAGACCAGCATACTCTAAAGAACAAACAACATTGAAATTTTACTTCGAAAAACTATCTGGCGTAAGTACTCTAACATTAGATCCTTTTAATGCCCGAAAGCCACCGCTTTTCTATAAAGATGTGAAATCGTCTAATCCTTATTTTAAAACAAATGATATTCAACGTTTTTTCTTTTTTCACTCAGTGAAAAACGCGGGAACGTTACCTCATATCCATGGCAATGCGTTTAATATCCTTCAAAGTGGTACTAAAGAATGGGTGTTTTATGATGCCAGTGAAAAACACAATCCAGAAGGTTATGAATTGCTGCATACGTTTAATAGGAAATATGGACTAGGAACACATGCCAAAGATTGGTTTAAAAATGAAGTTCCAAAATTACCAAACAAACAAGAGAACGTCTATCGTTGTACCCAAGAAGCTGGTGACATAGTCTTTATACCAAATGGCTATTGCCATGCGGTATTAAATAAATCTGAGGTTATGGGAATCGTATTTGAAACCAAGTAAACTTTTACTAATTTTCGAAGGCGTATTTCACAATATTAGCTCCCATTTTAAGTGCCTTTTCTCTAACATCTTCAGGATCATTGTGTACTTCAGGGTCTTCCCAGCCATCGCCTAAATCACTTTCAAAAGTAAAGAGTAAAACCAATCGACTCTCGTGAAAAAGCCCAAGAGCCTGCGGTCGTTTACCATCATGTTCATGAATTTTTGGCAAACCTTCTGGGAACTTATAGGCCGTATTAAAAATCTCATGGTCTTTGGGTAACTCGATAAGCTCCTGATTTGGAAATACTTTTTTAAGTTCTTTTTTAATATAGGGTTCCATACCGTAATTGTCATCAATATGTAGAAAACCACCAGAAGTAAGGTATTTTTTGAGGTTTTCGGCATCTTCGTCCGTAAGGAAAATGTTGCCATGCCCTGTCATGTGAAGCAGGGGAAACTGAAAAATATCTATACTGCCAACCTCTACAACCTGAGGTTTTTCATTCATTCTAGTTTTTATATTGTCATTACAAAATTTAATCAAATTTGGTAGAGCGGTAGGGTTACTGTACCAGTCACCACCGCCTTTATACTTTACAATAGCTAAATCTTGCGCATGGCCATTTAAACTTGTTAAACTTATCACAAGTGCTAATAGCGCTGTAAGATTTCTTAAATGTTTCGAACTAAACCTCATACTCCAAAAATAAAAAATTAAGCAGATGAAACATATCCTTTTAACGTTATTTATGATACCCTTATGTTTTACTTCGGAAAAAGTAGAGACATATCCACCTGTTATTGTATTAGAACTTTTTACATCACAAGGTTGCTCTAGCTGTCCACCTGCCGATAAACTTTTAACTGAGGTTGATACATTTGATAATGAAAATCAAATTATAACACTGTCTTATCACGTTGATTATTGGAATTATATTGGTTGGAAAGACCCATTTAGTAAGGCCTCCTTTAGTGATAAGCAACGTCAATACAGCAGGAAATTTAATAGCAGTTCAATTTATACGCCTCAGGTAGTCGTAAATGGGAAAACACATTTCGTTGGGTCTAACACTAGAGAAATGAATGCTAAATTAAAATCATATGCTAAAATTTCCGCAGAAAATAAAATCGAATTATCCGTAGTTAAAAGGTCCGGAAACAGTGTGAGTTTTAATTATAATATTGCTGGTGCTATTAAAAACAAAACGATGAGAATCGTTTTGGCTATTAAAGAGCGTACCACAGAAATACCAAGAGGAGAGAACCGAAATAGAACATTAAAAAATTCGAATATTGTGGTTTTAGATGATGCTTTAGGTTTGAAAAAATCGAATGGAAGCTATAGTTT
Organism: uncultured Psychroserpens sp.; assembly: GCF_947494225.1. NCBI lineage: Bacteria > Pseudomonadati > Bacteroidota > Flavobacteriia > Flavobacteriales > Flavobacteriaceae > Psychroserpens > uncultured Psychroserpens sp. Next base: position 105,352 of record NZ_CANLUG010000003.1, read on the forward strand.
TTCTATTCCGAAAATCGTAAATAAAGAAGATAAATTGAAACTAATCGTAATGTCTCAAAATTCTGATTTAGATATAATTGGAGCTTCTCAAGTGAACTTATAGTTCATTTGAATATATTACAGAATGACAAGCTATAACAGCAGCCGTTTCTGTTCGTAATCTGGTTTTTCCCAATACCACTGGATCAAAATTATTTTGAAAAGCGAGCTCAATTTCTTTGGTACTAAAATCACCTTCTGGACCAATTAAAATGGTGACATCGGTATTGGTTTTAAGAGCTTGTTTTAATGAAGTTCTATGAGTGTCTTCGCAATGGGCAATAAATTGCTGTCCTTTGAAGTCTTGAGATATGAAATCTTTAAATGGTACGGCATCATTAAGTTTTGGTAAATAAAAGTGCAAAGATTGTTTCATTGCAGATTGGACAATTTTCTTGAAGCGTTCTGGTTTTATAACACGACGTTCGCTATTATCACAAAAGATAGGAGTGATGCTGTCTACACCAATTTCTGTTGCTTTTTCTAAAAACCACTCATAACGGTCATTCATTTTAGTAGGTGCAACAGCCAGGTGAATTTGGTAATCTCTTTTTGATTGCAGCGTTGAGGATTCTATTATTGCAATACAGTTTTTGACATCGGCTAAGCTAATTTTAGCCACAAATAACCAACCTTTACCATTAGTTATTTGCAATGGGTCTCCAACAGACTTACGCAGCACCTTAACAATATGTCGACTTTCTTCTTTTGAGAATCGTATTTCAGTATCGTTTGTAGTTAGGCTTTTATTATAGAAAAGTTGCATTAGTTCTTAGGTTCTGTAATTTTTAAGACCTTAACTTCTTCAATTAGTTTTCGTTCATGCGTTACTAATACAACATAATACGCTTTTATCTCTGGAATATCTACCGTAAAAACATCACCTTCGGCATGATTACTAGTTACAATCGCTTTTTCAAATTCTGGATGCAGATCACCTTCTTTAAACCAACCCGAATCTCCACCACGTTTTGCGGTATCATCCATGGAGTTTTTTACCGCTAAATCAGAGAAAGTGGCTCCTTGATTATACTGTGATATCACACGTTTTCTAGCGGCATTTATGTCTTCTAAAGGTGTTTCACTTCCATCCAAATAAACGTAACTTACTCTGTAGTAAGGGATCTTGTATTTCTCAATAACTTTATAATAGGTTTTTTGAGGCGCATCTTTAAACGATCTTTTAGAACCAACACCCATTTTAAAAATCACATCTGCCATACGCGTAGCGTGCTTCTCTCTATTAAAAACAATCACTTTGCCTTTGACTTTTTTGTTTTTCTTTAAAAAAATGGTGACATCGTCTAGGGTTTGGATGGAATCTAATGATTTTTCAAAATTATCTTGGCCGAAGACCATTGACAATGATAGGCAAAGAAGTGTAGATAGTAAAATTTTTCGCATAATATAAGGCGTGTTGTTTTATGGCTTCAAATTTAAAAGTATGAAGACATGATAAAACAAGAGTTAAATGAAGTTTTTAAGAAATGATTGTTTATAACTCTCAAATACGTCTATTTTACGGCAATCATGCTAATTTCAACATTAACAAATTTGGGTAAATTGGCAACTTCAACAGTTTCTCTTGCTGGTGCTGTATTTGAATCAAAATACTTGGCATAAATCGTGTTAATCTGTGCGAAATTATTCATATCACTAATAAATATGGAGGTCTTAATAACATCCTCAAAAGTCATATTTGCCGCTTCCAAAACAGCTTTTAGATTTTGCATAACTTGTTCTGTTTCCGAAGAAATAGAGTCTAGAACAAGTTCTCCTGTACTAACATTAATAGCTATTTGACCAGATGTATATAAGGTGTTGCCACTTAAAACCGCTTGATTGTATGGTCCTATAGGAGCAGGAGCATTAGGTGTATTTATTATTGTTTTCATAGTTGAACAATGTTAAAATGTTAGAGTTGCTGATCGCGTTGTCTTCGCTTATCGTATTTAATATCCTTAAGAAGATTAGAACGTATTCCAATAAAGAAATTCCATGAATTATACGTTCCAAATGGTACCCAAGTGAAATTCATGCGCCAGCTCAATAAATCACGCTCAAAACGCAATTGTGTTTGCGTAAACCCTTTGTTTACAAAGTCATAACCTGAGGATGCGCCTACAGCCCAGCGTGGAGATAATTCAATATCACCAGAGAACATGAGTGAGTTATTGGAAATTCTATTTTGTCTTGCTGAATTTGTATAATTCACGGCATATGCCAATCTTAGACTCCAAGGGATTTTGAAATTGTAAAATTCTGAGGGTTCTTTCTTTTTATCAGAGCGATCATTGTCTGTTAAACGTTGATCGGCAAAATCTTGAGGTTTTCCAAATAGGTCATCGGCTCGACCACCACTTCTCAGTGATTCTTGACGAGCTCTGTCGTCTTCACCGCTATCGTCACCTTCAAATTGTTTGCTAGATAATGAATAGCTAATATTAAGATTTGCCGAGGTTAATCGAAATAAACTTCCGCCATTATCAATATTAAACTTATCAATTTTTCTGTTGTTATTATCTATAGCATAAGGATCTAACACCATTCCGAAGTTGATATTCATCTTATCCTTTAATATTGAAGTTCCTCCAGAAACACGTAACGGGCTCCAATTTAGCGAATCTCCAGCAAAATTATAAGAGGTCGAAAAGTTAAGATTGTTCAATAATTTTATCTTTTTCGGCTCGGTTGCAGTGCTGTCTCTATCTCTTACCTTGGCTTCAAAATTGTTACCTAAGGATATTCCCATTGAACTAGAAAAGGTTCTGTTTGGTACTCCAAATAAAGAGCCTTCAAATCTTGTAAATTGTTCTCTTTGTACTTCGCCAGCTGTGGTCCCATCTGCATCAACAATTTCAAAAGTGTCATAATAATTGTCGAAGGCTGGATTAATGTTATAACTAATAGATGGACGCATTACATGTCTTACTTGTTGTATCAATGATTCGCTGCCTTCTTTTCCAAACATACCATAGAGTGTTGTTCCTATACTTGCGCTAAAATTGTAGGTAAAGAAACGATCAAAATTATTGAGGTCTTGAGTGACAATTTCATCATTCACATCATCATAAAATCTATTTATGGTATTAAGCGTCCAATTTTCTTCAAAATTAGCACTAGCACTCATACTGAAATATTTAAATACTTTGAAATTCGTAGCGACAGGAATCGAGTGCAAGGCACCTACGCGTGCATCATCGAACATTTCAGATCTAAAAAATAATGAGTCTGTTGTTTGTATTCTATTTTCTGCTCGAACATTATACTGAACGTTGATATTTTGAAAAAAGCCTTTTTTTGTTCCTGTTTTTGGCGCAAAAGGAAATACACGACTAACGCTACCCTGAAAGGTTGGTAAAGTCATGTTAATTTGTTCTGTGTTTGTGTTTTGAGAGTGTGTGGCTGTTATATTCATGTTAACCTGTGGCTCGCCCTGAAATGTTTTAGAATACGATACAGAAGAAGCTAAGGTATTATTTTGAGTATTAGATAAGTTTAGTTGATTAATAGATTGTCTGTAATATTGACTACTACCTAAATTTACAGATGCTGAAAAACGAGAGTTCGGGTTAGCTTTCTGATCTTGACTGTGAGACCATCTAATATTATAAATAGTCGATTTCGAAAAGTCTGGAAAACCACGTTCACTATTTATTAAGTTCTCATATCTAAAACTAAGATTACCTCTAAATTTATACCTCAAAGCATAATTACTTTCTAAGCGCAATCCGTAGCTTCCGTTGGTGTAATAATCTCCCAGTACTGCTAGGTCTAAATAATCACTAATAGCAAAGTAATAACCACCATTTTGTAAAAAATAACCTCTATCATTTCCAAGATCTTGACCAGGTGTAGGCATAATAATACCAGAGGTCTGTTTTTTTGTCATTGGAAAATAAGCAAATGGCAAACCAATAGGAGTAGGAACATCATAAATAAAGAGATTGGTTACTCCAGTCACTACTTTTACTCCAGGAACTACTTTGGCGATTCGCATTAAGAAATAGTATTCGGGATCGTCTAGATTTTCTGAAGTAGTGAACTTTCCATCCTTTATAAATAATGTAGAATCATTTTCTCGCTTTGTAACAGCAGCGATAATTGTGCCTTCCCCATATTCAGTCTTAGAGTTGAATATAATCGCTTTTTTTGTGACTGTATGAAATATAATGGAGTCGGGTTCCACAACACTTTCACCCTGAGTAAACACAGGTGCTTGAGTATAAACACCAGCTGAATCTTTTAAGCGCCCAGCATAGACTAAATTTTTGCTATGATCAATGACAATAATACCAGCCTTTATATTCATGTCTGTATAATTGACTTCGGCCTGATTATAAAGTGTGGTTTGGTTTTTCCTTTGATCTAATCTAACGTAATCTTTAGCCTTGTAATTTACGATGTCTGTAAGAAGTTCTTTCTTTTTAGGTACAGAATCATTTTTTACACTATCCTGCGCCTTTAGGTTTAGAGGTTTTGCTACTAAACTGTTCACCGAAACCGTAACCGAATCATTTTCAGTTTTAGCTTTTATAGGTTCCTTCGTTTTTGGCAACTCTTGTGCAAAGCAAAACATGTTAATAAACATGGTAAAACTTAGGGTAAAAAGTATGTGTAAGCTTTTTGTACGCAATGCTTTTAAATGTATTTTTGCTAAAGTATGGCTCGGTTTTTGAATTGCCAAAATTACATATATTTTTTATGATTAATTTATAATTCAATTAATTTATCAAAAGTATTCGAAGCTCACAAAAGTGAGATGTTTGATGGCTTAAAATAAATCGAGTTGATAAAACGTTAAACACGTATGAAAACGACACCTTATTATAGATTCGTACTAGTGATTTTGTTAATTACCAGTTTTTTAACATCTGCCCATGCTTTTCAAGGAGACAAAGATAAGTTTGTAGTAGTATTAGATGCAGGACACGGAGGGGATGATTCTGGTAACACAGGAAACGGGTATAAGGAAAGTAATATTGCACTAAAGATTGTACTTCAAATAGGGAAAGCTCTAGAAAAAAACAAAGACATAAAAGTTATATATACGAGAAAGAAAGATGTGTTTGTTACATTGAGAGGACGTGCAAAAATCGCAAATGATGCTGATGCCGATTTGTTTGTCTCTGTGCATTGCAACGCGCACAATTCTTCTGCAAATGGTACAGAAACTTTTGTACTCGGACTCCATGCTAACCAACGTAATTTTGAAATTGCAAAAAAAGAAAATGAGGTTATTTTCTTAGAAGCAGATTACGAACAACATTATGAAGGGTTTGATCCAAACTCTCCAGAGTCCCTAATAGGATTAACAATTATTCAAGAAGTGTATTTAGATGAAAGTATACGACTTGCTCGTCAAATAGAAGATAATTTTAAGTCGCAACAAAAGCGTAAAAGCCGAGGCGTAAAGCAGGCTGGTTTTTGGGTATTGCACAACACGTATATGCCGAGTGTGTTAGTTGAGACAGGTTTTTTAACATATAAAAAAGAAGGCTCGTATTTAAATTCTAAAAACGGGCAATCAAAAATGTCAAAATCTATTACAGATGCTATTTTAGCCTATAAAAAGCAACTAGATCAGAATGTTGGAGAGAATATTTATCAAGATACAAGTACCAAAACTGCAGAAGTCGAACCATATATAGTAGACAATGTGGTGTTTAAAGTTCAGATTGCTTCAAGCTCTAAGGAGCTGGCGCCTAAATCATATAACTTTAAAGGCTTGTCAGATATTTCAAGAATAAAAATTGGAAACACTTATAAGTATTTCTATGGATATACTTCTGATTATAATAAGATAAAACAATTTCAAATAGAGGCTAGGGCTAAAGGTTATAAAGACTGTTTTGTAGTGGCTTATAAGGATGGAATTAAAGTAGACGTTTCCGAAGCATTAAAATCTGGCTCTAATTAGAAAGGTTCTTTATATAATTATTGCTAATTTTGTTTTAACCCAAAATTGTAAAATTTGAAAATTTCTAGAGAAGTAAAAACTGCCATACTCGTTCTTTCGGGTATTATATTATTGATATTTTTATTCAATTATCTCAAAGGTGAAAATCTCTTTGAATCTCCTAATACGTATTATACAGAATTTGATTATAACGCTTTAAGTACGGCGTCACCAGTGACTGTAAAAGGAAATGCTGTAGGTAAAATAAAAGAGATTACTTATGACTTTGAAAGTGGTAAGACAAAAGTCGCTTTTACCGTAAATGACAAACTGTCTTTCTCAAAACAGAGTAAAATAAGGTTATACGAAACTGGTCTAATGGGAGGTAACGCATTAGCTATAATTATTAGTAAGGAAGGAGAAGAAGCTAAGCCTGGAGACTACCTTGAATCTGAGGTTCAACCTGGTCTAGTAAGAAGTCTTACTGAAAATTTCACTGGGGTTGGTGATGAGTTAGGCTCAACTTTGAAAGCGGCAGACACCCTTTTAGTTAATTTAAATACACTCGTTGCAGATGATTCTGAAGATGGTATTAAAAACGCCATTAAAGAACTTAATGCCACCATGAAGTCATTTAAATCTGTGGCTTTTTCTATTAACAACTTGGTTGATAAAAATGACGACAAACTTGCCGCAGTATTGACAAATTTTGATTCTATAACGAAAAATTTGGCGGTGATTACCAAAGACCTATCGAAAACCAACTTGTCTCAGTCTATTACAAAATTAGATGAAACATTAACTTCTGTTAATGGCTTAATGACCAGTATTAAGAATGGAGATGGAACCATTGGTAAATTGCTAAAAGACGAAGGGTTATATGATAACCTTCTGGCAGCATCCAAAGAAATGGAAGAACTCCTTAGAGATATAAAGTTGCATCCTGCTCGTTACAGACGGATACTATCTAAAAAGGAAATACCATATACACCACCAAAAGAAGAAGACCAAAAAAACTAACCATATATGGAATATCTACCACAACTATTATTTGCTGTAGCGCTTGTTATTGGCATAGGTTATTTTGCAAGAAATGTTAAAAAATTAATGCGAAATATTAAACTGGGTCGCGCTATGGATGTTAGTGATAATAAATCACAACGCTGGAAAAATATGACCATGATTGCACTAGGGCAAAGCAAAATGGTAAAACGACCAATTGCTGGATTTCTTCATGTTGTTGTTTATGTAGGGTTTGTTGTTATTAATATAGAAGTTCTTGAAATAATAATTGATGGATTAACAGGAAAGCATCGTGTGTTTTCTTCTGCGGGATCTATTTACGGATTTCTTATTGGTACTTTTGAAATTTTAGCCGTACTGGTATTTGTGTCGGTTGTTATTTTCTGGTTACGCCGAAATGTTATTAAATTAAAACGTTTTCTAAGCTCTGAAATGAAAGGCTGGCCAAAGAGTGATGGTAATATGATTTTGTATTTCGAAATGGTACTTATGACCTTATTTTTGGTTATGAATGCTACAGATTTGAAATTCCAAGCTATGGATTCTGGAAATATTATCAGTCAGTATATAACACCTTGGTTTAGTAATTTTTCTGAGCATAGTATTCATCTTATTGAAAGAAGCGCTTGGTGGTTCCATATACTTGGTATACTCGTCTTTTTAAACTATCTATATTTTTCTAAACATTTGCACATTCTTTTAGCATTTCCAAATACGTATTATGGGAAGCTAACGCCTAAAGGACAATTTGAAAATAATGAAGCGGTTACTAAAGAAGTAAAAATGATGATGGATCCAAATGTTGATCCTTTTGCTGTTCCACCAGAAGGAGCTGAGGCGGCCGTTCCTGCGAAATTTGGTGCCAGTGATGTTCAGGATTTAAGTTGGGTTAATTTGCTTAATGCATATACGTGCACAGAGTGTGGTCGATGTACAAGTGAGTGTCCAGCGAATCAAACAGGTAAGGCCTTGTCACCACGTAAGATTATGATGGACACGCGTGATCGTTTGGAGGAAGTTGGCAAAAATATAGATTCGAATAAAGGTAGCTTTAAAGATGATGGCAAACAATTGTTAGGTGATTATATTACAAATGAAGAGTTATGGGCATGTACAAGTTGTAATGCTTGTGTTGAAGCCTGTCCAGTGAGTATCGACCCCTTAAATATTATCATGCAAATGCGCCAATATTTAGTGATGGAGCAGAGCGCAGCACCTATGGAACTTAATAATATGATGACCAATATAGAAAATAATGGAGCGCCTTGGCCATATAATCAAATGGATCGTTTAAACTGGAAAAATGAATAGCGATGTATACGTTTCTTCGGAAATATCGTATCATAATTACTGCTGTTCTTTGTTTAAATAGTGGACTGTTATTTGGGCAATCATATGCAAAGGATTCGTTGCAAATTAAGTCGTATACACTTATAGAATATCGTAACGATGAAGTTAAGGATATTAAACTCTTAAAAGTACTGTGTGACTATTGTACTGATTTTCAAAAGAAAATCATTGGAGAAGAAGCCAAGCGTCGAGCTTATCTCGAACGTTTGGATCCTAAAAACAAAATGAAGGAAGGCCAAAAAAAACTGGCCATCTATATAAGAATAGCAAAAAAAGACTTTGCAAACATTAAAGAAGAATAAAATTGTTGATTTTTAATCCGCAATTTTCAAAAATAACAACAATATGAGCGAATTACTCAAAGTGCCAACAATGGCAGAATTTATGGCAGCAGGGAAACAACCAGAAGTTTTATTTTGGGTTGGTTGTGCAGGAAGCTTTGACGATAGAGCAAAAAAGATTACGAAGGCCTTTGTGAAACTTTTAAATAAAGCAAATGTAGAATTTGCGGTTTTAGGAACAGAAGAAAGTTGTACTGGTGATCCGGCTAAACGATCTGGAAATGAGTTCTTATTTCAAATGCAAGCTGTTACGAACATTGAGGTGATGAATGCCTATGAAATCAAGAAAATTGTAACGGCATGCCCACATTGTTTTAATACTATTAAAAATGAATATCCAGAACTTGGAGGAAATTATGAGGTGATGCATCATACGCAGTTTCTAAAGACCTTGTTATCCGAAGGACGATTAACAATAGAAGGAGGTCAGTACAAAGGGAAACGCATTACATTTCATGACCCATGTTATTTAGGACGAGCTAATCAAGTATATGAAGCTCCAAGAGATCTGATTAGAAAACTAGATGCAGAGCTTGTAGAAATGAAAAGCTGTAAGTCGAGAGGTTTGTGTTGTGGAGCAGGAGGTGCACAAATGTTTAAAGAGCCAGAAAAAGGAAATAAAGACATTAATGTAGAACGAACAGAGCAGGCTTTAGAAACCAAGCCACAAATTATTGCAGCTGGTTGTCCGTTTTGTAATACAATGATGACAGATGGAGTTAAGAATAAAGAAAAAGAAAATGATGTTGCTGTAATGGATATTGCCGAGCTAATAGCCAATGCGCAAGATTTGTAAAGGAAGTATTATTTGTAACGATTAAACTAAAGTTTGATGTTATTATTCCTTCGTCTTTACCAAGTTGATAGCTGCATTTAATCACTGTTAAAAATTCCCTTTCTTGTATTACCGACTTAATCTATACTTTGTCTTGTTAGGGTTTCCTATCTCAATATAAATTCATTAAAAAAATAACTATGGCCGAAATAAATAAAAAACGCGTAATTACAGCAGCCTTAATTGGCGGAATCGTGTTTTGCACTTTTGTGACTTTATTTGAATACTTTCTGCTCAACCGTGGATTTTCATGGATAAGATTAGCTTTTTATTTCCCTTTTGCTGTGCTTATGTATGGCTTTCTAACGTATAGAGCTTTTAAGAAGCAGCAGAAAAGATAATAACTATAATTTATGGGGTTTTCTAATTCGCAGATACACAACGACGCATTACCCAATGTAGAAGACGTGGAGTTACTATCAATTTCAAAACAATATCTTAAGATTATTGTTTTAAATAAGGTTGTCATGTGTCTTGCGTTTGTTAGTGTATTAGTATTAGGTAAATTCTTTGTTACAAAGGCTGGTTTTCAAGAAGGTTTTTGGTACATTTTTAGCATTGTTGTTGGATTTTGTCTTCTCAATTTTGGCTTGGCTATTTTGGCATTTAAAAAGAGAAAATATGCCATTCGAGAACATGATGTTATTTATGCAAAGGGTCTTTTGATAAATTCAATTACAACTGTTCCTATTTCAAGAATACAGCATATAGAAGAATCTAGAAGTTGGTTATCTCGTCAATTTAATCTTGCAACACTTAATCTTTATACAGCTGGAGAATCTGGAAGTGATTTAAGTATTAAAGGGTTGCCATATCAAGAGGCAAAACAAATAAATGATTATATAAGCTCTAGAATTAATGGAAACGGCTGATTTTTCGCATCCTTCTCGTCAATCAGCAAAAGGTATCATAATTATTTTTGCATTTAACGCTTTTAAATTCTTTAAGAAGTTTTTCGTGTTATTCATTGCTTTTGGCCTATCACTTGCTAAAAAGAAATCATTTGCTCATATAAATAAAACCGTTATAGTTATCAGCTTAGTGGCTATTGTGATAGGATTATTGGTGTTTGCTATTTTAAAATACCTGCATTTTAGATTTCATATTAATCAGGATGACTTCCATTTATCAACTGGCATTTTTAATAAGGATAATACGATTATTTCTAAATCCAAAATTCAAAATGTATATATAAAACAAAATTTCTTGCAGCAGCTCATAAATGTTGTTTCATTAAATATAGAAACTGCAGGTGACAATAAATCTGAAATTGAAATTCATGCATTAGATAAACCAACTGCACTTTTACTTAAAAGAGAGCTTTTTGATCAACAAGAATCTAACATACTTAGTGGGAACATTACAGGTTCGAGTGAGCAAGAGCAACAAAAACAAGTGTTTTTTAAGGTGTCGCCTAAACGTTTACTTTTAGAAGGGGTATCTCAAAACCATCTAAAGAGCTTTGCAATTATTGCGTCTTTTGTATTTGGGTTGTACTATGAATTTAAAGACTATGTAAAAGACCTAAAAATTAGGGAGCGAATAGAGGCTATTGCAGAGTTTGATGAAACCACATTATTAGGCATATTTCTAACTAATGTAATCATTGTTCTATTTGCGGTTTTGTTTTCATTGCTGTTTTCAGTCATAAAAACATTTGTAACGAATTTTGATCTTGAAGTTGTTGAAAATCAAAAGACCATTGAGATTAATAAAGGGCTTTTAAACAAGGTATCCCTAAGTTTAACGCCTAGCAGAATACAAAATATCGTAATTAAGACTAATCGTATTAAACAGTATTTTGGGTTACATACAATGTCTGTCAATCAAGCCATGGTAAGTGCTAAACAGAAAAAGAACTTTGTTATTATTGCTTTGGAGAAATCTCAGGTTGATCATTTAATTGATAAGATTTTAAAGCATTATACCTTAGATTCAGACGTTGATAAACCAACTCAATATTACAAGCGCATTTTAGCTCTGAAGATCCTAGTAACGGCCTTATTAGTAAATATGGTTGCTTTTTTTATCTTCGGAAATGGAGCGCTCTGGGTTAATGCGTTTCTTTTGCCATTAGCTATTCTGTATGTATATTTTGGTTATAAAAAGGCCTATTATCACATTAATGATAGATTTGTCACAGTTGGTGGAGGTGTTATTGATACAACCACAAATATTCTTGAAATTCACAAAATACAGGCCGTTAAATTAAGACAGAGTATTTTTCAAAAGCGTAGACAAATAGCATCCGTTATTATTACTACGGCATCTAAGTCGGTTAAAATACCTTACGTTAAAGAAAATGATGCCAAATCGATCTATAATTTCTTATTGTTTAAAGTAGAGTCTGAAGATAAAGATTGGATGTAAAGTCGTATTTTTGTCCTCAGAAAAAGTGAAATATATGCTAGTAGATTTTAATATACTTCCTGAAGAATCACGTGTTTGGATTTATCAAGCCAACCGATCTTTTACAGAGGAAGAGCTTTCAGGAATTAAAGAAAAACTCAATATTTTTATTGAGAATTGGACTGCACACGGAAGTGATTTGCAATCTGGTTATACAATTGAATATAAACGATTTATAGTTATTGGATTAAACCAAAACTTAAATAATGCTACAGGGTGTAGTATAGATGCTTCTGTACATTTTATTCAACAGCTAGAAAGAGACTATAACGTTGATTTAATGGATAAAATGAATGTGTCATATAAACAAGGAGAATACGTAGCTCATAAGTCACTACTAGACTTTAAAAAAATGGCAAAAGATAAGGCCGTTTCAAAAAAGACGATTGTGTTTAACAATCTTGTGACTAACATAGCTGAATTCAAAGAAAACTGGGAAGTTCCAGCAAGCGAAAGTTGGCATAGTAGATTTTTGAAATAGTATGGCGAAGGACATCTTTTTATTGAATATTTCTGGGCAAGATAAGCCAGGCTTAACGTCCAGTTTAACAGGCGTTTTAGCAAACTATGAAGCGAAGGTATTAGATATCGGTCAAGCAAACATCCATGACACATTATCTTTAGGTTTTTTATTTGAAATTGAAGCTGGGAATAATTCAGCTTCGGTTTTAAAAGATTTATTGTTTAAGGCTTATGAACTGGGAGTTACGGCCAAATTCACACCTATTTCCTTAGATGATTATGAGCGTTGGGTGCAATTACAAGGTAAAGATCGTTATATCATTACCATATTGGGAGAGACATTAACTGCCGAGCAAATATCAAAAGTTACTAATGTTATTTCCGAACGTAATTTAAATATAGATGCTATTAAGCGGCTAACAGGGAGGACTTCACTTAGAAAAGAAGAAGAATATCCTCGTGCCTCCATAGAACTTTCTATTCGTGGGAAAATTGACTGTAAGGTAGACTTTACCGAAAAATTTATGCAGATTTCAAAAGAGTTGGATGTAGATATTGCTTTTCAAGAAGATAATATCTTTAGACGTAACAGACGTTTAGTATGTTTTGATATGGACTCTACACTAATTCAGGCAGAAGTCATTGATAGATTAGCTGAAATAGCTGGAGTTGGAGATGAAGTAAGAGCAATTACAGAATCTGCCATGCAAGGCGAAATTGACTTTAATGAGAGTTTTATAAGGCGAATGAAACTTTTGAAAGGGCTAAAAGAGGAAGTGTTACATGACGTAGCGGTTAATTTACCTATTACCAAAGGAGCAAAACGACTTATTGATACATTAAAGAGTTACGGATTTAAAACAGCTATTTTATCAGGTGGATTTACATATTTCGGAAACTATTTAAAAGAAAAATTAGGAATGGATTATGTCTATGCCAATCAATTAGAAATCGTAGATGGTGTTTTGACAGGAAGTTATATTGGAGACATTGTTGATGGCGATAAAAAAGCCGAATACCTCAAAGAAATTGCAAAAATGGAAGGCATAGACATTGGTCAAACTATTGCAGTTGGAGATGGCGCGAACGATCTACAAATGCTCAATTTGGCTGGTTTGGGTATAGCGTTTCATGCTAAGCCAAAAGTAAAAGACAATGCGCAAAGTTCTATTTCTAGTATTGGGTTAGATGGTGTGCTTTATCTTTTAGGATATCATGATAGACATATAGATTTGATAGAGTAATTACCTTAAATAAACACGGTAAATGAAATTAGATATATACCAAATTGACGCATTTACGAGTGAGATTTTTAAAGGAAATCCAGCTTGCGTAGTGCCGTTGAAGCAATGGTTACCGGATGATGTCTTATTAAATATTGCAAAAGAAAATGCTGTTGCAGAAACGGCCTTTTTTGTTGAAAAAGAAAATAAGGTGCATTTAAGATGGTTTACTCCAGATATTGAAATGGATTTATGTGGCCATGCCACCCTGGCAACGGCACATTGTTTAAAGACCATTTTAAACTATCAGAGTGCTACAATTAATTTTGAAACAGCTAGTGGTAATCTGGTAGTATTGTGTAAGGATGATAGCTATTATTTAGACTTTCCTTCCCGAATGCCAATACAATCAAAACTGCCAGAAAACATTTCTAAAGCCCTTAATATCCAACCAATGGAAGTTTATAAATCTAGAGATTATGTTTTGGTTTATAAATCTGAAGAAGATGTAAAAAACATCACGATTAACAGACAGTATTTTGACGAAATTAATCTTGATCCTGGCGGCGTTATTGTAACAGCCCCAGGAGATCAAAGTGACTTCGTATCTCGCTTTTTTTACACCTCAGGCATCCATATTAGAAGACCCTGTAACGGGCTCTGCACATTGTTCTTTAATTCCATTTTGGTCAACACGTCTTAAAACAAAAGAGTTGTCGGCCATTCAAGTGTCAGAACGAAAAGGTATTTTAAAATGCAAGGATAATGGGAATCGCGTTTTAATTAGCGGTGAGGCAAGGACATATTTAATTGGTCACATTTGGATTGCATAATTAAATTGCGCTCTATTTTTTGTTCACAACCTAGTTTATAAATCTATCTTAAAGTCTTTTATACTTAATACTAAAATACTATTTTGGCATAGTTTTTAGTTCTAAATTAAGAACATATCAAAAGACCTTTAGTTTATGCGTTATATATTGTCCCTCCTTTGCATTCTTACAATTGCCATACCTGCCTTTTCACAAGATGCTGGTCATCCTTTAGCGCATGAAAATCTTGAAGCTCAGCAAAAATGGGTTGACAGTGTTTATAACGGTATGAGCTTAGAAGAAAAAGTAGGGCAATTATTTATGGTTCGGGCATTTTCAAATAATAATAAAAGCAATGAAGCTGAAATTGCAAGACTTATTAATAACAATCACATTGGAGGTTTGATTTTTTCTAAAGGTGGGCCAATTAGACAAGCAAAACTTAATAACCAATATCAAGCGATCTCTAAAACACCATTGTTAATTGGAATGGATGCAGAATGGGGCTTGAGTATGCGTTTAGATTCAACCTATGCATTTCCTTGGAATATGACGCTTGGGGCAATTAAAGACAACAAGCTGGTAGAACGAACAGGTTATCATATTGGAGAACATTGTAAACGTATTGGTGTTCATTTTAATTTTGCTCCTGTTGTAGACATAAACACCAATCCGAAAAACCCAATTATTGGTAATCGCTCA
The DNA here is from genome assembly GCF_947494225.1 of uncultured Psychroserpens sp. Classification (NCBI taxonomy): domain Bacteria; kingdom Pseudomonadati; phylum Bacteroidota; class Flavobacteriia; order Flavobacteriales; family Flavobacteriaceae; genus Psychroserpens; species uncultured Psychroserpens sp. The sequence goes on from NZ_CANLUG010000003.1 coordinate 120,447, forward strand.
TTTGGGGAGGATCGCGATAATGTAACAGAGAAAGCCTCAGCCTTTATGAAAGGCATGCAAGAAGCAGGAGTATTGGCTAATGCAAAACATTTTCCTGGACATGGAGATACAGATAGTGATTCTCATAAAACCTTACCTACAATTAATTTCAACGAAAAGCGAATAGATTCAATAGAATTGTACCCTTATAAACAGTTAATAAAAGAGGGACTATCGAGTGTAATGGTTGCACATTTAAATGTTCCGAGCTTAGAACCGCGTTCAGGGTTTCCATCGTCTTTATCGACTCATATTGTTTCAGATATACTGAAAGATTCTTTGGCTTTTAAAGGGCTAATTTTTACTGATGCTTTAGAAATGAAGGGCGTTTCAAATTACAGCACTCCTGGAGAAATAGACTTAGCTGCATTTCAAGCAGGGAACGATGTTCTTCTTATTTCCGAAGATGTTCCGAAGGGAATTGCTAAAATTATTGAAGCTTATCATACAAAAGAGATTACAGAAGAGCGTTTAGCCCACTCTGTAAAGAAGATTTTAATGGCAAAATATAAGGTAGGTTTAGATAATTATAAGCCTATTGGAACTACGACTTTGGTTGCTGATCTAAACCGACTTCAAGATGATGTGCTATACGAGGAACTTTTAGAGAATGCAATTACAGTGTTAAAAAATAAGTCGGAACTTTTACCACTTCGCAATTTGGAAACTAAAAAAATCGCTTATGTTGAGTTAGGAGATGATACAGGCTCTGCCTTTTATGATGAACTTAAAAAATACACTAAGGTTCATAAAGTTAAAGCAGATAAGTTAGATGAACTTATGGCGAAACTTCAAAACTACAATACGGTTATTGTTGGATTTCATAAGAAAAACGAAAACCCATGGCAAGGTTACAAGTTCAAGGATAAAGAATTGGTTTGGCTCTACGAGATTGCAAGAACGAATACGGTAATTTTAGATGTGTTTGCAAGACCTTATTCTTTACTAGACTTGTCTAGTATAGAAAATATCGAAAGCATTGTAATGAGCTATCAAAATAGTAGCGTTTCACAACAGAAATCGGCACAGTTAATTTTTGGAGCAATTCCTTCTAAAGGGATGCTTCCAGTCTCATTAGGGGATCATTTTAAAGTAGGCGAAGGGCTAGCATATAATGGTATTTCATCACTAAGTTATGGTTTACCAGAACGCGTTGGAATGAGTTCAGAACGACTAAAACGAATTGACTCTGTCGCCAATTATGCTGTAGACAATAAGATGACGCCTGGCATACAATTATTAATTGCTAGAAAAGGAAAAGTAATTTATAATAAAAACTTTGGAAAACACACGTACAAAGGAAAGGAAAAGGTAAAGTTCGAGGATGTTTATGATGTTGCGTCTTTGACAAAAATTCTCGCGACCTTACCATTGCTAATGGAACTTGAAGAAAAGAAGGCCATATCATTGAATACAAAATTGTCTAGAATATTACCTGAATATGCCAACTCAAATAAAAAGAATGTCACCATTAAGCAAATGCTATCACATTATGCGCAATTGCGTCCTTGGGTACCTTTTTATGTGTCAACTTTAGATACAGTGACTAAAAAACCATTGGCAAAATATTATAGAAGAACAGCATCTCCGCGATTTAATATTAAAGTGGCTGAGAATATGTTCTTGAGACATGATTACCCAGATTCTATTCAGAAAATAATTGTAGAAACAGACCTGTTATCTCGATTGCGTTATCGTTATAGCGATTTGCCATATTACATCCTAAAAAAATATATTGAAGGTTATTACGATACACCTTTAGATCAATTAGCACAACAACATTTTTACCAGTCGTTGGGAGCTAATTATACCACCTATAACCCTTCAACTAAATTTAGCGACAAACACATTATACCAACTGAAGTAGATGATTATTTCCGCTATCAAGAAGTACATGGTTATGTACATGATATGGGAGCAGCCATGCAAAACGGTGTTGGCGGGCATGCTGGTGTATTTAGTAATGCAAATGATGTCGCTAAGATTATGCAGATGTATCTTCAAAAGGGTTTTTATGGTGGAAAACGCTATTTAAATGCCGAAACCATAGATAAGTTTAATACCTGTCATTATTGTCATAAAAATGTAAGGAGAGGGGTTGGTTTCGACAAACCACAACTGGGAGATGAAGGACCAACCTGCGGTTGTTTATCAATGAAGAGTTTTGGACATTCTGGATTTACAGGAACTTATGCTTGGGCAGATCCAGATGAGGAGATCGTTTATATTTTCTTAGCAAATAGAACGTATCCAAAAGCAGGGAAAAATTTGTTGCTAAGAGAAAATATTAGAACTGAAATACAGCGGTTAATTTATGAAGCTATTATTGACGATGAAACCGAAAATGATATCGCTGAAAACCAACATTAGAAATAAAATTATATGCGAATAGGAATAGTTTGTTACCCTACATTTGGAGGTAGTGGAGTTGTAGCCACAGAATTAGGATTAGAGTTATCTAAACGTGGGCACGAAATCCATTTCATTACCTATAGTCAGCCTGTTAGGTTAGAGCTACTTAGTAACAATGTACATTATCATGAAGTTAATGTACCAGAATATCCGCTGTTTCTTTATCAGCCTTATGAATTGGCCTTATCCAGTAAATTGGTAGATATGGTTAAACTTCATAAGATTGAAGTGTTGCATGTACATTATGCGATTCCGCATGCTTATGCTGCATATATGGCAAAGAAAATGTTACAGGAAGAAGGTATTTATGTACCAATTGTGACAACGCTACATGGAACCGATATTACACTTGTTGGAAGTCACCCATTTTATAAACCAGCCGTTACTTTTAGTATTAATAAATCTGATGCGGTTACCTCTGTATCACAAAGTTTAAAGGACGACACCTTACGATTATTTGATATAAAAAAGGAGATTAATGTCGTACCTAATTTTATTGATTTAGTGAAGTATGAGCATCAATTTACTGATTGCAAACGTGCCATGATGGCCAATGTTGATGAAAAAATAATTACACATATTAGTAACTTTAGAGAGGTTAAACAAATTCCTGATGTTATTAAGATATTTTACAATATCCAAAAAGAAATTCCTGCAAAACTTATGATGGTTGGTGAAGGTCCTGAGCGAGAACCTGCAGAACGTTTATGCGCCGAATTAGGAATTAGTGATAAAGTGGTATTCTTTGGAAATAGTAATGAAATTGATAAAATTCTCTGCTTTAGTGATTTGTTCTTGTTGCCATCTTTAACTGAAAGTTTTGGATTGTCTGCTTTAGAAGCAATGGCATCTGGTGTTCCTGTAATTTCAAGTAATACGGGAGGAATTCCTGAAGTTAATGTTCATGGTGTTTCAGGGTTTTTGAGCCCTATTAACGACATTGAGGATATGTCTAAAAATGCACTTTATATTTTAAAGGATGATACTTTATTGGCAGAATTCAAAGCCAATGCTAAAGCAACTTCAAAGAAATTTGGCATACACGCAATTGTACCTCAATATGAGGCTATTTATGAAGACACATTAAAAAAATGCTTGATATTGTAATGTCTTTAGTATGAAAAAACTAAGACTCCTTTTCTGTTCTTTTATTTTGTTATCAAGCTGTATATCAAAATCATCAACAGATGCGGTAAGTACTTTTGAGTACTGGACGAAAGCAGCAGTACCAAAGGGTTTTGTGCTTTTGAATGGCGAATATTACCAATCACCACATTTTACTTTAGAATATGAAGTTTTTTTAAAGTTTAAGCCAACAAAACAATGGTGGTATAGTTTTAAGGAACAAAATCAATTAGTATTAACAACTCCAGATGATGATGACATGTGGATTGAAATGACTCGTCCGTTAGATTGGTTTAGACCTGGCGATAGGTTTATAGAGTATAGACTGCCAGATGAATGGAATCGGTCTCGTTATTTTATAGATTATGAAAAAGGTATTTGCTATGTCTATGAGACTTTAGGGATGTAGCCTAACTATTGATTAAAAAAATATTAGTAAATCAAATTAGATACTTTTTAAAAACAGATTGATTTGATTTAAAATCTGACTCCTATTTCTTACGGAAATAACTTCTTCCATATTATTTGATAGTAAGAGCTTTGACTTTTTTTGAATACCCAGAACATGGGATAAATTAACCAAAACAGACCGGTGAATTCTTAGAAATTCTTTGCGAATTAATAGATCTTCAAAGTGTTTTAGAGACCCTTGAGCCAAGAAAGTTTCATTATTATCTGTGTAAAACTTGGTATGATTTCCGTCTGCAACACATTTTATTATGGAATCTATCTTAACAATTTTTTGATTTCTACCTACGTCAAGAATTATTTTAGATTTTTTCTCATGAATAAATTCATTAAAAAACTGGAATTTATGTAAAGTGTATAAGCGTTCTTTTAATTTTAAATAACGATGAAGTGTTTTTGACAATATAATTTCATCAATAGGCTTGTCAATAAAGTAAAAAGCAAAGTGATCCATCGCTTTTTTAAGATATTGATTATGACCAGTAATAAAAATAATCTCAAAATCTTGATATTTAGACGATTTTAAAACATCAAAAATAGTTCCATCAAGGAGTTCAATGTCGGCAAAAATTAGCTCAGGTCTTAATGTGTCAATTAGATGTATTGCCTGACCAACATTTTTGGCTACACCATTGATTTTGAATTTATTAAAATTTATTTCAAGAAAATGATTTAGAAAATTAACGGCATCAGAATCGTCTTCAATTATTATGGAATTAATAGTATATTTGCTCACTACCCTCTATTATCAAATTTTACATAAAGAAATAAAATTAATCATTAAAAGAGCACTGTTTCTATATTGTTTTTTGTTAAATTTTTTGATGTTTTCCCAATCGGAAAAAATCAATCAACATTACGTTGACACACTATTAATAGAACCTATAGATTCATTGCAGGTTTCCAATTTTAAAAACATCTTACTATCTAATGACGAACTTAAAGGATGGACTAAATATTATGCTCACAAAAGTTTTTTATGTTTAAAACAATCTAAAAGAGATTCTGCATTATTTTATTCAGAAAAGACAATAGATGTTTATAATAGTGATGAAGCTGGATATACGTATGCAGAAAGGTCATTACAACGTGCATATTATGTTGGTGGTTGGATACATAAAAGACGTAAGAACTATAATGAATCGTTAAACTTCTTTCTAAAATCTCTTGATATTCATAGAAAATACCCTGATCATTATAAAATTGAAGTTTATATATTGACATCCATTGCCGAGATACACCTTGCCATGGGTAATCCCGAATTATCTTTAAGATATCAGAAGCAAATAGAAAAAGACTCGCTTTATAAAATCTCCTATCAAGCGGCTAATTTGTTTAATCAAATAGGCATTTTATATGGGTATTTGGATAAAAGAGATTCTTCAAAAATTTATTTGCATAAATCATTAAAATACGAGTCTGATCGTAGCGGTTTAGCTGCTTACACCAATTTGGGCGAGCTTTTTTATAAAGAAGAACAAATGGACTCTGCAATACATTATTTTAGCATTGCTAAGCGAATATCAGATACAATTGACATCAGTTCCTTGAGGGCAGATTCTAAGGTTTTTGCTCAGACAAATTATCATTTTGTAGATATTTATAACAATAAGCATGATAAAGAAACAATTAATGTATTAACTCGCATCGTTGATTCTGTTACTAGTTTAAAAAAGGTAGATAAAGAAGATAGAGACTTTGTTCTAAATGTATTGGATTACCTTATACTAGCTTACGAAAAAGAAAGGCGGTTTAAAAAAGTTAAAGAAAGTTATAAAAAGAAATTTGATGTAGTCACGCTTTTTAATCAAGAATTGTTTAAAGAAGATCTGCAAAAGATTGAGGTTGGCTATAAAACTAAACTTAAAGAAGAACAAATATCAAATTTAGAGCAACTTAATAATTCTCAAAAACAAAAATTAGATCAACAAAAAATTACGGCTATTGTATCTATTTGCTCTTTGTTTTTAGGGGTGTTATTAATTATTGTGCTGTATAAGCGAAAGACATTAAAGGATAAATATGAAAAGGTAAATTTAGAACAACGTTTGTTATTGTCTCAAATGAATCCTCATTTTACTTATAACGCTCTCAATTCTGTATATAATTTGTTGGATGTTAATTCAAAAAAGGCAAAAACGTATTTATTGAGTTTTTCTAAGCTACTGAGAAGTGTTTTAGAAAACTCTCGTAAGGATTTTATTTCTTTAGAAGAAGAAATAGAGACACTAGATAATTATTTAGTATTAAAATCCAAATTGATGGCGAAATTTGAATATGTCATCAATTGTGAACTTACTATTGCTGATATTTTTATTCCGCCAATGTTAATTCAACCCTTTGTAGAAAATGCAATTATTCATGGTATTAGCGCATTGAAAGAGAGCGGCAAGATTGAGATTACTTTTAGTGTTTCTGAAGATAATTCTCAAATTTTGAAGTGTATCATTGTTGATAATGGGGTTGGCTATGCCAATGCAATTCATAAAAAATCAAAAAACAAGCCTTCTATATCTTCCGATATCGTTAATGATAGATTAAAAATCTATGGAGATAAGTTTAAAGTTAATGCTAATTTTCAAATTGTTGATCTCAAAGAAAATGGAGTAGTGTCGGGAACAAAAGTTATTTTAGAAACACCTATTATAAAAGAATAATTTATCCTTAACTAGCTTCATAATAAAGACTTATAAGTTACATTGCTACGTTTAAACTTTAAACGTCTACGTTCAGAATATATATTTTTTCAAATTTTAAGTTAACAGTACTATTGTTAAATATTTAAATCAAACTTAATATTAACACAAGAAACTTTTAAAAATGAAAAAAACACTTATTTATGGCGTGCTATGTCTCGCACTTTGCTTTTCATGTAACGATGAAATTGACACTCAAGAAACCCCATTATCAAACGAACTAAACCAAAACCGAATGCTATCGTTTGAAAGTATGGACGATTTAAAAAATACGCTCGACCAGTTTAGTACATTTAATTCAAACGAAGATTATGAAAATTGGTTGTTACAGCAAGATTTTAAATCTCTTTATAGTTCTGATGTGGTATCCATAGAGGAAAAAGACAATACGCCATATACCTTTTTATTTATTCTAAATGAAAACAAAGAATTTAGAGTTGGTGACAAAATCATTACGTATTCAGACAATCTTTTTTACGAGAATAGTATTGATGAATCTGGACATACAATTAAAGAAAATAATGTTATCGGTCACTTTGAACAAGAATTATCCGAAGTAGGAGAAACAGAACTATCAGGTAACGAAAATAGGTTAATAAGTATCACAAATGGTTCTGAATATAAACCATCATCTGCTTGGAGAGAATTTACGAGACAAAAATATTTGACTAACAATTGTAGCGGACTAGTTTACAAGAGTTTAAAGTATAGATTGATTCATTATTTAGCTGTCGAGAGTGTTACTATTGGCGCCTATACAACGTCTAATCTTAATTTTAGATTACGAATGAGTTATAAAACGAGTTCAGGATGGAAATATAACAATACATCAACTGGTAGATTATATGATGTGAACTTGTCTGGGTTTGCACTTATAAGGTTACAAAACACAGCAATACCTGGTACTACTAAATATTTTACTTTAGATGAGCAAAACGGCTGTTTTAATGCGTACAAAGGAACAAAAACATTCCCAATACATAGCTACACATATTTAACAGGGATACCAAATCTATCGTATTATAAATGGGACATAAATATTGCGGGTAGTGTAAAGCACCAAGTTAATGGCGATAAAATTCAAAATATTTTTGATACCACAATTAATTGGTAAAACTTCTTTAACTATCAATTTTAATCTATTTAGTGGGAGTTAATAACTCCCACTTTTTATGTGAAAAAACTATAGTTCAACTCTTTAATTTTACCACCACAACAAAAAACATTTCGATAAGTCTTGGCTATCGTTTTTAAGCCAAAACAAAGGTGATTGTTGGCTATTGAGATAAGTTGAAGCACTGTCCTTAAATCGTTTATAATCTAGCCATTCTATCGTATCACTAGGGTCAAGAAACCAGTCGAGTTTAGGAGGTATGTAGAATACACAATTTTGAAACAGCTCTAGTTCGTAATGGTGTATGTAAAACCCATAAACACACTCTTTATTTAAATTTTCAAAATTCACACTCTTGTTGTATGGTACAAAAAGTTGTGCTTTAAAAAGTACCTGTTGCTCAAAATTTAAATGGTCGAGTTTTAATTGAGACAAGGTACTACTACACTCACTAGAATAGAGTAGAGGCAACTGCTTTTGTTTTAGTTTATCTAGTTTCTCAATAAGACTGTCTTTTCTATTAGGACCAATCCAGCAATCAATTTCCGTTCGGCCTAACGTGTCATCATACACATAAAACTTGTAAACGATTTCAAGATGTATTGGTTGCTTGTCTTTGCGGATTAAAACATCTAATTCGCCGAGTGTTTGGCTACCTTTTTGAATTTGAATATTCTCTGCCAATAATGTAATTGTTGGGTCGGTTTCTAACTGATTAAAAACAAATTGTTCGGCCAATTGCCCTAATCTAAGTTGACGCTCTAATGTCCGAAGAAAAGGGAAAGATGTGGTTATTGGAATGTCAAATTGCACGAGTTCGGAAACCAAGTTGTTTTTCCAAAGCAATGGCGTTTTGCAATACGATTGGTAGAGGTTTTGGAGATGTTTTGGTTCGATGTGCATGTCACGTCGAAATTACGAATATTAATTCTGAAAGCTTACAGAATAACAATACCTTTGTGCGATAATAATAAAATTATGGATAAGACATTTTTCGATTTAGGAATTTCAAAACCTTTTATAAAAGGTTTAAAAGAACTCGAAATAAAAACACCAACACAAATACAGGAAGAAGCCATACCTGTATTGTTAAAAAATGATACCGATTTTATAGGTTTAGCCCAAACAGGAACTGGTAAAACAGCAGCTTATGGTTTGCCTATACTTGAGAATATAAACCCAAAAAAAGATCACGTTCAGGCTTTAATATTGGCGCCTACGCGAGAATTAGTGCAACAAATACAAAAGCAGCTGTTCAAGTTTACAAAATATTGTGACGCAAAGATTTTTTCTGAAGGTGTCTATGGTGGAGAAAAAATGGATATCCAATTAAAACGCTTACAACGAACTACGCATGTTATTGTCGCTACTCCAGGACGTTTATTAGATTTTATTGAACGCGGTGAAGTGAATATTAAACAAATTGAGACTCTAGTTTTAGATGAGGCAGATGAAATGCTAAGCATGGGTTTTAAACAAGATTTAAACAAGATCTTAAAATATACAACAGGAACAAGACATACTTGGTTGTTTTCGGCAACGATGCCAGAAGAGATTCAAAAAATTATACGAACCTACATGTCTTCGGATGCTGTTAGAGTTGAAATAGACAGAAATAGTATTGTAAACGCAAATATTTCTCATCATTATATTGTAACGTCTATAAAAGAAAAGGCCAACATTATCACGAGATTATTAGATGGTTATAATAATGATAGAGGCATTATTTTTTGCAGAACAAAGGCAGGAACAAACCAGCTTACTGAAATTTTAAAGAATGAAGGGTTTTCAGTAGACGCCCTTCAAGGGGACATGCAGCAAAAGGAGCGTGATAAAGTGATGAGAGCGTTCAAAAATGAATCGTTACAATATTTAGTATCTACTGATGTTTCTGCGAGAGGTATTGACGTCAATAATCTGGCATTTGTTATTCACCATCAGTTGCCAGATCAATTAGAATATTATACACACAGAAGTGGTCGAACAGCTAGAGCTGGAAAAACAGGAGAGTCCATTGCCTTAATTATTTCAGGAGAAGAACAAAATATTCAAGGGATTCAAAAAACGCTAGGCATAAAGTTTAAGCAAAAGACTTTATAAAATGTTAAAAAACAACTAGATAACACACTTTATTCGTATCTTAAAGGCACTAAAATCATATTGCTATGAGAGCTAAATATTTAATCACACTTTTTATTAGTTGTTTTTTGTTATCCTGTAGTTCTACAAAGACAAGTATCTCACAAGAGCAAATAGATGTCTTAGATGCTTTGGTTGCAGGGAAATCATTTATTATCAAATCAGATTATGCGATTCCGCAATCTTCTAGTGGTTTACAGGCACTTCAAAATGCAGGTTTATTAGCACCTGGCGATGCCAATGCTGGTCGTTTTAGTCTTATAGGAAATCCTAATCATCTCAAATTATCTAACGATGATATAGATTCTTATTTACCATATTTTGGAGAACGTCAGATGGTTACTAGTAGAACAGGGAATGGGAGCATAGAATTTAAAAATGGTATTAAAGATTACGAAGTTTTAAAACGTGATAACAACTCTTATGTTATAAAATTTAAGGCTAAAAGTCATAATGAAAACTTTAATGTTGTTGTGACATTGTTTCCTAGTCTAAGAAGTGAGATCATGCTTAAAGGCGCCAAACGATTTCCTATTCGCTATACAGGTAAAGTTGAGCCTATTTCGGAATAAAGTTATTTTAATAAGTCATTAATATTGGCCTTATATAATTTGCCAATTGGAACGATAGCATCTTTAAGATGAATTCTATTGCCTTCAATACGAGATATATGCGTTTTGGCAACCACAAAAGACTTGTGTACTTGTAAAAACTCGTTACTTGACAATGAATCTAACATATCAGAAATTTTTTCTCGAACAGTAATGGTATCATCGTTTGTTACCACTTTCGTGTAATTGCCAGAGGCTTCAATGTATAATATATCTGAAATATCAACTTGAATGTAACTCTTGTTTTGCCTTAAAAAGATTTGACCAGTACTAGTTTTATGATCATGTACTGCCGATACATTCGCTGTGGTGTTAGATTCTGATACTTTATTTACGGCTTTTAAAAATCGTTCGAAACTGAACGGTTTTAATAAATAATCTACAACATTAAGTTCAAAACCTTCTAACGCAAATTCGCTATACGCTGTTGTTACTATTACTTTAGGAGGAGAAGGCAAGGTTTTTAAAAACTCAAACCCTTTTAACTTGGGCATATTGAGGTCCAAAAAAATGAGGTCAACATTAGTCTTGCTAAGATAATCTAAGGCTTCTATGGCGTCATAACAATCAGTCATGTGTTCCATATTTGGTAACATGTCGCAATAGTTCTTAATAATGTCATGAGCAATATGCTCGTCATCAATAATGATATATTTTATCATAATTTTGAAATTGTGAGTTGTGCCTCAAAAACGTCATTCTCCTTTGAAAATGATAAGTGATGTTGTTTTGGATATACCAATTCCAATCGACGTTTAAGATTGTCTAAACCAATACCTCCTTGTTCATTATCAATGGCATTGTCAAAGTTGTTTTTAACCTCGAAATGCACCTGATTATTTTTAGCAGTCATTGTGATGTAAACATAGGCATTCTCTCTTAAATTTTCTACACCATGCTTAAATGCATTTTCTACTAATATGATAAATAGAAGCGGCATTATTTGATAATCGTTATCTTTTATATCGTCATTAAACTGAATATCTATCGTTTTATGATAACGCATTTTATGAAGTTCAATATAGTTTTTCAAATACGTTATTTCTTCAGAAAGCAATACCGTTTCTTTTTGCCCATCATAAATACTATATCGCATCATATCAGACAATTTTAATATGAGTTCTTGTGCCTTTTTAGAATCCTTATCTACCAAACCATAAAGGTTATTAAGCATATTAAAAAAGAAGTGAGGGTTTACCTGACTTTTTAAATGCATTAACTCGGTTTTTGCTTTTTCATGTTTCAACCTGATAATGGACCTTATCTGTTTAAATATCCAATAGGCTATAGATACAAATAGAAATAGGAAATATAATAAACCAAAAATTCCAAAAGCCTCATTGTCTCCAAATGCGTCATTAAAAATGACAATTAGGAGCCCAATGATGATAAGCGTTACTCTGTACAAACGCTTTACTAATGGTTTTCTATGTTCTGAAATTTTAAAAATCATAGTCAATATTAATTAAATAAAAATCGGCTAACAAATAAGTTGATAAACAGATGTGCGTAAGTGACAAACTCATAGATAGTAGTGACCAAGTTCTTTTATAGCGTTTAAAATTACTCATGTCACGCGCTCAGTGTTTTACATCCCTATTTCTTTTTTCTATTTGAAGTGATTTATACGTTTGCCCATATCAATTAAAAAACGATCAGTATGAAACTCATTATTGACAATCTATCTAAAACCTATTCAAATGGCATTAAAGCGCTCCAAAACATTTCTTTAGAAATTCCTCAGGGCATGTTTGGTTTACTTGGACCAAATGGCGCAGGTAAATCCACGCTAATGCGAACCATTGCTACGCTGCAAGAAGCAGATCAGGGTTCTATTTTTTTAGACGATATAGATGTTTTAAATCAAAAAAATGAGTTGCGGCAAGTTTTAGGGTATTTACCACAACAGTTTGGTTTATACCCTAAAATATCTGCTGAAGTATTGCTAAATCATTTTGCTGTATTAAAGGGTATTTCAGAGAAAGGAGAGCGTAATGACTTGGTTAAGGCTTTACTACAAAAAACAAATTTATATGATGTTAGAAAACAAAATCTAAGCGGTTATTCTGGTGGTATGAAGCAACGTTTTGGTATTGCTCAAGCACTTTTGAACAATCCAAAGTTACTCATTGTTGATGAGCCTACTGCTGGTTTAGACCCTGTTGAGCGGAACCGATTTTATAATGTACTGAGCGAATTGGGAGAACGTACTGTGGTCATTTTATCTACTCATATTGTAGATGATGTTAAAGAACTTTGTACCAATATGGCGATTATAAATCAGGGTCAGGTATCGCTAAAAGGAAATCCATTAAAAATAATTGAAGAGTTAAAAGGAAAGGTTTATAAAAAAACAATTGAAAAATCTGAATTAGAATCTTATCGACAGCATTATCAGGTTATAAGTGAAAAGCTATTTCTTGGTCAGCCAACTATTCATATCATTAGTGATGTGAATCCTGGAAATGGTTTTTCCCTTATCAATGCCGAATTGGAAGATGTATACTTCGCACAAATTTTTAATCAAAACACTAACCTTAAAACCATTTCTTAATCATGTGGTACAACATTTTTAAATTTGAAATTCAATATCGAATTAGACGAGCAGATACTTATGTATTCTTTTTGTTTTTATTTCTGTTTTCTATTGTAGGTGTGGACTTTGTTTTTCAAGGTGTCGATTTAGGTGTTTTGAAAAAGAATTCCCCAATTGTTGTTGCTAAAGCTATGGGAGCAATTACCGGAATTTTTATGATTTTGGCATCAATGATTATGGGCGTTTCGGTGTTGCGGGATTTTGAGTATGAGATTGCATCGCTAATGTTCTCAACGCCTATACGTAAGAAAGATTATTTGATGGGTAGATTCTTAGGTTCTTTTGCCATTTTAGTTATAGTATTTAGTGGAGTTTTCTTTGGATTGATGCTTGGAGAGTTTATGCCATGGCATAAACCAGATGATTTACTACCTTTCAATATATTAACCTATTTGAGCGCATTTGTTCAAGTCACACTACCAATTCTATTTTTTGGAGCAGCATTGTTTTTTGTCTCTGGAACACTTAGTAGGAAGCTGGTCGTTGTATACACTCAAGGTATTATCTTTTTTGTTATGTTCATGCTTACCAAAGCAATTACTAACGATACCATTCAGGCCATTTTAGACCCTTTTTCATTAACTACATTAACGCTAATAACAGACGCTTGGACGCCATCTGAAAAGTGTATACAAAGCATTCCTTTTATTGGCTTATTGTTAATAAATAAATTGGTTTGGATAACATTGGGATTAATTATTTTGTTTTATGGCTATAAAAAGTTTAACCTCAGTAGCGTTAAAAAAGGACAGCCAAAGTCTAAACGTGTTCAAACTTTAGATGCAGGAAAAAGTTATGACAGTCGTTTAATTAAAGTACCGAATACTAAGGTGCAAACTAGTATAGCAGGCAAATGGAAACAACTAAGACATTTTTCATGGTTTTATTTTGTGAGCATTTTTAAACAACCTTCGTTTTGGGGGATTGTTATTTGTGGTATGATTATCATTTTAATTAACTCTGTTAACCTTGGAACTGTATATGGCGTAGATAGTTATCCTGCTACATATTTTATTGTAGAAGAACTCCAAGAAACATCAATTTACTTTTTTATTATCATCATGGTATTTTATTCTGGAGAATTGATGTGGAAAGAAAGAGGTGCGAAATTAAATCTGATTTATGATGCCACCGGAATGTCTAGTTTTATGAATGTTTTAGGGAAGTACATTGGATTAAACCTTATATATATCGTATTGATGTTGGCCTTGATTTTATCGGGAGTTATTTTTCAAACGCTGAATGGCTATTATAATTACGAATTTCAAGTCTACTTTTATGGCTTCTTTTTAGAAATATTACCCTTTTTAGCATTATACACATGTTTGTCTTTTTTTGTGCAGGCTCTTGTTAATCATAAGTTTATTGGAATTATGATTGTTACTGTAGTATTCATTTTAATAGTCTTCTTAGGTGTGCTAGGTTTTAATCATAACCTTTACTTATTTGGTGGAAGTTCCCTAGGAAGTTATTCTGATATGAATGGTTATGGTGATTTTTTAAAACCATATCTCTTTATTAAAACGTATTGGATGCTATTTGGAATATTACTCCTTGTTATCTCTTCATTGCTCTTAGTGAGAGGAATGGAGACTCAATTATTGAGGCGTATTAAGATGATTAGACATAAGGTGAGTACACGTCTTATGAAATTTAGCAGCGGCGTTACAATAGCATTCATTATACTTGGCAGCTTTATTTTTTATAACACCAATGTTTTAAACATCTATTGGACGGATGCGGACGCTGTAGATTTTAGAATAGCCTATGAAAAAACACTCAAAAAATTTGAATATATCCCACAACCAAAATTGGTAGATGTTTATATGAAACTTGAGTTATATCCTGAGTTGAGACACTATGTGGCCGAAGGTCAATATATCTTAAAAAATGCAACAGACCATGTCATTAAAGAGGTTCATATTCAAAAACAAATTGAATCGAATACTACGCTAGACAATGTCACTTTTGAAGGCGGCTCAACTCCAAACAATACCTATAAAACATATGATTATGTTATTTATGAATTACAAAACGCATTGCAACCAGGAGATTCGGTTAAAATGAACTTTAAGCAAACCTATAGAACTAGAGGTTTTCAGCACGATGCTTCTAATGAGAACGTTGTAGAGAATGGTACATTTTTTAATAATAATGATTTCCCAAGTATTGGTTACAATAAAAAATATGAACTTAATGATAGTGATGATCGTGCAGACAATAATTTACCAAAGCGATTAAATAAAGCAAGTAGAGAAGATTATAATGAATTAGGTATAGCGCGTTCAGGAAGCGATTCTGATGGTATTCAACTCGAAATGATTGTTGGCACTCATAAAGATCAAACGGCTATTGTCCCTGGTAATTTATTACGACAATGGACAGAAAATGACCGAAACTACTTTCACTATAAAACAGACCAGACTATCATTAATTTTTATGCTGTTGTTTCTGGTGAGTACATTACTAAAAAGGGAATATGGACACCTAGTTCATCCATAGATATTAATCCGGTAAACCTAGAAATTTATTATCATGAAGGTCATGATTATAATGTCGATAGAATGATGACATCTATGCAATCATCATTAGCATATTTTAGTAAGAATTTTGGGCCGTATCAATATGAACATCTTAGAATAATGGAATTCCCCAGATATGCTCAATTTGCACAATCATTTCCTGGAACTGTACCTTTTTCAGAATCGATAGGATTTATATTAGATATTGATGATCATACTGATGTTGACATGGCTTTTTATGTTACAGCACATGAAATTGCACACCAATGGTTTGGAATGCAAGTAGAGGCAGCAAATGTTAAAGGCAAACATTTCATCTTAGAGACATTATCTCAATATGCAGCTGTAATGGTTTTGAAACATTATTATTCCGAGGATAAAGTGCTCCAGTTTTTAGAATTTCAGAAAGAAACTTATAAAGATGGGCAAGTACGTGAACAATTTGAGGAGCCTTCTTTAGCCTTGGTTGAAAATCAAGAATATGTATACTATGCCAAAGGGGTAATTAATATGTATGAATTTCAAAAGGTCGTTGGAGAGCAACAGGTAAATTTAGCCATAAAGCAATTTATTAGAGATTGGAATACTACTGATGGTCTGTTAAAAACAAAAACATACAGATACGCTACAACCAAAGATTTACTCTCTTATTTTAGAGATATTGTACCTGAAGATCAGCAGCATATTGTTAGTGATTTGTTTGAAGAATAAGCATATTTGCTATCTTTAGGATTCGAACGGCTTTATATTTTGTAAATGAAATACAATAAACGAATTTGCTCTATAATTATCTCAGGACTACTATTTATATCTATTACTTGTTGTCACAACCATCCTGAACCTAAAATCGTTTACCAAACCGAACTTTTGGAGGTTACAAAACTGAATGACCATATGTTTATTCATAGATCTTATCTTAACTTAAAAAACGGAACTAAGGTTTCTTGTAATGGTGTTATTTTTATTGATAACAATGAAGCTATAGTTTTTGATACGCCAACA
Organism: uncultured Psychroserpens sp.; assembly: GCF_947494225.1. Classification (NCBI taxonomy): domain Bacteria; kingdom Pseudomonadati; phylum Bacteroidota; class Flavobacteriia; order Flavobacteriales; family Flavobacteriaceae; genus Psychroserpens; species uncultured Psychroserpens sp. Next base: position 137,171 of record NZ_CANLUG010000003.1, read on the forward strand.
TCCAATGAGGCGTCTAGTGTACTCATACAGTGGGTTGAAGATTCCCTTCAATCTAAAATCACGACAGTTGTTCCAACGCATTTTCACGTAGATTGTTTGGGAGGTTTAGAAGCATTTCATAATGAAGGCATCAACTCTATAGCCAATGAAATGACCATTGCATTAGCGAAAGAACGTAATAATTATGTTCCAAAATCTGGATTTAACAAAACAAGAGACCTATACATTGGCAAAGAAAAAGTTAGCCTCACATTTTTTGGAGAAGGGCATACCATAGACAATGTTGTAGCATATATTCCTTCTGAAAAAGCACTATTTGGAGGATGTCTGATTAAATCACTTGGTGCAACTAAAGGGAATTTAGAAGATGCCAATACCAATGAATGGCCAACTACAGCTAAAAATATTAAGTCTCATTATAAAGACTTGAAAATTGTGATTCCGGGTCATGGAGAACATGGTAATACCCAACTTCTAGATTATACTATGACATTATTTGAAACTCAAGACCACCAATAATTCTATTAATAAAATTGTAACTTCGATTATTAAATTTTAGACATTATGAAATCATTACTTTCAATAGTATTAGTGATACTTACTTCACAACTATCCTATAGTCAAACCTATACAGGGGGTAAAGAGGATATTGATCACATATTAAAAAATACGGTATTATTTTCAACATATATTAAAGACTCTAATTATAAAATGATTGGAGCCTCATATACAAATGATGCTAAGATATTTCCAAATAATAGAGATATTATTGAAGGAACAAAAGACATAATTGCCTATTGGACATTACCTGATGGTGTCTCTATAAAGCATCATAAAGTGGTTTCGAACGAAATCAAAATTTTAGGAGATGAAGCCTATGATTATGGCACATATGAAGGTACTACACTGTTAAAAAATGGAAAAGAAGTCTCTTGGAAAGGCAAATATGTTATTGTATGGAAAAAAATAGATGGCATCTGGAAAATGTATTTAGATATTTGGAATAGTATTAAATAAACTAATCAATATCTAATTCATCTTTTAATTTATCCAGAGCTTCAGTTGCTTTATCTAACGATTGCTTATTGTCTTCATAGGATATTGCAATAACGGTTTGACAAGAACTGCATGTAAATGTTTTTCCATCTAACACTTTAGGTAATTCAAACGCAAGAGGTGTTTTACATTTCGGGCATGGGATACTTGGCATATAATATAATTAGATTAGTTTTTAAGATATTTTTTAGGGATTTTATATTTGTCATTTTCTGCAGCCCAAAACATAGACATAATCCAATAACGTTCGCCATCAAAGAATAAATCGTAACTGGTAATACCTTGACCTTTTGGGATACTATTGTCTTCAGCACGATACTTATATGTACTAAATACTTGGGTTACTGTGCTAAAACTGTGCGTAATATTAGCAATTTCATGTTCATAAAATCCTTTTTTATCAAGATAGCCCAATTTATCAATAAACGCATCAATAGTGTCAAAAATCATAAGATTAGCCTTACTTGAGTCTTCATTCCAATAGCTATATATTAGGCGTGCATCTTTATGGAACATATGTCTTAAACGCTCAAAGTCGCGTACATCTCCAATTGGACCAGAAATACAATCATAATACGCGTCTATTAGTGCTTGCGGACTTTTAGAATCTGAGCTATAATCTTGTGTTTGGGCTGTGTCATTTTGCGCTTCAAGAGATAATGAAACAACCATAGATAGGCACAAAGTGGTTAACACTAGTATATTCTTTTTTATGCTCATAATGCGAGATTTTAGATTTATAATGACTTTATTTTATAAATATAATCATTAATCTAATGCTAGTCATCACATATCTCTTTTCTAAGTTCTATAGCTTTAAAGCGTTCCCAAATGTCTTGACCAAAATCTCTAGGTGATAATCTAAAAACAATGTTTGATGTGTTGTTTTTCTCACAATTTATAACTTTAGCCAATACATTTAATGTGATCATTTTTTCGGTATTAAATGAGTCGTATACATGTATTTTACCAACGAAATCGGAAGTATCGTAACCGGCGCCTTTAGTATTTACCATAAGGACAGTGGTCTGTGGAACAGTAAACTCTTTTTTCTTGTTTACGGCTTTCATAAGTCCGTCATAATAGAATCCTAAATCTTTTTCTAAACCTTGAGTTGTAAATTTTTGAATACCTTCAATATGCCAAACAAATGTATAACACCAAAAATCTTGGTGATCTTTATCTCTCCATTTCTTGGCAAATCTAAGATCTTCATAACCTTCGTATTTAATTTCTGGAGCAAAACTAATTGGAAATTTAATGATTTCTTTCAACCAAGTCGTATCTGACGTAAAGGCTCCTTTTTCCTGTTCTTCTTGGGCAAAGCCAGTAAAACCATAGAGTAGAAGTATGATGACAAAGAGTATTCGTTTCATTTATTGATTTTTTTTAAGTTTAGCGTAACTTCAAAAGCAATAGCGTCAGAAATAGCACCATCTCTCATCTTACTATTGTAACTAATTCCCCAGCGCATTCGGTCAATTTTAAATTTTGTTGTCATTTGTGCTTTATGAAAATCAACTTCAGCTTGAAAATCTATTGGCAATGTAATACCTTTTATTGTTAAATCGGCAAAAATTTTCATGTGAGTGGGATCATGATAGTTTACACTATTAATCTTTAGTTTGGCTTCTGGAAACTTTGCAACATCAAAGAAATCTGGGTCTTTCAAATGGTCAACAAGGCTTTTATTGGCATCAGCAGTTTTAATATCGTCACATTTAATAGAATGCATGTCTATGACAAACTCGCCTCCTGTAATGACATCTTCGGACTTAACGAAATAGCCTTCTTTAAAATTTATTGTACCATCGTGGCCACCAAAATAAAAGGTATATTCTCCAGACCATTTTAATTGGCTTAAAGAAGTGTCTATTTCTAATTTTTCTTGAGCATAACTAAATGATATAAGTCCAATAGCTGCAATACATAATGATATACATGTTTTCATAACTTTGTGTTTTAAATTAATTCTGATGATAAAACTATTGGTGGTCTTCGTAAAAAGTGTCAAAAAAGTGTAAAAGAAGTGTCAAGAGTTGTAAAAAGTCGGGAATTTGTATGTTATTTACAGGAATTATGAAGAAGAACAAGGTATATACTTATGTTGGTGTGCTCATACTTGTGGCGTTAGGGTGGATACTATCTGATTCTACCTCCAAAAATGAGGCTTTTGTGGAGCGTACAAAAATAGCTTTGCGTGAAGTAGGTAACAGATTGTTATTGGCTAACAAGGATTCAACGTCTTTAATTTTACCCGTATTAGAAGTAGATCATTCTAAATATCAAGTATCCTTTCAAAATGAGCTAACATTTGAACCTAGTCAATTAGTTTCAATTGTAGACAGTACATTTGCAAAATCGCGTCTGCCCAGATATTATAGAGTAGAAGTATTGCAATGCTCTGATGAAGAAGTAGCATATAGCTATCAAATGAATGCAGATGAAGAAAGCACTATTATTCCTTGTGGAGGACGATATTTACCAAATGGCTGTTATATCATAACTGTTAAATTTACGAAACGTGTTTCGGCCTTTATAAATAGAAAAGTCTTGTCTTATATTTTTATTGGAATTTTCCTGTTATGCGTTATTGATGTGTTGTATTCGAGGAGCAAACATAAAAGTATTCAGGACAGTCCAAATACTAACTACACTACAATTGGTCGTTTTCAATTTTACCCTGAGCAAAACAAATTGATAAAGGAAGCTGAAGAAATTAGCTTATCCAAAAAAGAATGTGAGCTTTTAGAAATTTTCGTGAAACACCCAAATCAAGTCATTAAAAGAGACGAACTTACAAAAAAAGTGTGGGAAGATAATGGCGTTTTTGTTGGCAGAAGTTTGGATACTTATATTTCAAAATTACGTAAGAAATTAAAGGATGATAGTGCCATTAAGCTCACTAATGTGCATGGTGTTGGTTATAAATTGGAAGTTAGTTAGCTCATTGGAGCAGTTGTAAATATTTTGTAAAAAATCACTATATTTGATACAATTGATGCGTAATCAGTAGTTTGCCTTTCCCTATTTAAGACATTTTAGCTCAATACATATGACCATCTCATATAACGATGGTTTATTGTAAAACTATTTATACGTATAACTTAAATCAATTTATTATGGCTTCACAAAACTACTTTTCACTTTACAGAGATCAAGCTAATACTTCAATTTTTAAATCTGATACAGAAGACGACAATTCACAAAGTGGCCCAAAAGCCATTTTTCAGTGGTTAGCACTTTTTGCAGGTGTATTAATTCAACCGTTTTATGCCTTCTATAAAGAAGTGAAAAACTTTGGTACTCCAGGTGAAGTCTATCAAGATTACTATTTTATAGTATTCGCTCTTATTGTATCAGTCGTTGCTTTTCCAACAGTTTATAGAACTGCATTCGATGCAAACAGGCCTAAATGGATGCAATTAATTCCTGTTTTTACGGCTGGATTAGGTTGGCAAACTATTGTAGATTCGGCGTCTGAGGCCATTCGTTCAAACCCTGACGCAGTAGAAGGTGTAACCAATGTAATGAGTTTCTTAACTAATTTTGTAGCTTAAAAAGTATAAAGTATAATACTTAAGAACCTTAATTACGATTGTTTCCGTTATTCTTATATTTTCTATAACTGGTTCCTTTGGTACAAGCACAATTACTAATGCCTTGTAAGAAATCTAAACCTATGGTAATACTATGTGTTCCAGAGTTAAATCCTGAAAGATCATTCATTGTAAGCTGATAAGAATAAGCAAAGTATAATTTATTTTTCATAACACCTGCCATAGGACCAAAGTTAAGAGGTTTTAAAAATTGATCATTTAAAAAGCGGTATGATCCACCAACCCAGTAATAATCACCAGCTCTATTAAATTTTCTGTATTTAAAGTTAATATCGGTTGCCGAACGCCCATCACTATTAAATAGTTGAAAGAAGACTGAAGGTTCAAACTCTACACTATTATTTCGCTTATTATTAAATACATAACCTGTGTAAGCCTGAAAATTCAGAAGATTATTAGGTTCAAATCCCGTAAAATCGTCAATCTTTTTCTCTAAGATATTGTTAGCATTGAAACTAAAATAGAAACGATTCCATCGATACAACATACCTACATCAAAATTGTGATTAGTTACAGATCTATCATCAGTAATACTGGGATCAACAATTGGAATTTCTGCAGTAGGCTGAAAGTTCTCAATATCAATTCTGAAACTATTAATGTTGTAAGACATTCCAAATGACAAATATTGCTTTGATGTATAATCTAGAATAATATGGTGAGCATATGAAAACTTAACACCTTTTTGGCGTGTGTTTCCGTTTTTGTCATTATACATTGATACACCAACACCTGATTGATTTGCGATTCTGAAATCGGCATATAGTGCTTGATTATCTGGTGCATTTTTAATTCCTACCCATTGGGTAAGTCCGTTAGCTCTAACTTTAAAATAGTCTCCAATTCCTGCATAAGTAGGCGACACAATAAAGTCGTTATCGGCTAAATACTGTGTCCAAACAGGTAAATTTAGTTCTTGCCCATAGCTAAATGAGCAGAAAAATAAGAGAATATATAGTTTAAAATTTTTCATTTGAAATTTGTTTAAATTCTTCGGTATCATTACCTGTAAAGTGTAAAATGCCCAACATACTCTTTTGCTACGGCTGGATTATTTGGTTGTACTACATACCAATAATCACCCGTTGGAAGCTCTGTTCCATTATATCTACCGTCCCAATATTCACCTACACGATAAGTGGCTACCTTACGACCATATCTATCGAAAATATCAAAAGTTAGGTTTGGAAAATTTTCCGTACATCCTGGTGACCACGTATCGGTAACACCATCACCATTAGGACTAAAGTAATTAGGAATACAAGGTCCTAATATTTCTAACTCAATTACTGCAGTAGCTTGACAACCTGCACTATCAGTTACAACAACTGTGTATACACCAGACTCGGTAACATAAAATATATTTGTGTCACCATAGTCTTCACCTTCAAAAGTATATTGATAAATTCCTGTTCCGCCAGCTGCATTAGCAATGATTTCACCAGCTTCGTCTCCCTCGACAAGCACTAAGGATAGAGGTGCATAATCTTCAATATCAAATAGGTCTGTTCTTTGGATACAACCATTTGTATGTCTAACATCGATATAATGATCTGTCCCAGGAATAACGTCGGTAAAAACATTACTTATTTGATAAGGACCTCCGTCTAATGAATAATCTAGCTGAGAAAGATCAGTAATACTTTCGTCAACTGTAACAGTAACAATATTGCTTAACGCGTTGTTTTCACAAACATATTCAATATCTACAATCGGGTTAATACTTACTGATTCTGGAAATGTAATATTCCATTCAGATTCACAACCTTGAGCATCTCTAACGTAAACTGTATGATCGCCACCACCTAAATTGGTGAAATCAAAAATAGTTTGGCCAGATGCCCCTGTCGTATAAGGCCCATCATAGTTATCTAAACTCACGCTATATGGTAAACTTCCACCAGAAACGTCTATACTAAATTCTCCATTGCCTTCACCTTCACAAGTTTCCTCAAATAGTGAATCAGGAACAATACTTAGAATAACTTGTTGAGGGTCATTAATTGTAAAATCAAAAGTGATATAGCAACCCAAAACATCTTGTACAATGACATCGTAAGTACCAGGAGCTAAGTTTTCAAAAATGTTAGTTTCAAAAAATTGATCTAACTGTGGTGATATTGCGTATTTAATAATCCCTGTTCCACCAGAAGCATTAATCTCTAAAACACCATCATTATTACCACTACAGGTAACATCATTTACAACAAAATCAACTTCTAATGGAGCCGTTGGCTCAGTAATTGTTATTGGAGCCGACGCTGTATTACAGTCACCACTTACAACATTAACAACATATGTACCAGCAATAAGTTCTGTAAATACTCCTGGACTATCTTGTGTTGCGGGTAAAGTATTACCTGAAGTGTCCTCTAAGGTATAAACATAATCGCCAAGTCCACCTAACGCTGTCACAACTATAGTACCTGTGTTATCACCTGCACAATTAATGCTTGGATTTGTAGATTGTAAATTAATTTCCAGTTCAGGAAGTGGATCAATAGTAATCTCATTAGAAACATTGGCAATACATCCATTAGCATCTCTAACATAATATTGAAATGTGCCCGGAAGTACAGAGAATGTTGTAGATGAGTTAAATGTTCCTAAAACAGTACTAAATGAAATATCATTACTGTAAGAATAGGCACCTGTTCCGCCACTGGCACTTAAAGTAAGTGTTGCTTCTGTTAAACATGTTTGAGTTGTAGCCACAACTAAGCTAGCATCAACAGGAGTTGGCTCATTAATAGTTATATCAACAGATGTTAATATACAGTCATAACTGTCTGTTATGGTAACCGAATATGTTCCTGCTCCTAAATTACTAAAGACATTTGATGTCTGCGGGCCAGAACTACTAGGTGTAGGCAAAATAGTATTTAAAGTGTAAATATATTCAGCTCCTTGACCTCCAGTTACATTTGTAATACTTATTGACGCATTTTGATCTCCAAAACAGGAAAGTAATGTCGTACTCGGCGTAAATGTTGCATTAATTGGGTTCGGTTCAGCCAAAATTACATTTACTGAAACCATACAGCCTTCAGCATCTCTTACGTTTACCGTATAATTTCCAGCTGATAAATCTGTGAACGTGCTATTTGAAGAATATGGAACCGTAATTGGTCCTGTAAGCTCATATTCGTAATCTCCCCAACCACCTGTTGCAACAGCAGTTATTGTTCCTTGACTATTGTCACAAGTTACGTTTGACGTTTCGTTTGCAACCAAGGTTAAAGCCTCTGCAGGAGATGCGATTACCACAGTAGAATTGGCAGTACAAAATGGACTCTCAGTTTCAGTTATTACTACTGAAAATGTTCCAGCAGACATCCCTGTAACCGTTATTGGGTTTGTTGATGTATTAGCATTTACTACTCCAAATACCGAAGCACCTAAACTGTCAAAAACTTCATAGGTATATGCACCTGAGTATCCAATCACATTAATATCAAAAGCACCAGAGTTATCAGCAAAACAAGTTAAACCTGTTGGAGATGTTGAAATAGATGGCGCTACAGCTTCAGGTAAGGAGATTGTAACCTCTCCAGTACAAGATGTTACTGTGTCTGTTATTGTTATTGTATAAATTCCTGATGGTACACCAGAATAGGTATTTCCAATTAAATTAATTGATCCTGGATTAGGACTGATACTATATGTAAAAGATCCTGAACCTCCTGAAGTTGCAATCGTAATTTCTCCATCGTCATTGTTACAAGTTGGTAAAGCAGTCGCACTCGGAGTTATTGTTAATGGTTCTGGGATGTTTACAGATATCAAATTTCCACAACCATTGGCATCTTGTATTTCTACGGTGTGTGTACCAGAAAATAAATTTGAAATTGTAAATGGTGCCGACAATGTTTGGAAGGCACCTCCATCAATACTATAACTATAAGGAGCTATACCTGCTGTATCTAAAGTAACATCCATTTCAAAATTTCCTTCGGTCACAGTACATAAATTATTAATAACTGCAGAGATTACAGGTGTTTGATCCATAGGCAATACAATTACCGGGCTAGAAATAATACATCCAAAGGCATCCAAAACATGAACATAATAGTTCCCAGCGTCTACGTTAAATGTACTAGCAGAAGCCCATGCTGGATCTGTATCTAATGGTGCTGCAGGTGTTGTTGTAATTTGGTATTGGTAAGGAGCAGTACCATTTTGAGCAATAGCACTAATAACTCCTGAGTTGGCGTTACAGTTTGCATTTTGGTCTATAAATACATTTAAGTCTAAAAGTATAGCCGATTCGGTAATGTTAAATGGAGTGGTAACCACACCACAGCCAGAATTTGGACCAGATGTTTCGGTTATTGACACGAAGTAATTTCCAAAAGGCAGAGGACCTAAATTTGTTACTGATAACGTTCCATTAGCTGGAACATTTCCAGATCCTGTTACTCCTGTTGAAATTAAAGTTAATGCATCGAAAATTTCATAATTAACGGTTGTTGCTACACCATAAACACTATTAACCGTAAACGTAACATTACCATCGTCACTTCCTGTACATGTTATATTGTTTGAACTTATAGCACTTAGAGTTAATGTTGAATTCGTTGGTATTGGTGTTGTAGCAGGTTCATAGTAGCTACAAAGAGTAGATTCATCATATACGATGAATGTATAGGTTACTCCAGGTGTTAAACCTGTAAACGTTGCAGATTGACTTCCTGGTGCGTCTTCTGGAATCCATGATCCAATCGGATTAGGATAAACAGATATTGGACCCTGATAAATACTAAAATGAAATGGTCCTGAACTACTTAATGTTGATCCTATGCTAACCACAGCTTCACCACCCGTTAAACAATCGACAGTTGCAGTAACATTAATATCTAAATCGGTTGGAGGAGAAGCTACCAATACATCTTGAACTAATACAGAACAACCATTAGAATCTACAATATTGATTTCATATAATCCAAAATCAACAACATCAAAACTAACAGATGTTGATCCTGTTGCATTAAGCTCAGAGTTAGAATAGTTATTACTTCCAGTTACGAAATAATTATAAGGAGCCGTACCTCCAGTAACAGAATTTATTATAATTGACCCTTGAGAAACTCCGCCTGGTCCACAAGTGATATCTACGGTGTCGTAATCTAATATTATGGCATCAGGTTCGGTAATGACTATTGTTTCTGTTGCAGTACAAGAATTGGCGTCTGTTATTGTAACAGTATATGATCCTGCAGGCAAACCTGAGGTTTGTGTACCATAATTTGTTGCAGTTGTGTCGTTATTTACATTAATTGTAAACGGAGGCGTTCCAACCGAAGTGTCAATTGTTACATCGATCGCACCATTTGAATCACCATTACATAGAATAGGCTGACTCTCAACAACAGCACTAATATCTGGAAGAGACAATGGATTTATAGTAATAATACTCGATTCTGCTATACAACCGTTTGCATCTGTAATTTGAAATTGATAAGTCCCATCTGTAGCTGTTGTATAAGTGAATGGTGTTCCTGTAGTTCCTAATGGGGTATAGGCTCCATTATTAATGGATACTGCGTAAGTAAATGGCGCAGTTCCAGTAATATTACCAGTAATTATGGCATCTGGTGATACCGTACAATTTAAGTCTTGTGATAAAACAACATTTACTGTTGGTGTAGGTATAGGATCAATAGTGTATGACTCGTTATAAATACAATCATTTTCATCTCTTACTTGAAATGTATAAGTTCCTGGTTCTAATCCAGTAAAACTATTTGATGTTTGATATGGTGTTGCATTAGCAGCTGGTGCAATGATTTGATACTCTAAAACTCCTGTACCTCCTGTTGTACCAGTGATAGTCACAGTAGTTGTGTTTGAAGGACAAGTAATAGGTGAGTTATCAAACATTAAATCGGTTGGAGGGTTTAATGGTTCTATTGTGATATCGTTGATCACAGCGGTACAACTATTGGTATCTTGTACACTAATCGTATAAGTACCAGCTGTTAAACCAGTGAACACATTATTTGATTGAAAATTAACGCCATCAATACTGTAAGTGTAAGGAGGGGCTCCTCCCGTGACTCCAGTCACAGTTATTGTTGCATCAGAATTACAGGTGTAATCGGTAGTCAATTCTGCGGTACCTGAAATGGCATCATTTGCTATAATTGATACGGTTTGTGGTGTACTATCACATATTGAAGCACCAATAGAATACTGAACAACTACATCGTAATCACCTGGGGCAAGTCCTGTAAAAATTGGTGAGTTAAAAAATGAATTCCCACCATCAATACTATACTCAAGGCTATAGCCATTACTAGCCGTAACGTTAATAGAAATCTCGCCTGTAGTACCAGAACAAGCTATGTCTGTTGTTGAAATATTAAATTCAGGCTCTGGTAATGGATCAACTACTATAGAAGTACTCGCGCTACAATTATTAGAATCTACAACTGTGATGTCATATACTCCTGCCGTAGTCACAATAATTTCTGGTACAGTCTGAAAATCTGTTGAACCATTTACAAAATAGAAATATGGAGGTGTGCCACCTTCTGGGTATATGGTAATTTCACCATCTGTACAAGTCAATGGTATAGTAATAGCGGCTGTAACAGTTAATAATGGTGGTTCAACTATAGTGACATCTTCAGTATAGAAACATCCATTTTCAGTTTCAACTGTTGCCGTATAAGTTCCTGGGTTTAAATTGGCAAAAATATATGTGTTTTCAATAATAGGACCAACGGTATTCACTAGTGTTCCGCCTTCATGAAGTGTGAAGGTATATTGTGGGTCTACATCATTCGCTGCTAATTGAATACTGCCTAAATCTCCATTACAAAGCGGTTGAAGTATTGTTGTTGACACACTAAAATCACGATCTCTAATCTGAACATCAGGTACAGTAAAAACGCATGGGTTTGTAGGCACACCTATTTGTCTAATATATACAGTATAAGTTCCAGGCGTATTAACCGTAAAAACATTACTAGGTTGGTAGTTAATGTCGTCTAAACTGTACTCATAACCAGAAGGAACATCATTTACTGTTATTGTTCCTGGAGTTGTACAAATAATATCTGTAGCAATGACTGTTGGGTTTAATAAGTTTTGATATACATTGAAATAAAACTGAACAAAACAACCACCTGAATAATTTATGGTTAACCTAAATTGACCTGATGTATCAGCTAAGAAATCTGGGCCTGTACCAACTTCATTCCACGTACAGGTATCGTCTTCGTTTGCACAATCTGGATCTGATACGGCTGGGCAACTAGATTCATCCAATTGTTCCCAAATAATAGAGGATGCTCCAGAAATATTGGTTTGAATAAATCTAGAGTCATTGGCACCACATAAAAATATATTTGGTAATAGTTTCCCATCGTTAGGGCAAGTTACTACTTCATCTGCATAAGGTATCACAGGGTTTTCTATATCACCTCCAAATAATGCTACAACATATTCTTGTTCAATAGACTGACAAGGCGCAATAGCTGTATTAAATGAATAGTAAGTTCCCACTTCAGTAACAGTAATCGTTTGTGTTGTCCCAATTACAGGTGTTCCTGTAGGGCTGGTAGACCAAGAATAAGAGTCATAACCATCTGCAGCCGTTAATTCTACACTAGATCCACAGAGAATTATTTCTTCTGAAAACACACAATCAAGATCAGCTAAGAAATTGGTTGCTTGTGGTGTTAATAAACATCCTGTATTACTATTTAAACTAGGATCATCCGAAATTTGAAATGTCGGGTTATAGAATCCGTTATATGTTGCAAATGCCTGGTTATTGATAATATTAGAACACGCATCTGCGAGTTCATTACAAGTATCTACAACCTGTACTTCAATTCTGATTTCATATACAGGATCATTTTCTTCAACAAGATAATCCTCAATACTAAGCACAAGTTCTCTTGTTACAGGATCATAACTAACAACCGATACACCAGGAGGGAGCACTAAATCGTCAGGGTAATTGAATATAATATTAACAGGAAGTACATCACGTATGATAAAATTTGTTGCATTATCATTTCCTGTATTTTGAAAACCAATAACGTAATTTAAAGACGCTCCAAGATCGACAATTTGTCCACCTATATCATTACCTGCGTCATCTTCTACAATTTTCGTGAGCACAATATCGGGCTCTATAATTTCAACTGCGAAGGCAAAGAAATATGGAAAGTAGGTGTCACCACTTGTTTCTAATCTAATGACGCCAGAAGTTGCATCATTGGCAATAACTGAATTTCCAGGGTTAGGAATTGCAATTACTCCAGTATCAAAACCTAAAGTATTTGTACTGTTAGGAACCCTATTATTTACGGGTGTCGCATCTAATTGTGTTACCGAACTATTAAAGAAATTGGTTACAGGGCGATCTACTGTTGATAAACTAACGCCATTTAGTCGTAATCTATCTCCTAAAATAGGACTATCTCCTTCCAAGGTTGCAAAAGCAAAATTAGCTCTTACAGGAGCAGGAGCAGGGACAGTTCTAAAACCATCAACAGGAATATCTAAGTTAGGATTGTTACCTGGAACACTAATAGCACTAAATCCGTCAAAACTTGTAATTGATTTACCTGGCAATGTTGGATCTTCATAAACGATAAATAAAGACCATCCTGCGGATTGACCAGTACCATTATAAGGATCAAATGTAGCAGTTTCTCCTAATGCAGAAGAAACATTAGCAACTGTATATGTTCCTAAATCAACACCAGAACCAAAACTGGTTACAATAGATGTTACATCTGCAAAGCAGGCATATGAAAAACTATCTCCACCATCAACAGTCGTTCCATTTGCATCATAAATAATTGTTCCTTGAATATCGTTATAGCCTCCAACGGGCCCTTTAAATTTAACATCAGTTATAGGTTCATCTCCTGGATTTACAGCTCCCCAATATAAACCGGCATAGATAATTTGATAGCAATTCGGATTAGGAATTTCTAAGTCAGCACTAGAAGAACTGAACGTTGTAGCATCCCCATCAATGTCGATATATTGCATGTCAACATTGTGGTTGTAAACAGAGTTATCATTAAAAGCATTGTTATCTGGCCCAAGTATGTTATTTCCTATAAGTACGATATCTCCCTTTAAATCCTGATCAAATCGAGGAGTAAAGGGCTCATAATTTTGGGCATATGACTGAAGACCAAAAAATAGTATTGATGCAATGATGGTGATTTTAGAAAATGTAGGTCTTTTCATAATATTTAATATTTGTTATTCCTTTTTCATCAGTGAGGCTTTCAGAAATAAGGAATGGAGCCTTAGTTATATTCGTTCTTAATTTTCAATTTTTGCTATAGACATTTTGCTATTATATGGTCTGCTGCCTTTTGATTTTAATTTCTCATTTGCAGCTTCTATATTATCAAACTTATCATAGTAGATGTAATATTTACTTGTGTTCACATCATAAAAGAAATCAATATCTGTACGTCCAGAAGCAACAACTTTTCTTAAAAATTCATTTCTCTTTTCAACATCACTATGCACAGCAAGTATCAAATAATATCCTTTTTCAACATTTGTTACATTCTCTAATATTTGAATGTTATCACTCTGTTTTTCACCGAAATCAAAATCTTCTGATTTTATAGGGGTGCTGCTTAAGGCAGTTGATTGCTTGATATTTTCAAGTGTTGTTCTGTCTTGTGCATAACGTTCATCTTCGTTGTCAAAAGCGGCACGCTTTATTCGACGTCTTCTCTCAAATTCAGTAGCCACTCTAATGTCTTCTAATCTTGTTTCTAAATTGGTTCTAGCTTCTGTTGCTTTTAGTTGTTCAGATTCTAAACGTTTTAAAGCTTTTTGATAATAGAGATATACATCATCATTTATCAACGTATCTGCCTGATATTTATCTTCATAAAGCGTTTTTAACTTTTTGATGTTATCACCTCTTGTTTTAATGGCTGCATCTAAATCTGACTTGATCGCATTTAAGGCATTGTTTTCGGCAGTAATACTTTTGAAAGGTCTAGGTTTAACTGCTATACCTTGTTCGCTTAAATCATTTTCCTCTTTAAGATCTTTAAGGTCTTTATCCTTAATAGCTACGATATCATCAAACTTTTTAAGTAATTCGTTTTGAGTCACTTTAGCATCTTCTGCTTGTTGAGTAAGCGCATACATTGATTTTCCAATCTCATCTTGTGGATTTGAAATACGTTCTTCCTTTGCCTTTTGCTCTGCTAACAATCTAGCTTGAGTATCGGCTTCTTCTTTAGCTTTTTGTTCTGCTAATAATCTAGCCTGAGCATCAGCTTCTTCTTTAGCTTTTTGTTCTGCTAACAATCTAGCTTGAGCATCAGCTTCTTCTTTAGCCTTTTGTTCTGCTAACAATCTAGCTTTAGCATCAGCTTCTTCTTTAGCTTTTTGTTCTGCTAACAATCTAGCTTGAGTATCGGCTTCTTCTTTAGCCTTTTGTTCTGCTAACAATCTAGCTTTAGCATCGGCTTCTTCTTTAGCCTTTTGTTCTACTAACAATCTAGCTTTAGCATCGGCTTCTTCTTTAGCTTTTTGTTCTGCTAACAATCTAGCTTTAGCATCGGCTTCTTCTTTAGCCTTTTGTTCTGCTAACAATCTAGCTTTAGCATCAGCTTCTTCTTTAGCTTTTTGTTCTGCTAACAATCTAGCTTTAGCATCGGCTTCTTCTTTGGCTTTTTGTTCTGCTAATAATTTAGCTTGAGTATCAGCTTCTTCTTTGGCTTTTTGTTCTGCTAATAATTTAGCTTGAGCATCAGCTTCTTCTTTGGCTTTTTGTTCTGCTAATAATTTAGCTTGAGTATCAGCTTCTTCTTTAGCCTTCTGTTCTGCCAATAGTTTGTCTTGAGCTGCAGCTTTTCGTTCAGCAGAGGCTTTACGATTTGCTTCTGCTTGTGCTTTAGATATGTTTGACTTGACAGGCTTTCTTTTATTTCCAGAGATTAATCCACTTATTTCATCACCACTACTATAATCATAGTTTTGTTTGCTCTTAAACCTATAAGCAAGTGTAAATTCGTGCGATGGACCGAAATCGGTTAAATCGCCAAGTGCTTTTTCATAATTATATTCAATGGCAATTTGTGGAGTAATGTTAACGCCTAAACCTGCAGATGCTCCATATACATTGTTATAACCAACTTGTGCCCAAATTCCTTTTGGAACTGTAAGCATAGCAATTGCAGAAATTACTGTTTCATCTTTTTTAAATTCAGATTTGATAAGACCTGAAAACTTACTTTCATCAAAGAAGCCTCTGGTGTTCATATATCCAGTGTACATTAAATGTGCTTGAATACTTTGTTCTGGATTATCTTCAATGAGTGCTGAAGATGTAGAGTTATAAGTTACCAAGTTGTTTATTGATAGACCAAAATCTAAAAACACTAGACCATAATTAATCCCTGGACTTACAGTTAACAGGAAGTTTTCAGGAACATTTTGTAGTGATGGATCATCAAAATTTGTTATAACATTTCCAGTATTGACACCACTTTTATAAGCCCCAATATTTAACCCAAAGGTTAAGTTGCTGTCACGTGCCAATTGAGCATTATATGCGAAATTTGCAACACCACCAAATGTTGTTAAAACACCATAGTTTTGTTGAAACACTCCTAATCCTGCTCCAATATTTTCTCCAAATCGCCCAGAATAACTGGCTAAGTAGGTGAGTGGAGCATCTTCAAATTGGATCCATTCTCTTTTATTGAAAATACTAATATATTTGGTTTGCTCTCTAACAAAGCTAAACGTAGGGTTAATTGTATAACGATTAAATGTTAGTGAATTTCTTACAGGAAGGCTCAATGATACTACCCCATCATCTTCTTGAGAATAGAACATCTGTATAGAACAGAAACATAATATTAAAACCAACATATATGTTTTCATATTATTTCACAATTGTTATTGAACCTTTTTTAGTTTCGTTATTTTCAGTTGTTATTACGTAATAGAATACTTTATTGATACTCGTAAGGCCTAAGTCATTCTCGGGCCAATTATTTAAATAATTATTTGTTTTTAAGACCACTTTTCCTCGATTGGTCATAATCAATACCTCGGTGTTAGTGCCACTTACATATCTGGTAGGAATAACCCAAGTATCATTAATATTATCGCCATTCGGACTTATAACATTTGGTATATTTCCGACTTCAGGAAAAGGATCCAAGGCTTCATTAAGTTCGAATAAAAACGCTCTTGACCCAATACATCCAACAGTTTCGTTGACCACGATTTTATAGCTTCCAAATTCACCAGCATCATAATTGTCATCTATAGCACCAGTAATTAAAACGTCATTTAAGTACCATTTGAATTCGGGATTTATAGCAGATGTAGTTACGACTACAGATAAGGTCTCACCATCTTCAATAGTATTTGTTTCTGAAACATTAATTGAACCATCAAATAGTTCGCTTTCAAGCTCAATGGTTCCAGAAGCAGAACAATCTCCTAAATCTACTTGAACAGCATAAGTACCAGATTCATCTGCCTGATACATTTGATTGGTAGCTTCAGGAATAATATTACCATCCTTAAACCATTGATAGCTATTGCCTCCAATAGTACTTAATGTTGTAGCACCTTGACCTGGACAAAATGGATTACCTAAACTTGAAGCTATTCCTGCATTGGCTTCACCATTAGTTACTTCACTAATTGTAACACGATTAGAAAATGAATCGGATGTGCATGTTCCGTAGTTTGTTTCCACAAAGTAAGTTCCTTCTTCATTTACAGATAGAGTAGGACCTTCAGACACAAAAACTGAAGTCGTTGGCCCCGTTTCTTTAAACCAATTATATGTAAGTGAGGGGTAGTTAAGTGGTGAATCATTGGTGCCATTACCAGGATTATCAATAGTTAATAGATAACTTCCACCAGAACAATATGCTCCAGTTGACACCAAATTATTAATGGTAAAAGGCGAATCTTGTAGTTTATAATAAGCGGCAAAAGTGCTAGAACCAGAGCTCGTAGCAACTGGAGCGCTACTTTTTATTCTAATCTTATAGTTTTCCCCAGCAGCAGTAGTTGGTATTGAAAAATTAACAGTAGCCGGAGATGTTGTTATAGAGCCTGCTGTAGATGTATAAACGACAGTAGGGTCTGAAAAATCACCATCAGCATCCGACATTTCAACTGTAAACTGGTTTGATGGGTTCAATCCATTTTCTGGAGAGAATACAAAAGTTGCGCTAAACGTATTAAAAGAATCGCTAGCACAAGCTTGACTAAACCCAAGATTGGGTGAACCAATAACAATCTGAGCATTTACTTTTTCTTGTGAAACAAGAACAAATAAACAAAATCCTAAAAGGAATTTATATAGGGAATTTAGGTAGTACATTTAGTTTGGGGCGTATTTTTTTTCTATAAGCTTGGTTGTTTTAATTCGTATTGAGATTAATAGCTAATTTTAAATATTTTAATCGTCATCATCTTCAATATCATTAGAAGCAATAATTCTATTGATTCTTAATCTGAAATCTGGACGCTTTAAATTTTCTACATCAATAAAGGTTTCAGAATCTGGCCCTTTAGAATACACATTATTAAATGCTCTGTTTCCATACCAGTTTTCTAAATCTTCATTGTTAGCGACATTTTCAACAAAAATGTTTCCCTTGCAATTATTGAAATAGGTTCGCGTAAATTTTATTTTTTCGAGATTCTCACTGTTGATTTTTATTTTGCTATCGAAAATCACAGCAGGATTAAATCCAGAAATAACACTTTTATCAATACTGAATGAGGCATCTTCTCCAATAAATATAGCTTCATTAACGAGACCAACTTTGATATCATTTTTAAGATCAGAGCTTAGATTTATTAAGGTTAAATTTTCGGCGTCAACAAACGTTTGTCTTTTAGAAAAATCGGCTTCTTCTTTTAGATCATGTGCCAAGACGTACATGCATCTTGATGTTTCGGCACCAGATACGTATGGAGACCTTATGGCAAGTGAATTATTTAATTGGCATTGCGCTCCGTAATTAAATTCATAGTCATTTATGCTAGATTTATACGATACCATTTTATCTAAAATGACATCACCACCTAATATATTAAATGAATTGCCTTCGCAATAACTTACCATGATATTCTCTATAATGGTTTGTTGACCAACACCAGCTAATGTAAGTCCATTAAAATACCCATAATCTCTAGTTCTTTTTCCAGCATATTCGATACGTACATAACGCAATACGCCTGAATAACTAGCAGGATTATTCCCTCCATAGCTTATTGTTTTTGCAGCACTTGGAACTAAGCCATAGTTTAATGAAGATTCATTACCATACTTATTGGTAGGTGCATCTCCTAAAATAAAGACGCCTCCCCAATCTCCAGGTTTCTTCACGCTTCTATTAGATGTGAAAATAATAGGGTCGGTGTGAGAACCATCAGCAATAATTTTCGAACCGTTGCTAATAGTAAGAGAACCTTTGGTTTTAAAATCACCAAGAATAACAGTTCCAGGTTCTATAGAAAGTGTAGTACTGTCTGTTACAAATACATCGCCAAGCAAAAGATAGATATCTCGCTTAAGCAGTTTTGTGTCTTTGGTAATATTACCACTTAGTATTTTGGTTGGCTTACCATATTCAACCTTGTTTGGTTTGAATTCTGTCCAAGGATTTAGCCAGTTGTTATAGCCAATAATTCCTTTCTCTTGCTGGGCAAATGTATTGCCATACACTACTAAAAATAAAAGTGCAATTTGAGTAATTTTTTTCATAGTGGTTAAATTCGTATTTGTTTAGATTAGTGGGCGCTAAAATATATATACCAAACATATGAACAATACTTATGAAATGCAAAAAATATCGACGAAATACATATATTTTGACATGTCGTATTCTTTTTCCTACAAAAATAGAGGTTATTTTAATGAATTAAACTTAAACGACTAACTGACAACAAATCAATCACTTAAGTATTTTGGATAAGACACAAAAAAACCTCAACTAAAAAGTTGAGGTTAAATTGAATTTATAAGTAATAAAACTAATCTGTTTTGTAATCGTTATAAGTGTGCAAAGATTTTAAGGTTTCTTCATAAAACATAATCGCAGCTATTAAATCGCGTGTATCAGAATAAGGCAATATTTTCTTTTGAAACTCGACAGTACTATCAAAGTATTCTACAGACGCCTCTCTGTTATCTTCCAGTGCTTTTTTATTGTCTTTAGTTTCCGGGATACCCAGAGATTCCATGGTTACACCGGGCTTAGTAGCAAAAGCAATATTTGGTAAGATATTTACAATAACTTCTATACGCTCTATATAGAGATTAAGTAATGCGCCTTTAGACATTTTACCTAATTCTTCATGACTATGATATTTGGATATACTTGTTTTTCCACTGATCATATTAATTGGAGCATTCTTTTTTTGAGCAAAACCGAAGCTAACCATCAGAAAAAAAACAACGATAAATAAAGTAGGCTTTGTTTTCATTTTTTGGGTTTTTAGTTAACGTTAGATAAGCAAATCTATACAAATAATTAAAAAAAACAACTAAATTTTCCTTTTTTTTGCAAAGTATTTTTCCTTACGAAATGCATATTTCTTGGATAAAGTGCTTAATTACTAGATAAAATGCAGATTTATACGACGAAATACTTGATGCTTTTTTGGTCTTTTTTTAGCTTTGAAAAGTGAAATTATTTTGAGTTTTTTCAGCTTAACTAATCAAATAAATTAAATATCCAGTAACTTAATTTTTAGTTTAATATCTCATAATCGAATCCTTTAAGTTCTTAATACGTACTAAACTTTGAGGTAGACATTTATGATCCTTTCATCGATAGAATTTACCGTTTTCAACATTTTATCGTAAAATTTGAACATTCATGTGATTTTTAGTGGTTTACGATATAAATCCACCAATTTTGGATATATCTAAAATGCTTAACCTCATGAAAAATATTAACGCCCTACTTTATTTCATTTGTTTGGTTTGCATGAATCATGTGTCGATTGCACAAGAATCTGTAAATACTCTTGATGACGGTTCTACAAATTTTTTAGAACGTCACCCAATCTATGACTATTCTGAAGTACAATTAAATCATACCGATACAATTCCTGGTTTTGATTCCAAGCAAGAAAAGCTTAAGATTTCAGGAACCATTTTTAAAAGTGATGGTATCACGCCAGCTGCCGACGTTATATTATTTATTGAACAAGCTGACGAAAACGGCGATTTCGATTTAAGAGAACAAGATGGCAAACGTTATGTGTATAATAGAGGTTGGGTAAAAACAGATGCTAACGGACATTATACATTTTACACTTATATTCCTGGAAATGACAGACGCTATAGTCAATTGCAACAGTTGTACCCTTCTATAAAAGAAGCCTCTAAGCCTGAATACGATATTGCAAGTTTCCTTTTTGATGAAGATCCTCTATTATCAAAGCTATGTAGAAAAAGATTAGCAAAAAAAGGTGATCCTTCTCGAGTTCTTAAACCTAAAAAAGTGGATGGACTACTTGTTGTTCAAAAAGACATTATTCTTGGCTCAGATGTAAATACCACGAAATAACAGTTCGATTTCATCTATGTTTATTTTTTTAAATCGGGTATAATTACTTATAAATTGATAACATGAATTTGTTAGATTGTCTATCCATCTTTAATAGAGATCTAATACATCATGAGCTCTTTATATTCATTAAAAAATTATTGCTATTCTAGCATATTAGTATTTGGCATTAGCATGATTTCATCTCGAACGCATGCGCAATCTTCAAGACATGATTGGTGGTCTCAATTAGCAGTCAATGTCGAATATGGCTTGTCATATCCTACAATAGAAGGTGGCCAGAGTTTTACAATTTTAAGTTTTCCTTCAAACCCTCAAGACGAAGTCTTTTCTCTTCAAAGTAGGTCATTTGCTGATTATATTTCTAATTTGGGGTACTTGGGGTTGGAGCTGCAATATCCATTAAATCCGAAACTGTCATTGGGAATAGGTTTGCAATATCGAGATAGTTATAACTACAGTTCTGTCATGTCCTTTGCAGAAGAAAAGCATGTGTTATCAAATAATCTATTGATTGCCACAACAGGATTATTTAGTCATTATTCAAAGATTAGTACGACGTCCTTATTTGCGCTTTCAAAATTTGAGCTATTTCAATTTGATATGAATTATCGTTCGCAAGTCTCATTCCAAATATCTGCTGGAGCTGGATTGTCTTTTATGACCTTAAGATCTCAACTCAATAATGTATTTCTTACGATGCAAGTCACTAATAGTAACAACAACAACAATAGTCAAAATAATATTCTTGGCCCAGGAAATATTGCTCCAGAAACTAACAGAAACCTTCCTTTTGCGTGGCATATAGGAGCTGGGTTTCTGTTTAAATTTGAAAACTTTACAAATATAGAGATTGGTTATAAAATCATACATATTGGACATTTCATTATCATGGAAAGGTCACCAAATATGAAAGATTTATTTATTCTAAGAAGCACCAATACTAATGCTCAAGATCAAAACCTCATTCTGTCGACTACAAATCAAAAACGACGTATGTTTTCTAATGACTTTTATATTAAGTTTTATTTCTAACAAAAAAATGAAGTGCTAATAAACTTAGCACTTCATTTATAAATAGTTAGATATTAAAATTAGGGAGAATTTAAGCTACTATTAGTACAATTTTCCTACAGAAGGCAATGACGATCCATTGTCTCCATCTAAATGTACGTTAGGAGCTAAGAAACGCAATTGGGTATGGTTTTCACCTTTTTGAATTGTAGCGTCCATAACAATTCCGAATAGATTTCCAGATACTGAATAATCATACCTAGTATTGTTAATGGTACCTTTATAATTAAAGGTGTTTATTTCGTTTGCCATTTTTAACATAGCATCAATAATTTTTGTTTGTTGCTCTGTTGTTAAACCATACTCTGTCATCGTATGTGTTGTTTGTTTTGTAGATGTTCTACTTCCTCCAGCGGAGAAAAACAAGAAAAACCCTCGTCCACCACTAGAACTCTTTTGTGTAAGCTGATCATACTTCCTTTTGTTTGAAGCACTTAACATTCCTTGAATTAGTTTATCTAATGCATCAACATTTGCAGGTGTTACACACTGCATTTTTAGTTTAAAAGATACTGCAATGTCTCCGTGTGCTGGCACTGTGTAAGTCACACCAGAACATTGTCCTTGTCCGTAAGCATTTACGGCTACACCATCTGTAGCAGATCCAGTGTTATTGTCTGATGGATTTGCGAATACTGTACTTAAATTTCCCATAATAAAATGATTTTAAAGATTAATAATACGTTTACTAGCATTTTGTTTAAGCTAATAACACTGTAAAATTATAGTATTGATACAAGGTAGAATTACGTATTAATACTTGTATTTTAAATCCATACAAGGAAGTATATACCACGTAAATGTACTTGAAAATAAAATCGCGAGTATTTGGTTAAAACTCGAGGAAAGTGGGTTGTTATTTTTCTATGACCAATTTTTGACCAACTCGAATAACAGCGTTTCTCTTGATTGCATTGGTCTTACACAGTGAAGCTATGGTCACATTATTTCGTCTAGAAATTCTCGACAAAGTGTCTCCTGGCTTAACTGTATAAATAGATTGTTGCTTAATTAAACTTGCTACAGCATCTTCTTCAGATAATAAAGGAATAATTTTGCTTTGGCGCTTTGAATTATGAGCAATTGGTCGTGTCCATTTTCGGGTAATCCAAAGTTCTTTAGAACGTATGGTATTATCTTCATTAAACTCAAAAAGGTATTCTGGATTTATAGAAACTCCTTTATAATTCACAACTAAATGCAGGTGACTCCCTCTAGCATTACCAGAAACACCTCCTTTACCTATATATGCGCCGCGTTTTATGGTGTCATTCTCTTTAACTCCATAAGCCGATAAATGTGCATATACCGTTTCTAATCCGTTATAATGTCTAATCACCACTGTTCTTCCATGACCTCTAGTATATCTAGACATTCTTACAACACCATCAAACATGGCATATAAGCTATCGCCAGTTATCAAATCAATATCAATTCCTTTGTGAGCCCTTCCACGTCTCCAACCATAACGAGATGTAATAACCTTATTTTTACCAATAGGAGAAGCATAGGTAGAATCTTCGAACTTTAATTGCAAAGGAAAAACGACATCAACCTCTTTATAAGGGTTGTAGACTGTATGATCCCAATATTCAGCTTTGATATCAATAGGAGTGAAGCTGTCTTTAACCTTAACAGTTTCCTTTTCTATAGAATCTATCGATGTCTTAAAATTAAATTCTGAAAGATCAACTAATTTAAACTCAGGTTCTTTTTGGGCAAAAACGTTAGCGGTCAATGCAATGAAGACACAAGTAATAAATAATTTCATGGTGTGATTAAAAAATTGCTAATTTTTGATGGCCGAAATTAAAAAATAAAAACGTTGGGAAGTGTTAATTTGTTGTTAGAGTTATTAGTTTTTTTCTAACAGTAGCGCCTTGTCTTTGATAATAATTAGTACAAATGTCATTTAATCAAGTAGATATCCTATAAAATTTAACGTTTCAATAGGTAATTCTAATGTGACACTATTAACAAAATACTAAACTTTATACATCGCTCAAAGAAATGTATATCTTTGAGAAACTAAACACATTCATTTATGAAAACTCTAAGATATTTTTCTTTAATTCTTGTTTTATGTTTTTCATGTAAACAGGACAAAACAACGGAAAATGACGATACTTCTATAGTATTAAAACCAGTTGTATTTGATGGTATTGATAGCTCCATTAAACCAGGAGATGATTTTTTTAATCACGTAAATAAAAACTGGTTTGATAAGGCCGTTATTGCTGATGACCAAGTTGGAGTTGGTTCTTATCGTTTTTTAAATATTCCTCAGCAAGAATTATTAAAGAATATTCTTGAAGAAGTGTCACAAAAAGAACATCCTAAAGGGAGCATTGAACAAAAAGTTGGTGACTTTTTTGCATCAGGTATGGATACGATAAGTATTAATAATCGAGGCATGAAACCGATACAGCCTATATTAGATCGCATCGATGCAATTACTAATATTTCTGAATTGACTAAGTTTGTAGCCACTCAAATAAAATCTGGAGACTACTCGATATTGGCACCATTTATTTCTCCAGATCAAGAGAATAGTGCATTAAACATAATGCATGTTGCTCAAACAGGCTTAGGTTTACCAGATAGAGACTACTATTTTTCAGATAATCCTTCAGTAATGAACATTCAAAGTGCTTATAAAACGTTTTTAAGTGCACTTTTTGAATTGGTTGGTGACACAGAAGCAAAGGCACATGCCGACATCGTATATCATATAGAAAAGGAATTGGCTCAAGCTCATAAAACTAGAATAGAGCGCAGAGATGTTAAAGCCAATTATAACAAGATGTCAATTTCCGAATTAAACGAAAGACATACAAACATTGATTGGCCAACCATATTTGATAATTTAGGTGCTGAAGTGGACTATGTAGATGTTTCACAACCCGCTTATTACGATACATTAAATAAGATGTTGTCTTCCGTTCCATTGCGTGATTGGAAACTGTACCTTAAAGCAAATTCTATTGGATCATATGCCAGTATTTTGAGTAAAGCGTTTCAAGATGCGTCTTTTGAGTATTCTAAAGTATTGTCTGGGCAATCTGAACAACAACCTCGTGATAAACAAATGGTTCGTCGTGTTGATGGACAAATTGGTTTTGCATTAGGACAATTATATGTGAAGCGCTATTTTAATGAGGATGCGAAAAAGCGTGCATTAGAATTGGTTAATAATTTTCAAAAGGCTCTAGAAACTCGAATTGACAACTTAGATTGGATGAGTGATAGTACCAAAATTAAGGCAAAAGACAAACTTTATGCTATTAATAAAAAGATTGGATATCCAGATGTATGGAGAACGTATGATGTTTCAATAGATCGAAATCAGTTTTTTGAAAATGTTGTAGCCTTGCGTCAGGATGCTTACCAATACCAGTTAGATCAACTTAATAAAGCGCCAAACAGGGATGCCTGGGGAACAACGCCTTCTACAGTGACGGCTTATTACAACCCATCCCTTAATGAAATCGTATTTCCAGCAGGAATTTTACAAGCTCCATATTTTGATTTATATGCCGATGATGCCGTAAACTATGGAGGCATAGGCATGGTTATTGGTCATGAATTTACACATGCATTTGACGATCAAGGTGCACAATACGATAAAAATGGAAATGTCTCTAATTGGTGGACCGAAGAAGATTACACCAAATTTAAAGCGAAAACACAACAAATTATTGATCAATATAGTGCATTTACAGTCTTGGATAGTGTGCACTTAAAAGGCGCCTTAACTGTTGGCGAAAATACTGCCGACAACGGAGGTATAGCTATTGCGTTTGATGCCTTTAAAATGACAGAGCAAGGACAAGACACCACAAAAATTGGCGGTTATACACCAAACCAACGTTTCTTTTTGTCTATAGCCAACATTTGGCGTGTAAAAATGCGCGATGAGTATTTACGTAATTATGTTGCTACAGATCCACATTCGCCTCCAATTTGGCGTGTAAATGGTCCGTTAATGAACTTTACACCATTTTATGAAGCGTTTGATCTTCAACCAGGAGAGGCAAATTTTAAAACCGAAGATGAGCGTATCAAAATTTGGTAACGTCACTAAAAGATATTAAGCTGAAATCATCTAGATTTCCAGATTGATTTTATAAAAGGCCGCAACTTTATGTTGTGGCTTTTTAATTTATAATATTCAAGTCTAATGTTTTGATTTTAAGTCACTAAGCACCTCTTACTTTATTTTTTACTTTATGTTAATATATTTTTTACTCTAACGGAATTATCATTTCGTCAGTGTTTTTAAACAGGTTTATTGTTATTGCAGCATAATTATAAACGAAATGACATGAAAAAAAAATTTAAAATATTGAAATGGATACTAGGTGTTTTTTTGAGCTTAATAATACTTCTAGTATCTCTATTTTTTTGGATAAGAAGTTTAATTCCACCACGTGATACAAACATAGTCTCTAGCGAGGCAAAAAACATTGCATATATTACAGAGGATGTCCCTGAGTACAGAGGAAAAATATTGGCTGTTGTCACCAGCACTGATAAGATGGGAACAAGCGATGAAAGTACAGGGTATGAGCTTACTGAATTGGCACGTGCATATTATGTGTTTAAAGCCAACGGTTTTGAAGTAGATATAGCGAGCCCATTAGGAGGGAAGCCACCTGTTGTTATTGATGATGAAGATATGGGCAAATATGACTATGCTTTCTTAAATGATTCTATTGCCCAGTACAAAGCAAATAATACTCAAAAAATTAGTAACGTTATAGCTAAAGATTATGAAGCCATATATTTTGTTGGCGGAAAAGGTGCAATGTTTGATTTTCCAAATAATAAAGCCATTCAATCTCTTGTGCGTAATTATTATCAGAACGACAAAGTTATTGGAGCGGTATGTCATGGTCCAGCTGCTTTGGTAAATGTCACTTTAGATAACGGAAAACCTTTAGTAGAGAACAAAACGGTAAGTAGTTTTACCAATGAAGAAGAGTTGCTCCTTATTTCTGATGCGAAATCTATATTCCCTTTTTTACTACAAGACAAATTAGTTGAAGAAGGTGCTCGTTTTAATGCAGGCACAATGTATTTAGAAAAAATGAGCCATGATAAAAACCTTATTACTGGTCAAAATCCTTGGTCTGTATGGGTTTTAGCCGAAACGATGATTTCTGAATTAGGTTATGTGCCTAAATATAGACCTGTTACCGACGAAGAGCATGCTATTCATGTATTGCAAGCGTATGAAAATAATGGCAGCGAAGGGGCTAAAACGCTTCTCAATCAACTTATTAGAGATGAAGATCAACCAGTAAATAGATTACTTATTGCCAAACATGGGATTCTTGCAGCAATGAAAGGTAGATTAGGACGCTTTTTTAGTCTATTAAACTTAACATCATATGCTAAAGATTTAGAGGAGCAAGAATAAATAATATCCTTAAATTTGAATAAAATAACCAATTGAATTTTTCAGATATACTTCTTATAATAATAAGTAGCGCAGGACTTCTACACGGAGTTCTGTTTGCTATTTATTTATGCTTTGTAAAAAAGAAAAGAACGATTACCAATATACTGCTTGGTCTCATTTTATTTTTTATGGCCTTTAGGATAGGAAAGTCTGTTATGCTAAATTTTGGTAATGATCTAGAACCTATATTTATTTTCGCTGGGTTAGCGTTTTTACTATTAATTGGCCCACTTTTGAAATGGTATGTTTTAGGAATGACGGCTGCCAATTTTAAGTTGTCAAAATACTTTGTATTAGAGTTTACACCATTTCTATTGGTTTTTGCGTTGAGCTTCTTTGTTAGTAAAAGTTGGTTTGAAAGTCAGAGTAAACAAGTAATTATTGTATTTGCAACAGTGCTTATCTTTATATATCTGCATTTGGCCACTCATATTCTTATGTCTTGGTTGATATGGAGACGCGCAAAACGAGATCATTCTCAAACCTTGCTAACAAAGTCTCAAAAGGCTGTATTTAGCTGGTTGAAACTACTTATAGGTGGGTTTGTAGTCATTTGGTTATCCTATTGTTTAAACATTATAGAAGATGCGGTTCCATATATCGTTGGACCAATAATGTATTCGATTGTTGTTTATTTTTTAAGTTATAAGGCGTTTCAATTAAAAATCATTGATGTGGATGGTTCAATCTTCAAGCAGAATGACGATGCCTTAGTATTTAACCAGATTTCAAAGCTATTTAAGGAAGAAAAACTGTATTTAGATGCTCAATTATCCCTGGCTAGTTTAGGAAAACAGATAGGGAAGGGCACACAAAAAACATCGGAAATTATTAATCAATATGCCAAGCAGAACTTTAATGATTTTGTGAACAATCATCGAATTCAAGATGCCAAAAAGTTGTTATTGAGTGAATCAACTAAAAACCATACGATAGCCTCTATAGCTTTTGATGTTGGTTTTAGCAGTTTGTCATCATTTAATAGTGCGTTTAAGAAATTTGAAAAAACAACCCCTTCGGCATTTAGAAAAAAAGAGATGTAAGAGCATAAAAAAAACTGGGAGTCACGAGTATTTACTTTGAAACTTTACTGAACCTTATTTTCAAGTTTTCTGGCAAAACGGTAAATGCAAAATTTTCATGAACCTCGGTTTTAGATACTGCTAGTTCCATATCAAAATGTTTACATATACCTGAAATCACTGTAGTCATTTCGGCTAGTGACAAATTCATTCCAGGACATAATCTTGGTCCTCCTCCAAAAGCACGTACTAATTTTGGTGAATGATTTTGATAAACAGGACATTCATTTTTTAACCAACGTTTTGGATCATATAATTCTGGCTTTGAGAAATGCTCATCTTGAATTTGACCAAAACCGTTTTGCACAATGATTAAAGTATCTTTTGGTACTTTTAAATCCTGTATTATAGTGGCTTCATTTGCCTGAAAAAACAACATGGGAGTCGTTGGCTTTAATCGTATAGCCTCCTGAATTGCACCACTGGTGTATTTTAATTGTGACAATTGA
Organism: uncultured Psychroserpens sp.; assembly: GCF_947494225.1. Taxonomy (NCBI): domain Bacteria; kingdom Pseudomonadati; phylum Bacteroidota; class Flavobacteriia; order Flavobacteriales; family Flavobacteriaceae; genus Psychroserpens; species uncultured Psychroserpens sp. The sequence goes on from NZ_CANLUG010000003.1 coordinate 166,481, forward strand.
TTAAACGCTTCTGGAACTTGATTGTTTTGATAAACATCAATAGCCTCTGTTCGTATTTTGCTAACGACGTCTGGATATTGTGCAAGATAGTATAATGTCCATGATAAGGTGTTAGACGTAGTATCTTCACCCGCCAATAGCATAGCAAAAACGTTTCCGTATAGCGTTTTATCATCAAATACCGTTTCTTCTTTACTGCTTTCAATTAACAAAGCCTCTAAAAAATTGGAAGGTTTTTCTTGTAAAACAGGATTGTTTTTGACCTTAATTTTTGCCTCCTCAATACATTTCTGTATAATCACTTCAATACTTTTTAAGGAGTCTTTTAGCTGCCTATCTCGTTTATTCGGAAACCATCGCCATAAAGGTAATGGAGCAGTAATTCTTTCATTAATAAGCGGAAATATTAACTCTAGATGTTCTTGAAAACTATCGCTTTTCTTGTTTACAGTATCTAATTGGTATCCAAATGCAATTTCTGTGGTAACATCAATTGTAAACGAAATAAAATCATCTATAATATCTACGGAATCATTGCTATGTGAATAGGTTTCGATTTTATTAATAAGCTGCGTAGCCCTTTTATTAATAACAGGATAAAAGCCCTTTACTTTTTTAACATTTAAGGCTTCGGCAACAATTTTACGCTGTCTTTTCCAATTCTCTCCCTCAGCATTAAATACGCTTTGAACTCCCATTTCTAAAAGGACCTCATTAATTTTGGAAAGCCTTCTAAAACCTTCAGGTCTTTGCGTTAGAATCGTTCTATTGAACTCAGAATCTGTTGATACTAATGCCTTAATGTGACCAAGACGAATGGTATAAAGTGCGCCATAAAGTTTACTCCAATCTTCTAGTTTACGATGCTTGTCTTTTTTTTTAAATGCTTTTAAGTTTCCAAGTAGAAGATGACCTTTAGGAGTCTTTAAATCATTTAGCGTTCTAATTTTGTTGGTTGAGTTCATAAGTAAGATATGAGATTACAAAGTAACAGTTTTAGATGATAAAAAGTGTCTGTAAAATGATATTTCAGAATTAACATATATTATTTACAACTCATGATCTCTGATATATTTCAAAACTCTGCCAAAGTTACTTCTAATACTAGTTCTAAAAAAACAGTGAAAACCCCTTAAAAAATGAGGATAAAGGCCTATAGATTAAAATACAGGTTGTTGTAACTTAATTTCCAATAATAAAAATGATAACCATTCTAAAACTATTTAAAATGATAGATATATATTCAAGCCTGAGATGTTTATGCATGACTAGTGCATTACTTTTAGCATTTACAACAAATTCTTACACTCAAACCTTATTTGAACAATTAAGTATTACCAACTATGGTAGCCCAAACTTTCCAAAGGTTTTGGGTTCAAATGGTTGGACAATAAAAAGCCAAGATAAAATAGTCGAAATTGGTAAATTTAATGCAGATGGAAGAAGTGACATGTTAATCCAAGGGGCTTCGGGTCTTGGTATTATTAATTTAAACAGTGCTAATGAACTCACAACACTAACTTTCGCTGAGAATGGATCTAAGTTGGACAATTCGGGGTGGACAATTAGTAGAAATGATAATATCAAAGGTGTTGGGTATTTTCACCCTAACTACAAACATGATATCTTAATTCAAAACGTAAATAGTTTGGGTGTTATTAGCTTGGATGGCTTAAATAATTTTGAAACAACAAGTATGGTTTCAAATGGAGAGAGGTTTAGTGGGTGGAAATATAATAGGTATGATAAAATATTAGGAGTAGGCGACTTTAACAATGATAATAGAAGTGACTTTATTATTAAGAGCTCAACCCATTTGGGTATCATTAGTATTGATAACTCTGGAAATTTTGAAGCAATTACAAGTGGTGCTAATAATCATAACCTAGGAGACTCAGGTTGGCGACTTAATGCAGGAGATGTGGTCTTGGGAATAGGAGATTTTAACAATGACAATCGTAGTGATTTTATCATTAAAAGTAATTCTCATCTAGGTATTATGAGTCTCAATAATAGCGGAAATTATACTAACCTTGCCATTGGCGTTAATGGTTATAACTTAGGAAATTCTGGTTGGCGTCTCAATGCTACAGATGAAATTTTAGGAGTAGGCGATTTCAATAATGATAATAAAACTGATTTTATCATTAAAAGTTCCACTCATTTGGGTATTATGAGTCTCAGTGCTGAAGGAAACTATACAAATCTTGCCATTGCAGCTAATAATAGTACTTTAGGTGATTCTGGTTGGCGTCTTAATACCGCTGATGAAATTTTAGGAGTAGGCGACTTTAATGGTGACGGTCAAACCGATTTTGTAATTAAGAGTAGTACTCATCTTGGAATTATAGGGTTAAATGATTTGGGCACTTATACAGCACTAATTATTAAAGCTGGTAATTATCCATCAACGACTTCACCTCTAAACTTATGGAGCGCTGAACAATTTCAAGGAGTGGGAGATTTTAATGATGATGATACAAGTGATTTTATAATCAAAGATCAGTCAAATTTTGGAATACTTACCTTAAAAAATGACATCAATAGATACTTAAACGTTGATGATTGCTTAGAGTGCACTGAAAATCAAAATAACGAATTGTCTTTAGTTTTAGAGGATATGCTAGGCATTAGAGGAGGTGATCCAAGCGGGGATTTCATTGGTTCGGCCGCGGCAAGAAAACCTCCGCGTGGTAAAAATTGGTACCCTCTGGATGGAAATCGTAAAGTTCTATGTGGATCGTATAACCGATTTGCTATAAATGCTGCTAGGCCAATTAGAGCACACTCTGAAAATGATTGGAATATATTTATAATTCCTCATGATAATTACAATTACCTTATTGAAGATGCTAGACCATATCAATATTATAATTATTCATGGCATAATTGGCAGGAATGTGATGGCGTACCTTGTATGGAAGCTGAAATTACACCACCAAAAGAGCTCAATGACTATGAAGATTTCTCTATCGAAAATGTTACTTCTTCACTTTTAAGCAATCAAGATATTTGTGTCTATGGACCTTGGGTAAGAGAAGAAGTACATGGTAATAGACCAGAAATACATCCTTCAGAGTTATTGTGGTGGGAAAACGATGAAGGAATAAAACATATGCTAATTGTACAGGATGGTTCTGATCGATATGATGAAAAAAAGAATTTCTATGGAGAACCTGATAGAGGCTGGAGAGCTTGGGCAGGAGCCCCTATGATCAAGCAATTTAAAATTGCTTTTTCGGTAGAAGTTAACGCTGAAACAGAGCAATATACCTTGGATATTGGTAGATCTTTACGTGTAAATACTAGCAGTAATGCTAGTGTGTCTGAGGACATTTTTTCAGGAAGACGATATGGACTTGAAAAAAATGGAGAAATTCCGATTCTCGTCATTGAAACGTCAAGGACAGACCGATACTTGGGTGTTCAATTTGATTCAGTGTGTTACAATAGCGTAACAAATAGATTAACAGGTTACATTTTGATTAAAGCTCAAATAGGAGAGAGAGATAAGTTAGGTGCCTTTTTAGAAATAATATTAAAAAAAGAGAATGTGGTAATTAGACGGTAGTCGCATCCTTTTTTCTAGAATTTTAAAGTACAAGGTAAAATTACCTCTTATTGGGTATGTTTTCGTTTTAAATAAAGGCCTACTATTATTGGAGTAGGACAAAGATGCATTTAGACACCTGCCTAATAAACCAAATAAAACGAACAGATTATGAGAACTGTAAAAGACGTATGGGAACACCATAAAGTTGCATTTGCAAATGCCAATTTAGAAGAAGTGATGTTAGATTATGCCGAGGATTGTATTTATGTCACAACAAATAAATCACTTGTTGGTAAAGACAAAATACGAGCCTTGTATAAAAACCATTTCGATACCTTAGAAGAAGGTTCATCTTCATCTATTATTAGTGAAACTATAGAAGGCGAGATTGTATTTTTCGAATGGACAGCAGATTCTCCTTCTATAAGTATTTCAGATGGCGTTGATACGTTTGTTATTAGAAATGGCTATATCGTAGCACAAACAATGAGAGCGACTGTTGTGCCTAAATAAGTAATAATTAATCTCTATTTTTATTACTTCTAACAACGTAAATAATCAGACCAATTACAACAATTGAGACGATACCAGCGATCCAAAAAAACAACGTAGCTAAATTTGAAGTTATTTTTTCGGTATCAAAAGATTTTTCAAAACTTCGACTTTTTGATTCACTTTTAGGTATGTAAACGTAATAGGCTATTATTTGCTCTACCTCTTTAATTTTTGTGTAATAGTCCTCAAAATCTTCAGGCTTAACAAAACCTGCTTTATTTCGGTATTCATAATTAAGATACATGATATCGCGAGCCCTATTCATTTTGGTTTTCAGAGAAAAATCGAAACTCTTAGAATTCACTTTTACATTATCATTAGCAATGCTCCATCGCTGTGGTAATTTAACAGTAATCTGATGTTTTTTATGCGATGGATAATAAAGTGCAAATGGCGTTTTTCGTTCCTTTTCGTCTGGTGAATAAAAAATATCCAAAATACTATATGGTGAAAATTCTACATTGATATTTTTATCATTGCCAACCATTGGAATCCATATATCATTGATCTTATACGATTCTTCAACGAGTATTTTATTAGACAAACTATCGTCATCAATAACTGGATCTTTTAACACTTCAACACCATCATAAAGGTTATCATAATAATTTTTAAATTCCTTGCTTATGGATGAGAGGCTACTCGATTTAAAACGCGTTCTAACGGCATCTGCTTCGGCATCGCGATAGACTGTCATAACATTTAGTGTTGCAGGTCCACCAACAGTTGGCAAATCGAAGGTGTCAAATACTTCTACTAAATCTTCGTTTTTAGATTTGATTTTCTCCAAAGCGTTAACCCCTTTTTTTATGACTAAAGCCTTACCATAATTTGGAAATGAAATTTTCTTATAACTGCCAAATTGGTTGCTAATGGTTGGATCATAAAATAAGTTAGTATTTGTGCTATCTACTACTTTAACAACCACATGGTCAAATGCTTTTGGTGACGGCAAAAACTGATGCAGTGATTCTCCGAAGGCCGAATTAATAAGTACAGGATAAGCCTCAATACCCATTTGACGCAGCATGGTAATCATAAGCCAGCTTTTGTCTTTGCAGTCACCAAAGCGTTGCTCTAATACTTTATTTGGCGAAAATGGTTTGTAAGCACCAATACCAGACTCTAAACCAAGATATCTAATTTCGTTTTGTACAAACTTAAGTGTAGCCGAAATACGCTCGCCTTCATATTCTGTGCTATTTTTTATGTGTTCAATTTTTGACTTCAATGCTTCCGACAGTTTTGTATCATCTTGATATATATGTAAAGCCCAATTCACTACGGCATCCCAAGATTTAAAATCGGTTACAAAGAGATCTTGATAAGGCAAATACCAACTAGGCGTGTTCTCTTCAAATTGAGGCGTTTTGGTTAAGGTTGTCGTCCAGTTGTATGTTTTATAACCATTATAACTAGCTATTTTAGGCTTTATATCACAATTTAGAGTTTTATAATACAGTGTCTTATTAGCAATTAAGTAGTAGTTGATTTTACCAACAGGCTGAAAATCGTTTAAGGTTGTGCCACCAGAAAAATGATTACCATGAATAGGGTTAAAGCCTTTAATAGTATAGCTTAGGTCTAAAATATCACCATTCCTAATATCGGCTAGGTTAGCTATAGCATTAAGACTACCATCATAGATATAACTTTCAGCATTAGATTCTTGTCTAATAGACTGAAAATCATCAACGTTGAGTTTGTTTATGGTTTTTCCGTTTCTTAAAACGGTAATGCTATGAAGAAAAAGTTGCTGATAGGTTGGATCATAATTAATTGATATGGACGAACCATCCTGCACACCAACATAGTCTGTTATTTTACGTACAATTCTAATGTAGCGTTCTTTTTTAGGAATATGAATTTGCTCATCACTAAGCAAAGTAAGTAATCCATACGATATTTCATTTAAATCAATATTAGGTGATTTTTCATAAGACTGCTGTATGACCCATTGTGGCGTTTCCGTGGTTTTAATTTGAGCATAGAAATGGCCGAAACTAAAAAGGCAGATGATTATAAAAATAGAGTAGCGGTTGGTTTTAAAAGTCATGTGAGTTGATTAGAAAACAAATTAACTAAAAATATCGTTAACATATCATCATCTTATAAAATTATCAAAAAAGGTCCAATCATGTGCTAAGACCAGGTTTACAAGGGATTATATATGTCTTATGATGCATAGATTGGTTTAAAATAATTTCACTATATTTATAATAATCATTTAATAATCAATGATTAACTCTCCCTTTTAAGTTGTTACATAGCATGTTTATGAATTATCCAGTATTGGATACAGTCTAGTGTTTTTTAATCATAAAATCATTAGCTATAAAAGATTCTAGTAGTTATGCCAGCCAATAGATATTTAAAGGGATACACCTTAGATCCCAGTTTTTCTAACGTATTAAAAACCTATAACGTCAATGAAACCGTTTACAAAATTCCTTGGGAAAATGTTGATCCTGGACCAAAAGGAGAGTATTTGGAAGTATTGGATTTTGATGCACCAAATGAATGTTGGTACCAGCCAATAGACTTAGACAATGCCGAGGTCATTTCGCAGCAAGGCTTAAAACCAAGTGAGGGTAATCCTCAATTTCATCAACAGTTTGTCTACACTATAGGAATGAAAATTATCCGTTTATTTGAAGATGCTTTAGGCCGCAAGATTATTTGGAGACCTAATCATTACAATGATGTAGACGAGGAAGATGGTATCGAACCTTTACGCATTTATCCCCATGCATTACTAGAAGCCAATGCTTATTATAATTCAGAAAAAAATGCGATTCTCTTTGGATATTTTAAAGCAGAAGAACTATTTCAAGGTATTAACATACCAGGAAGCACAGTATTTACATGCTTATCTCCAGACATCATAGCTCATGAAATGACTCATGCTATTCTCGATAGTATACATCCACATTTTATTGAGAACACCAATCCTGACGTGGCCGCCTTTCATGAAGCTTTTGCAGACATTATTGCGCTTTTAGAAATGGTAGGTAATAAAGATTTAGTGACTCACCAGCTCCTTTCTGCAAACGGACAAATAGACTCCGAAAGTATTTTTGGTAATCTAGCAACTCAGGTTGGTCAAGCCTCCAAATTAGGTCACCATGCTTTGAGAAATATGATAGGTTATTATGATAAAAAGGGCAAGTGGCGTAGAATTAAAGCAGATAGATTTGCTCAACAAAAAACACAAGGATATCATGATAAAGGTGGCGTCTTTGTAGCCTGTGTATTTGATGCATTTATAAGACTCTATAATCATTCAACACAAGATTTACTGAGGATCGCAAAATATGATGAAAACTCTAAAGAAGCCATTAGTATAGACTTGGTAAACCGTTTAACAAAAGAAGCGATTGAGATTAGTCAGACACTATTAAAAATTTGCATTCAGGCTCTAGATTTTGTACCACCTTGCGACATCACTTTTGGCGATTACATTCGCGCCATGATTACCGCCGATATGGAAATGACTCCAGAAGACAATGGTGGTTATCGTGTAGCACTAATAGAGTCCTTTCGAGATTGGGGTTTTATGGTTGATCGCGTTAATACCATGTCTGCCGAATCCTTAAAATGGAGTTCACCAAAAGAACTTTTTGAAAATGATTTTGACGTTGAGGCCTTAGCTGTTATTGTATCTAATTTAAAACCTATTATTAGAGAGCTCTTAGGTAAAAAAAATAGAAGTCAGATCTATAATCTCAGTAGAAAAATTAACACTATTATACATGGTTTAATTATAGATGAGTTGGAACCAACCAAAGTTTATGATAAGGAAGAAGAAATGAGTATCATTAACTTTAAATCGTACCAATCTAACTATGAATCTCAAATTAATCAAAGTACATCTCAGATTACCTACGACAAAAAAAAGAAGGTATCGATGTCGCTTAATGATGTTAAAAAGAACAATGGTTGGCGAAACTTCTTAGAGAATTTAGGGTTAATGCCAAATATGGGATTAATGCATGAATATGAAGGTAAAAAAATTCCGTTTAATCAAGACTTTAAACTACAAGTCTTAAACCTTAGACCTGTATATCGATCGAGTAGGGATGGTCGTCGTATAGACCAAGTTGTTGTATCACTTTTGCAAACGTTGAGGGTGGAGAAGAAAGGGCACGATTTAAACGGGCTTAAGTTTAGAGGTGGCTGTACTTTGGTATTTGATCTTTCAGAAACATCGACATTAACTTATGCCATTGTAAAAAAGCTAATTAGCGAACAACGACTTAAAAACCAACTTAAACATCAGCTTGGATACGACAATTTCTATGAATTGAACTCTTCCTTTATGGACGAGGACAAATCTTTCTTACCATTACAAATCAAGAATTTACATAGCCATGAGTAATATCACCACAAACATTCGAATGTATAAATTAGAAGAACTAGGAGATTGCTTTCTAGTAACTTTTTCAGACGATAGTAAAGATTATAATGTTATGATTGATTGTGGTTCGTATTGGAATAGAAACGACTCTCCTAAAAAATTTAAACGTATCGTTAAGAACATACAGGAAACTATTGGTAATAATGCGTCTTTAGATTTGGTAGTTGCCACGCATCAACACAACGATCATATGTCTGGATTTATGCATGCCAAAAACGCTTTCACAAGTTTAGGGATGGAACAGGTCGTTTTATCTTGGCTTGATGATGAAACAGATCCAGAGGCTATAGCGATAGCTGAAGAACATGGTAAAGTAATGAATAAGTTACGCAATATTAAAGGGATTATAGATAAGAAAAAAGGTGGATTTGCTGAAACGGTAAAAAGTTCCTTAAGTCAATTAGTTGATGAAAGAACTTTTAAAACAGATAATTCACTTACAGGACAAGCTACACAATTTCTAAAAAGCGTTGGAAAACAACCCATAAAATATTTATCGCCAGGAGATATATTGGATTTACCTGGTTACGACAAAGATAAAGTTCGAATTCATATTTTAGGGCCTCCTAAAGACTCTAAATCTTTAAAATCTAAAAACCCTAGAAAGAAAGAATCATTCCATACACGATTACATGATTTATCAATAGCCATAGATGATATAAAGGAGGTACTAGATACTGGACATGCCGATAAGCACTTTCCTTTCAACAAAAAATACCGCCAGTATCCGCATAAAAAGGATAAAAACGATAAAGTATTTTCTCATCAATCAACCAAAACCATATTCAAGGAATATATTGATAAAAAGTATGATTGGAAAAGGATAGATCATGATTGGTTAAGCTCTGTTAATAGGTTTGCATTACATCTAAATGGCTACACAAATAATACAAGCCTAGTTCTTGCATTTGAGTTGGTTGAATCTGGTAAGGTATTACTATTCGTTGGTGATGCTCAAGCTGGAAATTGGCGCTCATGGGAGACCGTTCCTTGGAAAGATGACAATAAAAAAATGAATCTTGAGGAGATGATGGGTAAAACCGTTTTCTATAAAGTGGGGCATCATGGTAGTCATAATGCCACTATAAAACCAACATTAGATCTGATGACTCATAAAGATTTAGTGGCATTCATTCCTGTAGATAAAAGAGATCCTAATATCTCTAGTCGTAAGATACCTTGGAAAATGCCAGCCAAAAACTTGTATAAAGAACTCAAAAAGAAAACTAAAGGGCGCATTGCTCGTATGGATGAAGGGAAGATTAAATATAGCTCTAATAATTGGCCTAGAGGAAGTTTTAAAGAGCATGAGCTGTATGTTGAATATAGGATTAAGGAATAATATAAATGTGTCAAGTTTATTGACTATAAATTAATTAAGTATAACAAAAGCAGTCATTACAAATGGCATTAACAGACATTCAAGTAGGTATCTGGAATATAGAACATATCTGGGACGACAGTTTTCTGAAAACGAAAGAAATTCTAACAAATTGATCATAGGAGCAAAGATGGAATGTTTACAGAATAAACAACTATTTTAAGATGTCGTTTAAACTTCTAATTTTTTCAAAAACAATAATCTTATACATAGGACTCACTGGCACCTTTTTATTTTCAATTTGCAAATGTGTTTTGGTGGCTTTTGCAACTCTCTCCAAATTGGCAATATATGATTTATGCGTGCGTTGGAAATTATCAGATAATGATGACGTAATATTAACTAGTGTTTCGGAGATAAGGTACATTCTTGAATCTGTAAAAATTTTCAAGTAGTTACCAAAGCTCTGAATATATAGAATCGATTTAAATGAGATACTAATTGGTATACCATCATGTTTTATTTGAAGATCTTCATTACCATTATTTTTTTTAGGGGTTATTTCTGAAGCCGAAACTTTGTTTATGGCCTTTAAAAAGCGTACTAACTTTATAGGTTTCAATAAATAATCTACAACACCATAATTATAGCTTTCTAAGGCATATTCAGAATACGCTGTAGTTAAAATAACTTTAGGTGGATGTATCATAGAACGCAAAATTTCCATGCCATTAAGTTCTGGCATTTCTATATCAAGAAAAATGAGATCAACTTCATTTTGCTGCATAAAGTTGACAAATTCAAGAGGGTTTCCTGTACTAAAGACTAATTCAAAGTTGTCAATTTTAGAACAATACTCTTCTAACACTTTACGTGCTAGTATTTCGTCATCTACAATACCAATTTTAATCATCTCCTGTCTTTTTTAGTATGGAATCTGTTAAATCAATAGATAAATTTACATGATATTTTTTTTCCATATCATCAATTTCTAACGCATAAGAATTTGGATATAGCAAATCTAATCGTCTTTTTACATTTTCAAGTCCTAGTCCCTTTCTTTTCGATTCAGAAAGCATATTAGGTTTTGAATTAACTACGGAAAAATAAAGCGTGTTAGTTTTAACAGCAGCTGAAATGTCAATCTTACTTTGTTCATTAGTACTTTGAGCACCATGCTTAATGGCATTTTCTACAAATGGAATAAGTAACATTGGAGACATCCTTAAATCCATCAAGTCTCCTTCAATTAAAAATTCGATAGTACAACGTTTACTCAATCTTTTCTCTTCAAGCAATAAATAATTCTCTATGAATTCAAGCTCTTCTTTTAATAAAACGGTATCCTTTTTAGAACTCTCTAACTGGTATCTCATTAATTCTGAAAGTTGCATGACAAGATCTGGTGTTTCTGGTGATTGCCGTCTAGAAAGGGCATAAATACTATTTAATGAATTAAACAAAAAATGAGGATTTACCTGCTCCTTTAAATAGTTAAGCTCCATCTCTTTTTGCAATTTTTCTTTCTCATCATTTTCTTTTTGGAAGATCATATTTCTTCTTAAGAAAAAAACAGCCATACCAGCTCCTGTTGTATAAAGAAGAAAGAAGAATATCTTAGAAGTTCCAGACCAAGCATTTGCTCTTAAGTGCGAAAAAATAAATAAGCTTCCAATAAGCAAAATTCCATATGCAAAATACTTTTTCTTATCTAAGAAAAAAGGAATGAGAATAAAATGATTTAACCAAATGAACCCCATAATCATAATCGTATAATCAAGTCCATGTGCGTAAAAAGAATAACTATCATCAAAATTATCTTTGAAAAACAAATTACTTACTGTTTCAAGTATAAAAACCAATAAAAAGGCTCCTATGTTAAGGAGAATAGTGTGCTTCAAAGATTTTTTAAGCATAAACATTTCATTTAGAAAAAATAAAGATAGTATCTACAAAAACAATATTCTACAATTTCTTACGAAAGCCATATATCAATGACGAAACAGCTTTGTCATTTAACCCTTGTGTTTATCATCTTTAAGATATTGAATCTAGATTATAGGATATCTTTATTCGGTATTAAATAAAAAAACATGAAAACTATTATTTCAGTACTCTTTATCATAATTCTTTTTCAATCATGTACAGAAAAATCAAATTCTGATACTACAACCGATTTAAGCAAAACGGTAGAAACTGGTCTCACAACTCGAATACATATAGATGGCGATTCAACATGGTCTATAGAAGAACGTATGGATCATTATGGAATTCCTGGCGTGAGTATTGCGGTCATACATCATGGTGAAATTGCCTGGACAAAAGCGTATGGTGTCATGGATAAAGAAAGTAAAGTTCCTGTGACAGAACACACCCTTTTTCAGGCTGCGGCAACTAGTATGCCTGTAACGGCTTATGGTGCATTGCGTCTTGTGGAACAAAATAAATTAGACTTAGATGAAAATGTTAACAGCTACTTGAAATCTTGGAAAGTACCCGAAAATGAATTTAACAAGGAAAGCAAAGTCACCATAAGAAATCTTTTAAATCATTCTGCCGGAATATATCCTCGCGGAACAGGATCCTATAGTATAAATGAAACAATTCCAACGCTTGTAGAGATTTTAAACGGAACATTTCCAGCAACAAACGAGCCAATTACCATAAATAAAGAGCCTGGTGAAAGTGTTCGTTTTGCATATGCTAGCTATGTACCCATACAACAAATGATGCTGGATGTTGATGGAAAAACATTCCCAGAGATTATGCATGAACTCGTGTTGCAACCCTTAGAAATGAACAACAGCACCTTTAACCAATCGCTTACTAAGGAACAATTAGCGATGGCGGCCACTGGTTATTTATCAGATGGTTCTATGGTAGAAGGTAAAAGAAATATCAGCCCATCAATGGCTTCAAGTGGGTTATGGACTACTGCTGAGGACTATGCAAAATTTATTACCAACGTACAGCAAACCCTAGAAGGCAAGACTACTAAAGGATTATCAAAAGACCTGACAAAATTAATGGGAACACCTTATGGTGTGCATGATTCTGCTTGGTCTTTTACATTGGGCTTAGGCTTTCAGCTTCTTAATAGAAAGGATGAAATCTACCTAAGACATCACGGATGGAATACAGGTTTCTATACCGAGATAGTAGCCCATAGAGACAAAGGTTATGGCGTGGTTGTGATGACCAATTCCACATTTCCAGAGTTTAATGCTGAAGTGATACGTGCTGTAGCACAGACGTATAATTGGGATAATTATGTTCCTGTTTATAAAAAAATGAAAATTGAACAGTCTTTAGTCGATGAAATTACTGGAAGATACAAGTCTGATAATGTTACTGTAGAAGTTTTTGAAAAGGACAATCTACTATTCTATAAAAATATACTTGACGTAGAAGCTGATGAACTCATCAAAGTCTCGGATAGTAATTTTGTTAGAAGAAATTCTAGCCGATTTATCCAGTTCAAACCAAACTCCGAAAATGAAACCATCAATTTAATTCATCTTAATAGAAGCGATGAGACCTTAGCTGCAACTTTTGTCAAGACAGATACAGATAAAATAGAACCTGTAGAATTCCTTCTTGAAGATGACTTTGAAAATGCACTTAAAGCCTATAGAACATTAATCGAACATGATCCTACTAACTCTAGAGTTACTGAAGAGTATCTCAATAAGATAGGTTATGATTTTTACCACGATAACAGAATGAAATTATCGCAAAACACTTTCAAATTGAACATGATGCTCTATCCAAAAAGCTTCAAAGTATACGAAAGTTATGCAAAAGCCTGTGTGAAAATTGGAGATATTGATCTGGCCATTTTAAATTATTCAAAATCACTTGAATTAAATCCACAAAATAACGAAGTCAAGCATCAACTCAAGGAATTACAAAAAAACGAATAAAACAAACGTCCATCAATGGGTGAGTTTCAATACCAAAATATGTATAAATACTAAAGATTATGAAAAACATAACAGGACTATTACTTCTAATTTTTCTTCTAATAACCCATACTGTCTTTGCACAAGACAATAGCGTAAACGAAAATTCACAAGTAGTGAAAGGAGCTTCCTTAGTATTACCAGAGATACAGGTAGTTCCAATAAAAGACACAAAGACAGAGCGAAACTATGAACTGTACATAGAGCTGCCAGAAGATTATGGTGAGAACACACATAAAACGTATCCTGTGCTTTATTATACAGATGCTAAGTGGCATCGTGAAATACTATCTTCTTGCCAAGAATTTATTCTTGAAGATTTGATTCTAGTTGGAATTTCTTATCAATTAGACATTAATGAAGATCTAAAAAAAGAAGTAGGAGTCTATGTGAGTAGGTTTCGAGATTACTCGATGAAGGAACACAGCAATCCTGAAATTCAAAAAAAAATACAGTTTGGACAAGCTCATAAGCATCTAGATTTTATTCGTAACGATGTTATCAAATATGTTGATAATGCATACCGAACAGACCCAAACAGTCGCACCTACTTTGGCTATTCATTGAGTGGTGAATTTGGTGCGTATATTCTAATGACTCAACCTGATACTTTTAATAATTACATTATTGGAAGTCCAACAGTTAGAGGTGAAGTCGATTACCTAACAGAATTGAATACCAAATTTGGACCCTATGAACCATCCAATAGAAACTCAAGTTTGAATGCCAATGTTTTTATTGCCTATGGCTCATTAGAAGAAGAGAGAGTGGTTGCGCCTATGGAGGCATTTATTAAATTATTAAATGATAGACGAGATGTTGGTTTATCCGTATATAAAGAAGTGATTGATGGGAACCATAGTACTGCATTCCCTACAACAGCTGTCCGCAGTGCCGTTTGGTTGTCCTCTTTATTGAGTCCTATTTCAAGTATAGGCGATGAGATCTCATTCTGGGAGATTCCACATCTTAATAATGCCTATATCAGTACAACACCAGAGGACAGAGATGATGGAATAGCAGTTGATACATTAGCGGTAAGTAGCAATGATCAAAAAGCCATCCTTAAATTGTCTCAAGAGATTTTTGATGGCGAACATGGAAGCTATGATGCTTTACTCATTTCACACAACAATAAATTAGTTTTTGAATCCTATTATAAAAAAGGACGTATCAATTTGCCTCACGGACAAGCATCGGCAGTAAAAGCATACACCAGTTTGGTTTTAGGTAGAGCCATTCAAATGGGTTACCTATCTATGGAGGATCTAAACAAACCTTTGATTAGTTTTCTAAAAGATATCGACCCTAAAAAAATGACTAAAGGTGCCGAAAATATCACACTTCATAAGGCATTAACTATGCAAGGAGGTCTAGCTACTGATAGAGATGCATGGAAAGTCATTGAGAATGATTCTGTGCGATTAAAAGGTCAAGGGCTAGCACAAACGCTTCTTGAGCAAAGCGCACCTATAACCAACGCGTCTCAGACGTTTTTATATGGTAATTTTAATCCGATATTAGTTATGACAGTCATTGATGCCGTTGTCCCAGGAACAGCTGAGGACTTTATTAAAACGGAGTTACTTGACAAACTCGGCATTACAAATTATAAATGGTCAACTCATATTAGTGGTTTGCCAGAAGCAGGATGGCGAGCGAGTATCATGTCTCGTGACATGATCAAACTGGGACATTTGGTACTCAATAATGGTAAATTAAATGGCGAGCAACTTATCTCTGCAGACTATCTAGCCCAAGCCACTAGTGGCATTGTAAGACCTGCAATAGACTGGATGCCTAAGAACTATCTTTATGGCTATTTTTGGTACTATACACCAGTAAAGGTTGGTAACAAAAGCTATAACATGACATTGGCTTGGGGCGGCGGCGGTCAGCGTGTTATGGTTGTAAAAGAACTTGATTTAACCATTGTAATTTCTGGCCATGATAGCGAAGATGATAAAATCATGACATCTATTTTTGAAACCGTAGTACCTGCATTTGTAGAACAATAACTATGATCGGAGAGAAGTAGAATGTCGTAGATAAAATCGAAGTACTTATCTATAAAAAATTATAATTGGTCTATATAATCACTAAGATTGGATTGTTTAAACTAACTTAGTTTTTTATATGAGATACGTGCAAAAAAATTATTTAAAAATTTTATTACATAGTTTTTTATGGCTACTATTATTTATCTACCCATTGGTTTCTTTAGATAGTGAGTATCTTATTTACAGAAATTGGTTGTCGTTATCAAGTATTTTTCTTGTCTTTTATATTAATTATTTCTTCTTAGTAGACCACTTTTTTTTAAATAATAAAAAAGTCCACTTTTATATTTTAAATGGGTTATTGATTATAATCCAATATGTTATTTTAAGTTATTTTTTAAAATTTAAGATATTTCATCCAAGCATTGAAGGTGTCCAAACAGGTGAAATTAGAAGCGGAGCAATGACTACGGTTCAAGTTATATTGCCAATAATTTTAAGTATTGGAATGTGTGTTGGTTTAAAAATCAATACCAAATTGAATAAAAATAAATTAACCTTACAACAGGTAAGACAGAACCAATTGGATACAGAAATTAAATATTTAAAATACCAGGTACAACCGCATTTTCTTTTTAATACACTAAACAATATCTACGCATTAATTGATAGCTCTCCTGTTAAAGCCAAGGCATCCATACATAGTATGAGTAAAATGATGCGTTATGTATTACATGATGCTTCAACCAGTAAAGTTCCTTTGGTTAAAGAAATTGAGTTTTTGGAGCGTTATATTGATTTAATGCAATTACGAATATCCTCTAACCTAACACTAGAAAAGAACTTTCCTGTTATAAATCAACCTATACAAATTGCCCCACTTTTATTAATCTCTTTTATTGAAAACGCCTTTAAACATGGCATAGATGCAGTACAGCATTCTTTTATAAAAATTGAATTAACGATTGATAATCATAGGTTAAAGTATTCAGTTACTAATTCTTCATTTCCAGAAAGAGAAAAAGTAACAGATTCTGGAATTGGATTAGAAAACTTAAAAAAACGATTAGAACTATTATATCCGAATAATTTTGAGTTGATTACAAAGGAAATCAATAGGCAATATTTCGCAACACTAACACTTAATTTTAAAGAATGATACTGTCCTGTATTTTAATTGATGATGAGCCTTTAGCGCTTGACTTAATGGAAACTTACGTTAAATCTACACCATTTTTGAAATTAGTTGCTAAGTGCAATAGTGCTATTGCTGCAATTGAAATCATTGAAAAAGAAACTGTAGATTTGATTTTTACTGATATTCAAATGCCAAATCTATCGGGAATGGAGTTTTCTAAATTACTTTTAAACAAACCAACTAAAATTATTTTCACCACAGCCTTTGAAGAATTTGCGCTTGAAAGTTATAAGGTAAACGCCATTGATTATTTGGTAAAACCAATAAGTTATGCTGAATTTTTTGCCGCAGCAAATAAAGCCAAACAACAGATTCTAAATCAGCCCAACCGCGTAAATTCTATAGATGACTATATCTTTGTGAAGTCTGATTATAAGTTATTAAGGATTAATTTAAAAGATTTAATATATGTAGAAGGCTTAAAGGACTATTTAAAATTCTACACAGTGAATTCTGAAAAACCAATCCTCACTTTAAAAAGCATGAAATCTTTAGAAGAAGAATTGTCTGAAAAACACTTTATGCGTGTACATCGTTCTTTTATAGTCAACTTAAATAAGATAACAACAATTGAGCGCAATCGCATAGTTTTTGGAGATAAGTACATTCCTGTTTCCGAAAAGTATAAAGAAAGGTTTCAAAAATTCATCAATACTGATTTTTCATCATAGACAAAATCTTATAGAACATCTATAAAATGTCCTACTAGGTCTATTTCATTTCAATAACAACTTGTGTTTATTCAATTTTGATGTATTCATCTGAAAACATGCATCAATGATACGAGTAACTATTTTTTTTATAATCTGTTTTATCACAAGTTTACAAGCACAAACTTTAAACGAAAAGATTGAAGAAAACGATTCAATAAACCTAACTGTCTAATAGAATTGCTTCAAAACTTAAAGGTATAGAGATGATAACTGCAACCGATCAAACAAATTCAAAGGGTTATTTACTAGACTTAGTCATTTATATAGCCATTATGTTTCTAATTCGAGAAACTTCAATTCCTAATACGCATTATTTGGTAACGGGCTTTCTTTATTCGGGAACAACGTTAATTGCGGCTACTTGGCTAATGAAAAGACGAGGTGTTACTTGGAAAAGTATAGGATTGCGCAGACCTAAAGACATTCCAAAAACAGTCTTAATAGCGGGAGGACTGTTCATTACAATTATAGCCATGTTACTTGTTTTTAATGTTATACAGGATTTTTTTTCAATAGTTAAAGAGAGTGATGAAGCGGCGAAAGGAACAATTAAAGGGTATACAATAAGCAATGGTGATTATGCCTATGTGTTTTCTATAATTATTTTTGTTTGGATACAATCTGCCTTAGAAGAACTCTTAGAGCGTGCTTTTCTAATAACATGGTTAGAACGTTTATTTTCAAATTTGCGATTTAAAACGGCGTTAGCTATTATAATTCAAGCGTGTATTTGGGGATTTAGACATTCCTATGATTTTTCAGAACGTTCAGTATCTGTTGCTTTAATTGGCATCATTATGGGCATCGCATATGTAAAATTTGGTAGAAACTTATGGCCAGTAATTATTGCTCATTGCGCCATGAATACGATGTCTTTGATATAATTATTCGTCTTTTGATCTTTTGAATTGCGTTTCTAGAAACTTCTTTTCCCATTTATTATTTAGGTTATCATAAACGCCAACAGTAAAATTATAAGTGTTCTTATCAATAAACTCCCAGCAGTCTGTAAGAATTAAATTAGTTTTTGAGGCTGCGTATTTATAACTATAATACATACTATTGTTTTGGTATTTCACCTCTCCTGTAGTTAGGTTTCCGAAAACATCAAATTCATAAAATTTAATTTTCTTCTCTTCGTTGTCATACGATACAATGCCCTCGCTTCTTAAGCCAAATTCATAAGCTTTCTCACTAATATTTCCTTTGGTTTGAGATTTTATAATGTTTCCATTTAAACTAGCTTCAAATTCAATATATAATTTGAAAGGTGTACCATCACCCCATGCTGCTCCTGATGTAGATTTCCATGTGCCACCAATTAGATTTTGATGTCCTTGAAATTTGGTTCCTTCATCCTGATTTTGAGCGTAACTCAAACTCGCCATAGCAATTGCTAACGTAAAAATAATTGTCTTCATAGTTTTAATTTATCTCCAGGCACCAAGTATTCCACCTATCACAGTAAAATAGATGATGATATACCCACTATTTATAAATATGTATTTCCAACTTTTCTGTTCAAATAAGGCGATAATTGTAAATATTGCCGCAGCCCAGCCAAAACCTGTTAAAAAACCTGCTGTGAGACCCCAAGTAAAATCGGTATCGACACCTCCAAGGAAAAAAGCCATGTTATATGACATTACATAAGCCAAAATAAAACTTATGCCATAGGTTTTTAATGGATTGGCAGATTTGAGTTTTTCGTCGCTTAAAGCATTTTCTTTCTTCCATGCCTTATAAAATAGTAAAGGAGAATACCATAATGCTCCCAAAATCATATTGACTACTGCACAGACAAATACTGCCCAATGATTAATTATCATGCTTTCCATAGAATGTTAGTTTTAAATATAGAAGCAAACTAACGACAATAAGCGTAGTGAAAATTGTAAAAAATTTACTTTACAGGAACATAGTTGGGATAATCGCCAACATCATTTAAATATTTTTTTGGATTCAAGCCAGAAAAAGACTGAAAATCCTTTATGAAATGTGCCTGATCAAAATAACCACAGTCTGCAGATATGGCTGTCCAAGAGATTTTCTCTTTGTTCTCCAAAGCCGCCAAAATCTCATTAAATCTTATGATTCTATGAAACTGTTTTGGCGTTATCCCAACGTATTTTTTAAATAATTGAATGAATTGCTTTTGAGAAAACCCAGTCTTTTTAGCAAGATTTGCGATACTAATTTTTGATGATGAATTTTGAATTGTATCTATGGCAAAGTGAATGATATTAGTATAAAAATCGTCTTCTTTAAATTGTGGTAGTAACCACTTTTCAATGGCATTAAATTTCTCCTGAGGAGAAGTGGGTGCTTTAAGCTGAGTATGAAGTTCTAAAATGGATGTTCCAAAAATTTCATTAGCCTGAACCACTTTATTGGTATATAGGTTTACAGATTTGTGAATCAAAGGAAACCCTGAACCAGGTTTAAATACAACAACTATCATTTCTTCACTTGCTGCACTAATCGTTATATAATCTTTAAGAACTCCGGAAAACCAAACATCTGAGTAGCCTTGCTTTTTCTTTCTAGTGTTATTATCAAAAATGAATTTATCTGTTCCTGTGAGCTCGAATATGATGTTAATAGTTCCGTCTGGAAGATATTTGTCCATTTCACATTCTGGATAATAATCTTTATTGTAGATCATTGCTGCCACATATTTAGATAAGCTAGGCGATATGGTATGTGCGTGACTAATCAATTAAAATGATTTATATAATTATTAAAGCAATATAGTTGAAAATGATCAAATGGCGATAGGAGAGTAGTGGAAACCGAAGAATGAGGTTCACGATTTCTTAAAACAATAAGGATGCGTGAGTGATGTGTGTGGAATGGTTTGATTCCTTTCCTTTCCTTTCCTTTCCTTTCTTAATATTATTTAATATACTATTTTTACTTTCAGCTATTTGAATAACATATTGCATAATGTATACTAGGCATTTTAATTTTTGGAGATTAATAGACCCCTTACTCTTAGGCTCATTTGCTAATCTTATTATTAATATGTTATTTAATCCAAGTCATCCAGGAAATTGGCTATCTATGCAAGAATTTGTAACTGCATTCATTTTTTGTATTCCAATTACTGAAGTAAATCGGTTCGTTGGAAAAAAATTAGAAGCAAAATACAATTGGAATAACGAAGCGAAAAAGCGGTTTTTTTTTCAATTACTCTATCTCACATTAATATTAGTATTTATTATAAATGTGCTTGGTAGAGTTTATCATTGGTACTTAGCAGATGAATTCTATACAAATGAAGAAATTCTTATTATCAATTTAGTCGTTTTTATTATTGCTTTGATTTTAGTAATTATAAAATGGGCAGTTCAATTTTATAATAAGTGGGTTTTTTCAGAATGGAATTTAAAGAAGGTAAACATCAAATTAGATGAATTATTATCTAAGCCAGAGCTTACTGCCCGTTCTATTAAACTTAAAAAAAGGAATCGAGACTATCTTGCTAATATAGATGACATAAGAATTGCAAAAAGTGAATTTGGAATTATTAAGATACATATGGAGAACGGAGAGATTTTTATCTTTCAAGGCACTTTGAGAAAGCTAGCATCGCTTCTTCCAGAACATTTCTTTTTTCCAGTTACGAGAAACATCATTATTCATTTCGACAAAGTGGCCTCAATGTCTTCGTCTACGTATGGTAAAATTTCGGTTAAAATAAAAAAACACGATTCTACTGAAGAAGAAATTATAGTTAGCAGGTTAAAAGCATCTAAATTTAGAAAATGGTATAATAGCAGTTCACTCTAAAATTTATAGCACTTCAGCATAAAATGCTCTGATGCACTTTTATATTTATGCAAGTATATTTTCATTTGTGGTTCATTTAAAAACCAGTATTCAAATGAAAAATAAAATTGAACGCATTCATTCTTTAGATTCACTAAGAGCAATTATGATGTTGTTAGGTTTGGTCTTACATTCCACGGAAACTTACCTAATTGGAACTAACGCGCCTTGGCCTAAAGATACTAATGCTACTTCTATTTCATTAAATTATCTTGAAAACATCATCCATATGTTTAGGATGCCTGTATTCTTTCTTGTCGCTGGTTTTTTTGGAGCTTTATTGTTTTATGAGCGAGGTAAAGTTAGAATGCTTAAAAATAGAGCTTCAAGAATTTTATTACCATTTATTGTTTTTCTGTTGATTTTATATCCAATTGTAGTTTTCTCATTGGAATATTCAACAGCGCTTTTTGAAGGCCAAAGTAATGCTTTTGCAGAAACATTAAAAAATTTCAATCAGTTCATACCAGAATGGACTTTGCATTTATGGTTCTTATACTATCTAGTTATTATTTCTGGACTAACAGTGCTTATTGCTCTAGTCTTAAATAAGGTATCACGATTAAAACATTTTATTGCTTCAATATTTAATATTATTTTTCAAAAGAGCATAGGCAAAATCTTCATTTTTGCTTTGATTATATTTATTTTGCTTTTATTAATTTGGGATTTAGGACCGCCTGTACCTCTAGGTTTTATTCCAGATATTAACGCTCTTATATTTTATTTGTTTTTCTATGGTGTAGGTTGGGTTTTATTTAAATTGAAACATCAACTGAATAATTTTAAACGAAATGATTGGGCATATGTAAGTATTGCAATTGTAATATTTACGATTCAATTTGTATATTCTGACGTAATTGGAGACGTTGAACAAGGTCTAATGAGTGCTCTTATTATGTCACTATTTCTGTTTGGCATTATAGGGTTATTTATTCGATATTTTAACTCAAACTCTAAAAGAATGCGCTATGCGTCTGATGCTTCTTATTGGATTTATCTCATTCACATTCCATTCACAATAATAATCCCAGGTTTAATTGCTGGATGGATCTTACCAGCGATTGTTAAGTTTCTTATTACACTAATTATTTCAACGGTAATATGTTTTTTAACTTATCATTACTTGGTTAGGTCAACATTTATTGGTAAATTTTTAAATGGTAGAAAATATTCAATACATTGATTAGAGTACTATTCTAAAATTTACATATTAGCTATAAGTAATGTCCTTAATTTAAAAAATGAAACATGAGAAATGCGATCTTTTTTTTAACAATTTGCACTATAATATCATGCAAACAGCAACCTAATCAATCTAAAAATTCTTTAGAACAATTTTATCAAGTACGAGACTCACTTACTGACGAATTGAATCAAATTTATAATCGTGGACACATTTACGGCTTTTCTGTGGCTATTGTAAATCAGTCTGAAACTATTTATCAAAATGGATTCGGATTTAGTGACTTACAAAACAATAAGGAGTATAATGAAAATTCTATTCAGAATATTGCTTCCATATCTAAAACATTAATAGGAATAGCCCTCTTAAAAGCCCAAGAACTAGGTAAACTTAATCTTGATGATTCAATAAGTAAATATTTATCTTTTGATATAACAAACCCTTATTATCCAGACTCTCCGATTACAATTAGACAATTAGCCACTCATACATCTACCATTATAGACACCAAATATTATGATGAAAAGGCATATGTTTTAAAAGAAGAGAAGTTCATAGATATTGAAGGATTATCGGAAACCCTGAATCAACCAGATATGAAAATAGCTATGACTGATTTTTTAAGGGCAATTCTTCAGAAGGAAGGAGAATGGTATCAAAAAGATGGTTTTTTGAAAAAAAAGCCAGGAGAGCAATTTGAATATTCAAATATTGGAGCATCTTTAGCTGCACTTGTTCTGGAAAGGGCAACGGGGAAATCTTATGAATCTTTTACAACTGAACACATTCTTAAACCTTTAAAGATGTCTAATTCAGGATGGTCATTTGAAGATGTAAACATGTATAATCACTCAAAACTTTACACCAAAAACGAAACAGAGCTTCCTTATTATTCTTTAATCACATTTCCAGATGGTGGATTTATCACTTCAGCTAATGACTTAGCTCTATATCTAACAGAACTAATAAAAGGCAAACTTGGGGAAGGAACAATTCTTAGCCATAAAAGTTATAGGGAATTATTTACTCTACAATTAGACGAAACTCATTTTGATGAGCGTGATAAAGAAGATAAATATAACGACGAATATAATTCTGGAATTTTTATGGGATTTGGTGGAGACGGAAATATTGGTCATACCGGATTTGACCCAGGAGTTGCTACTCTTATGTTTTTTAATCCTAAAACTAATGTTGGGAAGCTGCTAATAATTAATACAACTATTACAAGTATGGATGGATTAAAGGAGTTTTATGCGATTATGGACAAACTTGGTGAATATGAAAAAAAACTAAACCAATAACGCCAGTAGCTAGCAATGGGCGTTAATGTGTTCGATAATTAGCGTATAAAATCCTAATCGATGAGAATCTCGTATTTTTAAATTCTAGGAGTATTGTGCAGGATTTTAAAAATACAAATAGGACAATACAATTAGCTTGTACATAATTACTATCGATATAAATCACGTATGTGATATTATATCTGCAATTATGTCAAATAGAGCGAAAACGCTCTATTACGCTAATTGTATCAAATTGTACTATAATGTACCGCGTTATGTAACTTGAGCTTTGGTTAAAAGCGAAAGTTTAATACATCATTTTCTTTATTTTTTTCTTGACAAATTTTTTCTCTGTGATGTTAATGGAACACTTTTTACACGACGACGTAGGAGGGAAGCGTAATATGTGTGGAATGGATTTAAATAATGTTGTATAAAATCTTTACGGCTTTCCATAAAATATATTCTTACAGAATTTGTTATATTTGAATTCTCCCTATTTTTTAATAATTACAGCAGATTGGAATATTCTAATCGGTTAGTATTGTAATACTATGCATATGTCTAAATATTACATAGAAAATAATATCATATTAAAACCTAAAATATAATAGTAATTTTATAAGTTTATAACTTATCTGATAATTTATCTTTTTCTCTATGGTAGAAATAAAACAAACCCAGCCAATACCGATTGCAAGCCTTAATTTTGACCCACAAAATCCACGTATTCCTTCAAGCATAGATAGTACAAATAATGACGCTGTAATAAACTGGATGTTAAAGTCAGCCAATTTATTAGAGCTTATGGGCTCAATAGCTGAAAAGGGTTTTTTTCCTGCCGAACCTCTCTTGGTAATTCCTATTTCTGAAGGTCAAGACGAATATTATGTAGTTGAAGGAAATAGAAGGTTTGCAGCTCTATATTTATTAAATAATTTAGCAGAAATAAAAACGAAAAAATCTGCCGTAGAAGAATTAATAAAATTAGCAGCAGATCACAAGCATGACTTACAAAATATACCTGTGCTAATTTATGATGTACGCGATGAAATAGAAGAATATTTAGGTTACAGACATATTACAGGTGTCAAACCATGGAGCCCAATTGCAAAAGCGAAATATCTTAAACAACTTCAATCATCTGTTTCAGATTTACCTAAAGACGAGCAATATAGAAGTTTAGCTCGAACTATTGGAAGTAAGTCAAATCATGTAAGGCTTTTACTTGTGGGTTTAGAGGTAGCTGAACAGATTAATGAACAAAAATATTATAACGTTGAAAATTTAGATGATACTACATTAGATTTTGGTGTTTTATATACTGCTCTAGCAAAAAGCAATATTTCAGATTATGTTGGTGTAAATTTAAATGCTCAAAAACCAACTGAAAATCTTGATCCAGAAAAACTGGGTGATTTAGTTCATTGGATGTTTGAAAGAAATGAAAAAGGAAAGACTAAATTAGGAGAATCAAGGAATTTATCTGACTTGGATGAAGTAGTTGCAAGCGAGGAAGCATTGTTAGAATTTAAAAAAGGTGCTAGTTTGTCTGAAAGTTTAAAACTTTCAGATGATCCACATGAAGCATTCCTTGATTCATTAGAAAGTGCAGATTCGGAGTTAAAAAGAGCTATAAACATTCTTGACTATGTGGATTCTGATAATCTTGAAGAAGATTTTTCAGTTGCAAAAAGAATATCTAAAACTTTAGAGGTTGTAATCGAAAAACTTAAAAGCAAGTTATAGTTTATGGCAGTTCAAAGAATTGGGAAATTAATACCTCCAAATAATAAAGGCAATGAGGTGCGGGACAAAAACTTATGGATTGATTATATAGAATTAGTTTGTATTTACTCTTACGATGGAGAGATGTCTAGAGATGATATGATAGATGAAATTGGCCAAATTGCTAAAGACTATATTAATGAAAACAAAACAGATGGTACTGATGATGAAGATTCATCAGAAGCTGATATCAAATGGTCAAATATGGCTTACGATTGGTTAGAGTTTTTGAAAAGTAGACAAGAAATATATGGTAATTTCTACCCTTATCAAGTGGATGGAGATATGCTTAAGTTGAAAAGTAAAATTACCAGAAAGAGAAAAATTTATATTGCACTTTTATTATCTTCTAATCTGAATAACTCGACAAATAATGCAACGTCTAAATTAACTTCATCATTTGAATACATTTCATTAAAAGCATTTAAAGAGGTTTTACCAAAAAGAGCTAAATCGTTTTTGTTTGGTAAAAATCAATTAAATCATGGGAATAAATTTTCAGGAAAACTAATTGCAAAAATTAAAAAACTAGGAGTAGAGTTGGGAGATTTAGCAACTACCTACAATGAAGATGATTTTGATTCAAGAGATTCAGGTGATGGGGGATTAGACTTATTTGGATATATACCTTTAGATAGCAGAAATAAACTAAATATTCCTATATTTTTTGGTCAATGTGCTTGTGGAAAAGATTGGAAAAGAAAAATTGCTGAATGCGAACCTGCTGTCTGGAATGACAATCTTGAATTTAATAAAACTTCTAAACCATATCCAATGATTTTTATTCCAAGATCTTACAGAACGCTGGACGGAGAATGGTTAATAAATAGGAAACATAGAAATGCAATTATATTTGATAGAGAAAGGATTTTGAATAATTTAACCAAATCTAGTAATGAATTTATCGATAGATTACCTGCTAATCAAATAATAAATGATATATTGACTAATAAAATTCCTTTTTAATTTAATGAATAGAGATTTTAATTTAATATCATTATTTTCTGGTTGTGGTGGATTAGATAGAGGCTTTGAAAATGCTGGATTCAATGTAATTTGGGCAAACGATAATGACAAAAACATTCTTGAAACATATAAGTATAATCACCCGAATACAGACATTGAGATAGGTGATATTTCAAAAATTCCATCTAAAGATATTCCAAGTAATATTTTTGGGTTAATAGGTGGACCACCATGTCAAAGTTGGAGCGCTGCAGGAAATGGTTTAGGAATAAATGACCCAAGAGGCAAGCTGTTTTTTGAGTATATAAGAATATTAGAGGATAAAAAGCCTCTCTTTTTTCTAGCAGAAAATGTAAAAGGAATGCTGTCAGAAAAGCATGAAGAGTCTGTGGAATTAATAAAAAATTTATTAAATAAAGCTGGCTATAACGTTACAATTAACTTGGTTAATTCGGCAGATTATGGAGTTCCTCAAAAACGTGAAAGAGTCATAATTGTTGGTTATAGAAATGATTTAAACTTAAAATTCTCATTACCAAAGAAAAATACGAATCAAACACTTGTAAAAGAATATTTAGCAGATATTACCATAAAGCCTATCAGTTCAAAAGATAATTTAGCTCAACCGAAAAAATGTGTTATTCCGAATCATGAATATTTTAAAGGTACGTATTCATATATTTTTATGTCTAGAAATAGAGTATTGGACTGGAACTTGCCATCGTATACAATTCAAGCAAGTGGGAGGCAAGCCTCATTGCATCCTCAAGCGCCAAAAATGGTAAAAGTAGAAAAAGATGTAATGGAGTTTGCTAAAGGAAGTAAAAGATTATATAGAAGATTATCAATAAGAGAATGTGCAAGAATTCAAACATTTCCTGATGATTTTTTATTCTTTTATGAGAATTTAAATACTGGTTATAAAATGATTGGTAATGCTGTTCCAGTTAATTTAGCTGAAGCTTTAGCTAAAAAAATATATTCGGATATATCAAAATACTTGGAAAGTATTAAAAAGAAATCTAAACCTAAAAGAAAACAGGTTTCTTTAAATGATAGTATATTATGTAAAATAGAAGCAGAAACGGCCTCATAAAATTTTGGTCAAAACAATAGGCGAGTGGAACGACGATATTTTAGACTATAAGAATGCAATTATCCTGTGGATGATTGTATTTGAATACATCACATCTATAACAAAGTGAACTTCTAATCGTATTTAACTAAAAATGTCTACTAGACATTTTCTAAACGTCAAATAGTCTAAAATATAGCGAATGAGCTCAACGCGCCAGCTGGCAACTTCATTAAAAAGGTCTACAAGACCTTTTCTTAACATTCGTTCCTGTTTCCAAATTATATACTATTTGAGATATTGATTGAGTATCAATATTGAGAATACCTAGCTTGAATTTTTGTTTTAAGTATTTAGCTTTCGCTAAATAGTGTTTCAAGACACTATTTGAAAATAAACATCCAGTGGATAATTATGTCAAATACAAATAAAGCTCTGAGAATCGCTTAAAATTTTTTATGACGTACATTTTGTCGAATACGCGATTTTTAAAACGTAGCAAAAAGTGAAGATTTTATAATGCGCTGGCAAGCGTTGGATAATTAGCGTATAAAATAAATTACAATAGTAATTTTATTTTATGAAAGCAATCGAGCGTTTGGTAACGGATATTTTACATACTATTAAAAACTGATGATCCAGTGGATAATTAGTTTTTAATACAAAATCCTAATCGTTGAGAATCTCGTATTTCAAGATTCTCGGAGGATTTCCAGGGTTTTAAAAATATAAATAGGATAATACAATTAGCTTGTACATAATTACTATCGATATAAATCACGTATGTGATATTATATCTGCAATTATGTCGAATAGAGCGAAAACGCTCTATTACGCTAATTGTATCAAATTGTACTATAATTTATATTATGTAAAATAGAAATATTTATAGCCAATAAGACTTCTTGCCTATCTACGTCGTATCCAAAAGCAATCATCCACAGGATGATCACTTTCGTATAGTATGTAAAATAAAAATATAGTGAATTATATCTTGTACTCTTCATTTTTGATATTCAAGTAAAATCATCCACTGGATCATTTTACGTGAATAGTATGTAAAATAAAAATATCTAAAGTCAATAAGACGTCTAAAGCTGATCAAGTATAATTGAGTCATTTCACATACTTCCTTATATACTCACATCTAACTAAATCGATTATTTCGCTTTAGTTGCAATCAACATCCAAATAACCTTGTCAGGATCATTCTCCCAATCACCAAGATCATTATTTTCATAGCGAATTGTAAATCCGGCTTTTCTCAATTCTTGCTCTACGTATTTTGGACCTAAGCTATGTGCGTCAGTCTGTTCATCACGAGACTTACCTTTTATACGCGATTTTAGTTTTTCTATAATCACAATCTGACCGCCTGGTTTTAATGCACTTTTAACATGACCCAAAACAGTCATATAATCTGTTATCTCATGATACGTATCCATAATAATAACAGTATCTAGACGTCCTTTAGGTAAATTCGGATTGTCATAATCGCCAACTATGGTTTTAATATTATCAAGTTTTCGCTCTTTCGATATGTCTTTTAAGGTCTGCAAACGATCTGTACGAAGATCTACAGCATACACTTTCCCCTTTTTGCCAATCTTTTTTGCCAATCGTACGCTTAAATACCCTTCATGACAACCAATATCGGCGACCCGATCTCCTTTTTCTACACCAATGGCACTAAATATAGTGTCTAAAGCCATCCATGTATCACGCTCTTTCCAATCCATTTCTTTGTATTGAGAAAAACCTTGTAATGGTAAACAGGCTAACACTAAGCATACTAGAACTACTTTCATAACACCAAGTTAAAAAACAAATGCAATGCGCAGGCATTAATTAACATCAATTTATAACATCATATGTCATCATATTGGGTCATTCAACGGTAAAACGTGACATTCCTATTTCGGTTGGCGATTTTATTGGTCGTTCATCCCCTTTTAACACTAAACGGTCTGATTGATAGTAATTTAGAGTATCCCTCAAAACTATTAAAATCTACTATTATGGACGAAAATTTAGCCTTATTCAACCAGATCAATAGTTTGTCGTATTGGTTACTAAAAGAAAGTGATTTCAAGAGCTCTGTTACTTTTGATGCGAGTGACGATAGTTATTTTATTTCTATTAAAAAAGGTGTCGAATCCATCTACAAACACCATGTAGAAGATTTTACACGGAAAGATGCGCGCCTCTTAAAGTTTGAGCTATCTTCTATTGTAAATCATTTGCTTCAAATTAAAGCATCTGTGCACGCCGATCAAAAGCGTATTGCTTAAAATACTGCGGTCTGTATAGTATATCGTGATTTCAAAACCACGTAATTATACGGTACATATTCTTGTTTTCAGCGGTTATATTTGAATACATCAAAATATTCAAATTATGGCAACTATTGATCACTGTAGACTATTATGCGCTTCAGCTTCCGCATATCTTATCGAAATATCATTTCCTAATGGTATTTATCGCAAAAACTTAAGACCTGTACCAAGCACAAACCCAGATAATCATAACATCATTAATCAGTATGATGCTATAAAATTACTCTCAGATCCGTTTGTTGTGGTCGCATCGCCTTTAAAACCTAACGAGTTTCTAAAGATTGAGGCGTGTTTTATCGGTGAAACAGCCGAAGGTATTATCATTTCATTTCGAGGTACCTTACCTCCTTTTCCTATTACAGATCAATCTATTGCCGATTGGATTCAAAATATATTCTATGCTGATACTGTTCCTTACCTTTCTGGTTTCCCTGGGAAAGTTCATGAGGGCTTCTTAGATGCTTTAAAGTCTTTAGAAACAGGAATCCTATATGCCTTAGGTCAGCTTAATCCAGATAATTCTAAACCCATTTATATTACAGGGCATAGCAAAGGTGGCGCTATGTCTCCAATTGCCGCCTTATACTTTAAGAATAAAAAATTATTTACGGCTAATCATGTTGTAACCTTTGCTGGCCCAAAACCTGGTGATGCTACTTTTGCTGCTAACTATGACAGCGCATTTCCAAATAGCACCAATTTTGAAAATTACTTAGACCTCGTACCTTTTTTACCTCCAGGTAAAGATTTTATTGAACTTTTAGAGAAATTTCCATTACTTCCAGACATTATTAAGGATTTACTTAATAAAGCTGCACAATGGAATTATGAACCTGTAGGTGAAAAAAATGTGCAGTTTATAAACAAACATGGTGCTATTGATAATAGTTTCCCTGCCTCTAACCCCTTAATTCGTTTTGGCGAGATTTTATTAGAACTCACAAAAGGAAAAGCTGGCCTTGTACAAGTTGGTGATGCACATCATGTTACTTGTGGATACCGCTATATGAAAGGTGTTTGCGGTTCCAGCGGCGTTTGTACTCTTTAGCCTAGATACTTTTTTAATTTCTATTTAGAGGTAAATACCCTTTTAAGAAAGGGGAATTCCCTCTTGAAAAGAGTTTCGATATATGTTAAGTTTATTTAAAACATTAAATAAACTAATAACCATGAGAAAATTACATCTAACCTTTTTGATTTGCCTCTTTATAATTATTCAAGGATTTGGCCAAATAATAGATATAGGTAATGAAATAACAGCACTCACTCCTACTTTAAATGGAGTCTACTGTCCAAATGTTAAAGATGATACTATAGGCCCAGGAGGTTTAGATTTTAATGGTCGCGTTAAATTCAATCAAACTAATAGATGGTGGATTGATATAACAGATAGTGAGAGTATTCTATATTTAGATATCCAGTTCAGTTTTGAAGGGGTAAATAACCCAAATGTCTTTGTTAAAGGTAGTAGAAGATTCAAAGTATTCGGAATTTCAGACTTGAAGAGTTCCATAGTTGGTTTTAGACAGGAAAATCTTAATGGTAATGGTTTTTCCAATTGGGCAAGAAATTCTTATGGATATGCATCTTTAGACATGAGTGGAGATGGTGGTGTATTTTGTGATGATGATAATAGTAAGGATATTTCAGCATATATATCTGGTGGAGCTAATGACTTAAAATTTTTTATTGATGTTCAGGGTGATACTGGTGGAAGTGATATTAGTGATGATAGAAACTGTTCTTGTGATACTAGAGTGTTAAAACTTTGGTGGAATCAAAAAATCCAAGTAGCCATTGCAACAGATATAGATCATGATGGACTTCAAGATAGTAATATTTACCCTGGTCTTCCTATAGATCGTAATGTCCAAGATAGTAATACCAATAAACGTATTTTATATGTTAATATCACAAAATTAAAGACTCCTGTGCATAACGATGACTGTAGAAAAATTCAAGGAGAGGTTACATTACAATTATTTATCGACAATGATGGAGATATCATTGGTCCCATTAAAGCGAGTGGAACCTCAAAACTTATCAATTGGGAAGGAAACAAAAGCAAGGATTTTTACAAGCGAAACTTAGATAGATTACCTAAAAATACAGTAGCTTTTGTTGTTGAGGAAGATGTATTAGAGAAAGGGAACTATTATTTTGATGTTGATAATTCAATTAAACGTTGTCATAAAAAATGTGGATTATGCTCAGATTATAACTGCAATATGATCTACTACAATGAACATATTGATGGCATTCCAATTTCCAATTTCGGAGTTGAACATAAAATGGTTTTTTACCTCCAATCCGTCGACAGGAGAAACTACAATCCAGCAAATCATGATTTAACTTTCGATATATCATTAACGGCAAATTAGCTACCAACCTTACTTCAATCGCTCATTTATTAAAATTAAAAAATCTTGTTGATATACTTGCAAATAGCTCCTTAAATTGACTATTGTTTTAGCGCTTCTATCCTACTTTTGGCTACTGTTACCAACGAACCTTTAGGATCTAACGCTATCATTTTAGTATAACTTTCTATAGCCTTTTCATTGAGCTTATTTATTTCTTGAGCATTGGCCAAACTGTATAATGCGCTTACCGATTCAGGGTATAACTCTGCAACCAATTGCAAAATAAACATACCAGATTTTTGAGCTGTAGAATCGCCACTGGATATTAATCGGTTTCCTGCTTTTGAAAATTCGTCTTGAAAATTATAATAACGATAGTTCTTGTTTTTAGAAATCTCAGCAGCGTCAGACTTCAATTGATCATATTTTCCAGCCATAAACAGCTGTGTTAAATGTGCCATTGGGTCTAGGATAAAACCAGAGTCTGTATAATTCATGGCAGCATCCAAAACAGGATCTTGATTGGTAATATACTGTTCAAAAGACATGTCAACGCCAATATGAGGTATGGTCCAATCTTTATTTTCCCATTGTGGTTTGTCTTGCCACCACGCATAAGATAAATACGCAGAAATTTTAGAATTTGGTAATACTTCCCTCCTAGCATCACCCAAGAAATTAACGTTTTCAGCAGTTGGTTCACCTATCAGAATAGCTTCAGTATAATTCGTAATCTCATTGGTTAGGTTTTGACATGCCGAAAAAGTGTTTCTACCAATAATATAAAAGAAATGTCCTTTTTTATTAATATTTGGTCGTGCCATTAACCCTTTGATTAAATGCACATTATTGTAGTTGTTTCCGCCACCATTTAGACGCACATCATATATAAGTTTATCAACATCATTGCTATCTATGAATTCAAAAAGCCGGCTATAAAAAGCTTTTAAGGTTTCAGATTCGTGATTAAACACAGAACTCTGACGCACATACAACGTTTTACTATCTTTTAGATACTCAAAAAAGTAGTATTTATCATTCAAATGCTTGAGATATAACGGTGTTTTATCCATGGATCTTGAGCTTATCCAGGTCTCATTTGGTATGGTATACAAATAGCTTCTTGATAGCGCTCTTAATTCAATCTTCGGAAATGCATATTCAAATACCTTTCCGTCTTTTTCGAGTGTTAATGTAATCGTATCTGATAATTCTGGAATTACGCGTTGCGCATGCAACACGTCCGGAACGGTTAAAAAACGTAAGCCATAACCCTTAAAATAGTTATCATTTTCAGCAGGAACTACAGGACGTATTAATGTTAGGGCTTCTTCAATAGGCTTAACTCCTACTTTTAGTACTTTGGCTCCTAATGTGCTTTGATGTTCTTTTTGAACGCCTTCAATAAAAATACCATCGTTAAAATGGTAAAGATTAACAGGAAGTACGCCGTTTTTTGCTACAGTACTAAACGGAATTTGTGTATGTCCATATAAGAATGAAGAGACAATTCTAGCAAATGCTACAGGAATTTCATGAGTGTCTAATGACGGAATCTCATTGTATAGTTGTTCTACTGCAGTATCAAACTCTTTAGCTGTTGTCTTTTTGAATAAGATAGGGTAATCTTTATGAATAATAGTTTGCAAATGCCTAAGGTCTTCTTGCCATTCTACTTTAGATAAGGTGTTTTGTGCGTTTACGTTTATAAGCATGCTCATGATAAGCATGAAACTGACGATTAATCGAGAAGTTGTTTTCATGAAATGGTGATTAGTTGATTGATATATCTATAAGAGACTAAAATCCTGGTCTTGTTACACTTCTATGGCATTTTATTCTTCCAATCGTTCGTTAAGCATCCCTAAAGTTTCCTTATTAGCGGCTTGCAAACCTTTTAACATAGGTTCTAAATTGCCATAAATTAGTGTAGAGTGTATCGCTAAACGCGCTTTATAATTAGCACTCAAGAAATAGGTGATCATCTCTGGATTAGACAAATTTCCTATAAGTAAGTCTGCAATCCATGGTTCATGTTCTTTAAGATACATCATATTGTTATCAATGTCATTTCCTATACGAACATTGGTTTCGTCAATTAGATTTCCAAAAGCCCTGTGATTGGTTAAAATTCTAGAAATAAGTGTGTCTTGCTCTGTTTCGTTATCATTCACATAGTTCTCCAAAAGGTTGATTCCTTTTTCTTGAAGTTTGAATGGCGAATATGATAATACAAGTCCGTAACCTTCCTTGTTGTCATCATATGTTTTGGCTGTTACAGTATCACTAAGAAAGATTCTGAAGAATTTCTTTCTATCATCAACGTATTTTAATACTTGTCCGACAACCAAGGTATCCTGAACCAAATCTTGCTGATATACTTGCAAATAGCTTCGTAACTTTTTCTGTGCGACACGCTCCTGATTTTTATTGTTGATACTCACAGCAATTAAAATACCAATGACGACTAAAATAATTTCACCAATACCATAAGTGAGATATTTAAAAATGCCCTTTTTCGAAAGTAATGCCATACGTTTATTATTAAAAATACTC
Source organism: uncultured Psychroserpens sp. (assembly GCF_947494225.1). Lineage (NCBI taxonomy): Bacteria > Pseudomonadati > Bacteroidota > Flavobacteriia > Flavobacteriales > Flavobacteriaceae > Psychroserpens > uncultured Psychroserpens sp. The sequence continues at coordinate 201,587 of NZ_CANLUG010000003.1, forward strand.
ATAAGATTAGTTTAATCAACTTCACTCCATAAATATAGTTGAAATGTGCTTACCATAAAAAAACACCTTTTAGAGCGAGCCCAAAAGGTGTTTTTTAAAAATTGATAAGTGAGTCTATTTCGGGTCTAAAATATCATCAATACGTTTTACAATATCTCTATAATGGTATTTTGTTATGGTATTCACGCCTCTATTGCTTGCCGCTGCAACCTGACGTTTTAAGGTATTTAACTCGCCTCGTACTAAGGCTCTAATATCAGATTGAGACACATTAAAGTACTTTCTACTAAATTGCGGATCCATATCTTCTGTCATTAAATAGGCCATTCTATCGATATAAGCACGTTGTAAATTTCTACGGTATACATCAACATTTTTTGTGAGATTGGCTTCACTCCAAATGCCTTTTCTTAAATCTCTCATCATTGATAAAGCACTATAATTGTTAGCGTCTAGTGTTTCATGATCTATTAAACGTCCCAATCTATCAAAACTTAGCAGGCCGTTGAGATAACGGCTTTGTAATCGGCGTAAACGCTCTGTATAGCCTGCATAGTCAATATTTTGAAGCATCGTTTTATCTACCAACCATGTTGGTGTAGCAAAAGCATTTTTATGCAACCATTGCATTGATGCTTGTTGCTTTTCCTTCGGAACAGCTTGATAAGCAACACCACCTTGTCTTGGTGTTGTTAAGTACTCCTCTACACCTCCAACATTCCCAAGAACATGTCCGATATAACGATTATAACAACCTAATAATTCGCCATATAATTCTTGTAAATCATCATAATTATTGGTTTGGCTACTAGTCCATTGCGGTAAATTTTCAGAAACGAATTTTAAATTTTTCAACGCATAATTTGAGGCTTTAATAGCATCATTCCCTATATCTTCTGTTTGTGAAGTAGGATCGAATCGGCTACTCTGTTTTCCGAAGACATATTTAGGATCTCCAGCTTTTTCCATTATCCATTTGTCTAGCATATTACGCTCTGCCTCAGGAGAACTGGCACCAGGAATCACACGATAACCCCAATTTATGGCATAGTTATCATAAGGTCCTATCTGACGAATAAATCGAATATTCTGATCTCCAGGTTGTGCGATATAATTATAACGCGCATAATCCATAATAGTTGATGCTATTCCAAACTCTTGTGTAAAAGCACCATTTCTGTAACTCTCAACGTCATAGGCCTTACTCGCACTCATATTATGTGGTAATCCGAGTGCATGTCCAACTTCATGAGCAATTACCATTTTCATCATTTCGCCTATATCTTCTGCTGGTGTATCTAAGGTTCTTGCCGAAGGATTAGCAGCTCCTGTTTCTAATAAATAGCGATTTCGGTATGAACGTAAGTGGTTGTGATACCAGATAATATCACTTTCTATAATCTCACCACTTCTTGGATCTGAAACACTTGGGCCTACTGCATTTCTAGTTTCACTAGCCACATAGCGTACCACAGAGTAACGAATATCTTCTGGACTAAAATCTGGATCTTCTTCTTTTGTTGGCGGATATTTGGCAATAATTGCATTCTTAAAGCCCGCTTGTTCAAATGGACCTTGCCATAATTCTATACCTTCCTTTATGTACTTTCTTAGGCTTTCTGGCGTGGCTGGATCTAAATAATAAATAATCGGTTTCACAGGTTCAACCAGCTCCCCTCTTGCATAGGCCGCTGGGTCTTTTGGTTCTAAACGCCATCTACGGATGTATGTTTTGGTATCTGCCTTTAATTTTTCACTACCATAATCTACTTGACTAAAAGTAAACCAACCTACACGCTCATCTGCGAAACGCGGTTGCATAGGCTCTTCGGGCAATAGAATCATAGACTGATTCATTTGTAAACTTATGGTTTCTGCAGAGCGTGCCGAAGGTGGCTGAGATGCGTTATAGGTCATATCTTGAACCACTTCAATATTCTGAGGAAAACTTTTCATTGTGTTGATAAAGCTACGTGACCCATCTAAATTTCTCACTTTATAAGTGCTACGTAAACGTCCAGGAAGACCGCTAATGGCCTTGACATCACTACTGTAAAATTTGGTGACATCAACTACTACTGCCGAAGAATCCTTATTAAATGCTGCAATATCGAAAGCAAATAAGGTAGGTTCGTAATTATTTGATTTTACTGAAATACTTATCGGTAATTCTTCATCGGCAACCGAATTATAAGAGCGTTCTTTAAGTAATATTTTAGTATCAAAACGCTCCCAAGCGATAAGACGTTCGGCTGTTTTTGAACCTGCATTAATATAACCACCTCCTAAGTTAGCTGGGAGTTTAGCAATTCTACTTACCAAAAGCATGTCTTTTCCTAAGTGGTCATTCGGAATTTCAAAAAAGTATTTCTCTCCTACTTTATGCACTTTAAAAAGACCATCATCTGTAATGGCATCCTTTGTAATGACTTTATCATAGTCTTTAATTTTACCTTGTTTCTTTTTTGGTGGAGGTGCTGTGACTTCAGCTTTTTGATTTTTTTTCTTCTTTCTTTTGGATTGTGCTTGTTGAGACATTGGCATTAAACAAAAGAGTAATGTCAATGTGAAAAGCAATGATTTTTTCATGATTAGATAGTTTCGTGTGATTATGCTTTAAAATTAATCAAAGTATGTCAAGATGTAATTGCCTTTCACAAAATTTTAAGGGCTCCCATTTCCGAAGTTAACAAGCAACGGTTAATAAATATTCTGAAATTGAAAGTCCGTATCTCATTTTGCTTCGTAGATATACACGTAACCAAAACATAAACAAAACAATTATGAAACGAATTTCAGTAATCATACTATCAGCATTATTTTTAACAGCCTGTGTGTCTAAAAAGAAATACCTCGCACTAGAGCAAGACAACGGCGAATTAAAAAGTGAGTTAACAAAAACAAAGGTTGAAAAGGAAGAATTAGAAACTAAGTTTGCTCGAATCCAACAACGCGTAGATAGTTACAATTCTAAGATAAATGAACTGACAGAAGATAATAATGCAAAACTCGTATCTGTTGAGGGTGTTGTTGTTTCTGAAAATCAAAAAGAAGCCATGCGCGAGTCTTTAAAAAATGTTCCACCTGCATATATGTCAACGGCAAAAACATTAAAAGATTCGATGAATTTAGCATTGCAATTTAATCTGAAACAATCTATGGATAACATTGAAGAAGATGAAGATATTGCCGTTAATATTGAAGAAACAGTAGTGATGATTTCTATTTCAGATAAGATGTTATTCAACTCTGGAAGCTACAAAGTAAGTGATAAGGCAAATGATATTTTACAAAAGATTGCCAATGTTATTAATTCTGAAGAAAGTCTTGACGTTATGGTTGAAGGACATACAGATAATAAATTGATGAAAAACAGTGCTGCTGTAAAGGATAACTGGGATTTAAGTGTGCTTAGAGCAACCTCTGTTGTTAAAAAATTACAGAACGATTACAATGTGGCTCCAGAGCAATTAATTGCAGCTGGACGTAGTTTTTACCAGCCTTTAACAGATAATGATACTAAAGACAATAGAGCTAAAAACCGTAGAACAAGAATCGTTATTTTACCTAATATCGATAAGTTTTTTGCGATGATGTCATCAAATGAATAATTACTTGACCTATATCGTGTGGTTAATTAATCCATGAAAAGACTGCTGCTAGATACAGCAGTCTTTTTTTTATTGAATAGAACTAAAAAGGCAACTCTTTACGAGTTGCCTTTTTATATTTAGCAATGCTATTTTATTTACCTCGTTTTACTACAAACTGCTTGCTTATAGTTTCTCCGTTGAGTTTTATAATGAGATTATAAAGACCATCAGACAAGCGAGTAACATCAACTTTCACAGTATTATGCCCTTCATTTAGAGTCCAATCGTTTTGAATAGAAACCTCTCCTCTCATACTTGCAATGGAGTAATTCGCTTTTGTAGCGACAGGACTTTCTAATGAAATGTTTAGTATATCAACTGTTGGAACAGGATACAATTTCACTTTGTCCTCATCAATTTCCAAACTAGCATCTACAGCATCTCTATAACCAGAACATGAAGGTGGTCCATCTGGAGTTGGCGTTGTAGAACATCCATTTGATGGATACCAATCTACAAAGAATGACGATTGTATATTCTTAAGCGCAATGAAAAGTCCGCGCATTTTAGTTCTGTAGAAATACCCTGAGCGACTTACTTTGATACTTCGTTTAGAATAGATATTAGCCTCAATATTAACACTACCATTTATTCTTACATCTTTCTCTACATAGAATGTTGCTCCAAACCCGTTACGATCAATAGTGTTATAACTTCCAATTCTCATTTGTTCATCTATCATAACCGCAGATGACTGGTTGAAAATAATCGTCACACCTGGATCGGTTTTTAATCTGTCTATATATATCTCTGGAGCATCAATTATTAAAGTCGCTCCATAACGTACATAAACGTCATCATAGATTTCTTCATCCAACACAACAGTATCATAAGGTTGAACAGTAACATCGTCTCCACAATAACTGTCGGCTGTATTATTATAGAATGTTGGTAAGGTCACATCTGCATCACTATAGATTGGATCTTGAACATAACTGAACCAATCTGTATAGATGTAATCTGATTTTACAAAACCATATACCTGACTAAAGGCTCTAACTTGCGCAACACGGTTGTTGTCGGTTACACCAACACCTCCATCAAATACGCGACTACCAATAAGTCGTACACCACGCTTAGCAACCATAACATAACCGCTAAGTACATCTTCAGGATTTGTGGACGACGTATATGACGTTGTTGCTTCACAACCCGATTGGCTAGATACGGTTACTGTATAAGTACTATTGTCATCTATTATTATAGACTCTCCTGTGCTACCATCTGACCAACTTATAGATAATGGCTGATTAAAATCTGATGCGTTAGCTACTACAACAGTTAACTCTCCAAGGCCTTGACAGAAACCATCTAAAGGTGTTTCAACAATACTAATAATTGGCGTAGCACTTATAGTAACATCAAAGCTACATGACACACTATTACCTGCATTGTCAGTGGCAGTATAAACCACTGTTGTTGTTCCTAAGCCAAACACATCTCCTGGATTATGTGTGCTTGTTAAAGTCACATCACAATTATCATTTGCCGTTGGAGGCGTCCATAAAACAGATTGTATGCCGCAAAGCGTGATATCTGATGGACATGCTGAAATCGTAGGGTTACTTGTGTCTAAAACAATAACCGTTTGATCTTGTGTAGATACATTACCATTACCATCATCAAAAGTCCAAGTAATGTTATATGTACCTTGGTCTGTATAGCTTAATGGATCGTTAGTTGTTCCAGAAATTAAACCTTTACAATTATCGGTTGCCGTTGGAATAACAGAAACAGTAGCATCACATTCTCCAGTAACTGTCGTCAAACTATTAGCATCTGGAACAGGAGCCTCAGTATCATTAATAATGACGTTTTGTGTGGCGTTAAAGCTATTTCCATTCCCATCATCAAAAACCCATATAATCAAATAGTTACCTTGGTCTGTGTAAACTAAAGGATCAGATGTTGTCCCCGTAAGTAGACCTGCACAGTTATCTGATGTTGTTGGAGCAGTCACAGTTGCATCACATTGACCAATAACGTCTGCCAATACTACAGCATCAGGAGCTGTTGAATCATTTATAATAATCGTTTGTGTTTGGCTAACGACATTACCATTACCATCATCAAATAGCCATGTAATACTATAATTCCCTTGATCTGTATAAATTAATGGATCTGTTGTTGTTGCCGAAATTGAGCCAATACAATTATCAGTTGCCGTAGGAATTGTAGTTATCTCTAAACTACATTCGGCAGTTAATGTTGGTAAATTAGTATTATCAGGTACAGGGTTAGTCGCATCATCTACTATAACTGTTTGCGGTACTACAATGCTATTTCCATTTCCATCATCAAAGGTCCAGTTAACAAGATAAACCCCTTGTTCTGTATAATTTGTTGGGTCTGCTGTTGTTCCAAAAATAGTACCAGCGCAATTATCTGTTGTTGATGGTACCGGAATTGTTGCAAAACACTGATCAACAAAGTCATTAATAATTGGAATTTCTGGTGCAGTTGTATCTTCAATAATTACATTTTGCTGCTGCTGCTGTGATGTATTTCCAGAACCATCATCAAATGTCCAAGTAATCACATAACTTCCTTGTTCTGTATATGTTGTTGGGTCATTTGTAGTTCCAGTCACTGTTCCTTTACAATTATCTGGTGCTGTTGGAGGCAAAACAGTAGTTTCGCATTGTGCAATAATATCTGGCAAGCTTGCTCCAGGCGTAGGCGACTCTGTATCTTCTACAGTCACTATAAAGAAGCATAATGCTGTATTCCCAGCCGCATCAGTAATTGTAAACTTATTTGTTGTATCTCCTATTGGAAATTGTGATCCAGAAGGTAATCCCTCTGTTTGAGTAATTACAGTACCAGGACAATTGTCACTTGTGGTCAATTCATAAGTCACCGTCGCATAACATGATCCAATATCATTTCCTGTAAGAATATCATTCGGACATGTAATTATTGGGGCTTCTTTATCGTCTACTGTAACCTCAAAGCTACACGTATTTGTATTTCCAGAAGCGTCAGTCACTACAAACATATTTACTGTTGTTCCTACTGGGAATAATGATCCTGAAGCAAACCCAGAGGTCTGGTTAATTGAAACTCCCGGACAATTATCAGAGATATCTACATTATAGTTTACCATTGCTCCACATAAACCTGGATCGTTATCAACGACAATAAGTGAAGGGCAAGTAATTGATGGTTGCTCAGTATCACTTACAGTAACATTAAACGAACATGTTGTAATATTACCAGAAGCATCTTCAATTTCAAAACTGTTAGTTGTTATTCCTATTGGAAAGGCTTCTCCTGATGCCAAACCTGCTATTTGCGTAATCGTGTAATTTGGACAATTATCGTTCCCTGTAATAGCGTAGTTTACAACAGCGCTACATGCTCCCAAATCATTTGCTACTGAAATATCAACTGGACAATCAATTGTTGGAGCCTCCGTATCGTTTACAACGACGTCAAAGCTACATGTTTCTGAATTTCCAGAAGCATCAGTAATAACAAATGTATTTGTTGTAACCCCAATTGGGAATGCCGCTCCAGAAGCTAGCCCTGAAGTTTGCGAGACACTAACACCAGGACAATTATCACCTGATGTCACAGTGTAATTTACAATTGCCGAGCATGTTCCAGCATCATTAACTGTTACAATGTTACTCGGACAGTTAATAGTTGGTGTCTCGGTGTCGTTAACAGTAACACTAAACATGCATGTTACAGAATTACCAGAAGCATCAACCAATTCATAAGAAACGTTTGTAGTTCCTATTGGGAAGACATCTCCTGATGGTAAACCAGAAAGCATCGTTAATGTTTCACCAGGACAGTTATCTGTTCCTGAGACATTATAAACAACTGCTGCTCCACATTGCCCCAATTCATTATCAACAACTATATCTGATGGACAATCAATAACTGGATTCTGGTTATCAATAACAGTAACATCAAAACTACATGATACTGAATTCCCTGAAGCATCTGTAATTGTAAATGCATTAGTTGTTGTTCCTATTGGAAATAGTTCACCAGAGGCCAAACCAGACGTTTGTGTGATTATGGCTCCAGGACAATTATCTGATGTTGTAAGCGCATAATTTACTGTTGCTCCGCAAACATCAACATCATTATTAATGGTCATATCTGATGGACAAGCAATAGTTGGTGCTTCATTATCAATAACAGTAACCGTAAAACTACACTCTACACTATTTCCGAAACTATCTGTAACCTCAAATGTATTTGTAGTAGTTCCTATTGGAAAAATAGAGCCCGATTCTAATCCAGCAGTTTGAGTTGTTGCAGAACCAACACAGTTATCTGTACCTACAGGTGCCGCAAATGTTACAATAGCACCACATACATTAGTATCGTTATTAACGACAATGTTTGTAGGACAAGAAATTTCAGGCACTACAGGATCAATTACAGTAACAGTAGCAGTACAACTGCTACTGTTTCCATTACCATCTGTTACTGTAAGTACAACCGATGTATTAAACGTTAAACCAGAACTCGCAGAAAAACCTCCTGCTGGAAATGGTGTTGTTGCCGTGTTATTTTCACTTTCACCATCTAGAGCGTTAGTGCCACTAAATGTCCAATTGCTTAGGTTAAAAGTATCTCCGTCAGGACCAGTATTGCTTACGCGATACGCCCAACCATCTAAATATTCCCAAGGTTCTCCTGATCCATCTACACCAACTTCTCCAAATACATCGATAACAGTTCCATTCTGGAACAATTCGAAAGCATCATCTCCATTAACGCCGAGTGCGCTCGATGTATAGTCAGGAGAGAATCCGAAGAAATTAATAAATCCAGATGTTTCCGAAGCAACATAAATAAAGGTTCCTGCTGAAACAGATGTTGATGGGAAACTAAAGTCTTCTCCATTTGAACTCCCGCCATTAAAAGCTGTTCCTATTCCAAATTCTGATAGGTCTGCAATATCTGCCAAAACATATAATTCTACAGCCTTAGGAACCCCTCCACTTAAAGGCCCATCAATAACTCCTGATATTACAAGTTTTGGAACGTCGTTACAATCAAACGTTGTTTTATCTACTGAAATGGATGATATTCCACAATTGTCTGAACTACCATTATTAATATCTGCAGCCGACCAAGATGCTACTCCGTTGGCATCAAGATTCACTGAAATATCTTGGCACACTGCCAAAGGATCTGTAACGTCATTAATTACAACATTTTGAGTTTGTGTTGATGTATTTCCATTTTCATCTTCGTATGTCCAAGTTACAATCGTAGTTCCTTGATTTGAAATAGGCAACGAGGCGTCATTGCTTATTGTAACCAACCCACCACAGTTATCTGTTGCTGTTGGTGCTGTTAAATTCAACACCTCACATTCTGCTGTTACATCTGCTAAAGAAGCAACATCTGGCGTTGGAGCCAACATATCTGTAACGGTTACCGTAGCGGTACACGTTGATTGATTGCCATTTTCGTCGGTTACAGTTAAGGTCACTTCTACACCACCTCCAGAGCTAACAAAAGATTGTCCGCTATTAATTGCACCAGACGTATTACTAGATGTCAAAGCCCAGCTAAAATCTGCTGCTACACTGCCTGAACCCGTTCTATGAATTGAAGAACCTACAGGCGTCGAACTCGTTTCTGAAACACCTACATCAGTTGATGTCATTCCACTAGCTGCTCCATTAGTAGCCATGAATGTTCCTTCGTAGCTTAAAAATTCTATGACAGTTGATCCATCTACTAGAGCAATTCCATCAGGACCTCCATTTTGAATGCCACTACCTGGTTGTTCTACTCTATAAAAATTGTATCCAGAATCTGTTGACATTAGGGTTAAACTACCTGTTCCGTAACTCGTTCCATTACTTCCATTATAGAAGATGATTTGATAACTTGACACATCAAAATTTGAAACAACTTCTACAAATTCATTAACATCAGAGCTAACATTATCATAATGAAATTCATTAATCCATACTGCATTTGTAGGAGTACCGCCTCCACTCGAAATATCGGCACAACTAAACGTGTCTTGGCTTAAACTTAATGTTACATCGCCACAGTTATCTGAAGACCCATTATCAATTTGAGCGGCAGTTATTGTTGCACTTCCAGAAGCATCTAACTCTACTGTAAGGTCTTGGCAAACAGCTGTTGGCACTTCCGTATCATCAATAACAATATTTTGTATTTGAGTAGATGTATTTCCATTTTCGTCTTCATAAGTCCAAGTTACAACGGTAGTCCCTTGTGTTGTAATTGGTAATGTAGCATCATTAGTAACTGTAACCGATCCTCCACAATTATCTGTCGCTGTTGGTTCTGTAAGGGTTGTAACCTCGCATTGTTCATTAACATCTGGTAAATTTGCGATATCTGGTGTTGGACCTAATAAATCTGACACCATCACTGTCGCTTTACATGTTGACTGATTACCATTGTTGTCTGTAACTGTTAACGTAACTTCTACGCCAGCACTTGGAACATTAACAGTATGGCTACCAAGATTAGATACATCATTTTGAGCAGACTCTGTCCACTCAGTCCCTAATGTTGGGAAACCAGGGCTATTAAAGGTGTTGCCTGCTAATACATCTGCATTTCTTACTAAAGTTTCGTCCTGTGTATTGTTTCCAGAAACATTCCATTGAGAACCTGGATCAACACCTATTTCTCCAAAGATATCAACTGCACTTCCTGTGCTTATTTTAAAGAGCTCTATAGCATCATCACCATTCCAATTTACTGCAGAAAGCACTGTTGTTGCTCCTCCATAAATAGAAGCATTAGAATTTCTATATACAATCACTTCGCCATCGGCAAGTGTGCCCGATAAGGTATTTGATGTAGAAGGAGATCCATTACCATTAGAGTATAAACGTAATTGGTAATCTGAAAGATCTACATCGGCTCCAGTACCATTATAGATTTCTATGTATTTATTGGAAGATGAACCTTCAACATATTCCGAAATGAATAAATCAGTAATTCCTGCTCCACTACCTCCTATATCGGCACAACTAAACGTGTCCTGACTTAAACTCAAACTTACATTTCCGCAGTTATCTGAAGATCCGTTATCAATTTGAGCGGCAGTTATTGTTGCGCTTCCGGAAGCATCTAACTCCACTGTAAGGTCTTGGCAAACAGCTGTTGGCATTTCGGTATCATCAATAATAACGTTTTGAGTTTGAGTAGATGTATTTCCATTTTCGTCTTCATAAGTCCAAGTTACAACGGTAGTTCCTTGTGTTGTAATTGGCAATGTAGCATCATTAGTTACTGCAACCGATCCTCCACAATTATCTGTCGCTGTTGGTTCTGTTAAAGCTGTAACTTCGCATTGTTCGTTAACATCTGGTAAGTTAGCCACATCTGGAGTTGGACCTAATAGGTCTGAAACCATCACAGTAGCTGTACAAGTAGATTGGTTTCCACTATCGTCTGTAACTGTTAACGTGACTTCTACGCCAGCACTTGGCGCATTAACGGTATGACTACCAAGATTAGACACATCATCTTGAGCAGACTCTATCCACTCAGTCCCTAATGTTGGGAAACCAGAGCTATTAACGGTGTTACCAGCTAATACATCCGCATTTCTTACTAAAGTTTGGTCCTGTGTATTGTTTCCTGAAACAGTCCATTGAGAACCTGGATCGACACCTATTTCTCCAAAGATATCAACTGCACTTCCTGTGCTTATTTTAAAGAGCTCTATAGCATCATCACCATTCCAATTTACCGCAGAAAGCACTGTTGTTGCTCCTGCATAAATAGTAGCGCTTGAATTTCTATAGACAATCACATCGCCATCGGCAAGTGTGCCCGATAAGGTATTTGATGTAGAAGGAGATCCATTACCATTAGAGTATAAACGTAATTGATAATCTGAAAGATCTACATCGGCTCCAGTACCATTATAGATTTCTATATATTTATTAGAAGATGAGCCTTCCACATATTCTGAAATGAATAAATCAGTGATTGCTGGTCCGCCACTTCCAATATCAGCACAACTAAACGTATCCTGACTTAAACTCAAACTTACATTTCCGCAGTTATCTGAAGACCCATTATCAATTTGAGCGGCAGTTATTGTTGCACTTCCAGAAGCATCTAACTCCACTGTAAGGTCTTGGCACACTGCTGTTGGAGCATCAGTATCAACCAAGTTATTATCGGCACTGTCTGTAAAACCATCACAATCATTATCAATTCCATCACATATCTCATCAGCATTTGGGTTAATTGCAGGGTTAGTATCATCACAATCTACATCACTCGCAAAACCATCATTGTCATCATCGGCAAAGAAATCAAATGTTGCTTTAAAATTATTTCCAAAGTCACTCCAGAAATTATCCAAGTCAATTTGATTATCATTGTTTGTGTCTACTTGAGATCTCACAAAAACTTCAATTGTATAATTTCCTGTTGCTAATCCAGATAATACATCAATATTCTGTTGGTTTCCTGTTTGAACATTATCCCATTGTTGATCGCCAGGATTCCCCAAGTTTTGATCAAAATTTAAATTGATTTCAATAAAAGCTCCAGAAGGTGAACCTGTTGGATATATTCTATAAAACAAACTACTGTTAAATACGTTATGCCCATTGTTTTTAAACGTTTTCGCTTGTCCTCCTCTTAATATAAGTGTATTTGTAGGATTAAAATCTCCGAAATCGGCACCATTAAATCCTCCTGTGGGGACTAAATTGCTGTAAAAATTTCCACTACCATTGGTGTCTGTGACGACATAGGCTTCAAATATTCCTGAATTTTGGGAAAAGAGATTTTGATTAATAAATAGTAGGAAAATAAGGGACGATAGAAAAAATAGTTTTTTCTTCATTTTGGTTGGTTATTTAATTAACTAATTAGTTTTGAGTTACCAAACATATTAGACCATAAGTAACCGTATAAAGCCTTTTTAAAATTTGAGCCTTATAGACATTTCATGAATGTTTATTGTAAATTTTGGGAAATCAACGGAACAATTCTGTCGATTAATAGCATTTTAAAGTTAAAAATAAAATCTACTACGGGCACTTTTTGTGGATAAAAACCACGAATTAGTTATCATTTTCGATAAGGTGTTAAAAAAAATGGATGAATGAATAATTAATAAAATATACTACATCGTTGTAGTAAAAATTATCAATTTGATAATTTCAAACATTCAAATCAGTAATTTCATAATTTTCAGATAGTTTTCTAAAATTATTTATTTGTAAGTTTTGTAATTGTTTGCGTCATGGCTTTAAAAACTTAACTGATAAAGAGCATTTACCAAAAAAAATAATCAAATACTGTGGCTTTTAGTTCCACATGAGGTAATTTTGCAGGAAATTTATATCAGATGTCATTATTGAACAGCTTTAGAATAATTGCTCTATTAGAAGGAGTATCATATATACTATTACTATTTATTGCGACTCCAATAAAATATTTTGGAGACGACCCAACCTATGTTAAACTGCTTGGAATGCCGCATGGCATTTTATTTTTGGCCTATGTTGTTCTGGCCATAATGGTTTGGCAAGAACTTAAATGGAACACTAAGACATTGATTATTGTTTTATTGGCATCTATAATTCCGTTTGGTACATTCTATATTGAAAAAAAATATTTAAAGAATAAAGCATCATGATGAACTTTCGCCATGTCGTTTACGATTATTTTGTGTCGCTAGGATTAAGTGATACATCTGCTAAGTATTTAAACATGTTGGTACTTAGTATCTCACTATTAATCGTGCTGTTTGTTATTGATTATCTTATTAGAAAAGTTCTGGTAAATGCGTTTAATGCTTTTGCAGTAAGATCTAAAACGAGTTTTGATAATATCCTTGTTAAGAACAAAGTTCCTAGAAATATTGCACATATCATTCCTTTGTTAATTGCGATAGAATTTATTCCGATTATTTTTTCTGACTTTCAATATCTAGAAACTATAATAGAAAAGGGTGCTAAAGTATTTGGTATAGTGCTCACGTTATGGATTGCACGTAGTGTTTTAAACACCATTAAAGATTATCTCAAAACTTTAGATCGTTATAAAGACAAACCTATTGATAGTTATATTCAAGTCTTTATGATTTTTGCTTGGGTTATTGGGCTGTTCTCTTCTTTTGCAATCATTAGTGGCATATCATTTTGGAAGTTTGTTACGACACTAGGTGCCGCTTCTGCCGTTATTATTTTAGTATTTAGAGATACTATTCTTGGTTTTGTAGCCAGTATTCAAGTCTCTATAAATGACATGGTACGTATTGGAGATTGGATTACTTTTGAAAAATACGGAGCAGATGGCGATGTTATTGAAATTAATTTGGCTACTGTAAAGGTTCAAAATTTTGACAAAACCATTACCACAATCCCTACATATGCGTTGATATCAGACTCGTTTAAAAACTGGAGAGGTATGAGTCAGTCTGGTGGAAGGCGCATTAAGCGTTCTGTAATTTTGAAAGCAACGAGTATAAAATATTTAGATGACCCTACAATTGAAAGGTTAAAGAAAGTAGCGCTAATTACGTCGTATTTAAATGAGCGTCAGACTGAAATAAACACTTCAAATCAAGAAAAAAATATAGACAAATCGCTATTGATTAATGGGAGGAATTTGACCAATTTAGGTGTTTTTAGAAAATACATTCAAACCTACGTTGAAGGTCATTCTGCTGTAAATAAAGACATGACAATAATGACGCGTCAATTAGCACCTACAGCTCAAGGCTTACCTTTAGAAATCTATTGTTTTAGTAGTGATAAACGTTGGGAGAATTATGAATACATCATGTCTGATATTTTCGATCATGTTATGGCTGCTGTATCTTATTTCGATTTGGAGGTTTTCGAGTTTAACACTGGCCAACAGGCTTTAAGTTAATCTACTCCTCTATCCTATCTTTTACAAATTCTACCTTGGTTTTTCCATGAGGTGCAGGTTTTCCATCTTTGCCCAGATTAACCATTATAATATTATCGACAGTGAGAATAGTTTCTCGTGTCATTTTATTTCGTACCTCACATTTCATTGTTAATGACGAACGACCAAACTTAATAACTTCAATACCAATTTCAATAATATCTCCTTGCTTTGCCGAAGCCATGAAGTTGATTTCAGACATGTACTTGGTTACTATTTTGGAGTTTTCGAGTTGAATAATTGTGTATAATGCAGCTTCTTCATCAATCCAAGCTAATAGCTGTCCTCCAAAAAGGGTTTGATTGGGGTTTAAATCTTCTGGTTTTACCCATTTCCGTGTATGAAATCTCATCTTTTTTTATGTAAAGATTACCATTTATTAGCAAAAACACATAATCTGATGTTAATCTTTTTTTAAACTTTTCTTAATCAAGGTGGTAAACATATTTGAAATGGTATTTTTAAAAAGCTAAATCAATCAAAATGAAACATCTTGTCACATTATTAATAAGTTTAATACTCATTGCCAGTTCATGTGCACAATCGCAAAGCACTCAAGTTGGAGGATCATGTGAAGGTTGTGAAGCTGTAAACGATTATGGAAAAAAAACATTACAATCTATAGATACCATACATGGCTTTAAAACTGAAACCGATAAAATTAAAATTAATGGCACAGTGTATCATAAGGATGGCAAAACACCAGCAAAAGATGTTGTTTTATATGTGTATCATACAGATCAAAATGGTCGTTATCCAACAAACACGTCTTCTAAAGGTTGGGAAAAAAGACATGGCTATTTAAGAACTTGGTTAAAGACAGATGAAAAAGGTTGCTATACTTTTTATACTACAAGACCGGCGTCATACCCAAATTCTACTGTCCCGCAACATATACATATAACGGTAAAAGAACCGAATGTTAGCGCTTATTACGTAGAAGATTTTTATTTCTCTGATGATCCTAATATTACGCCAAATATTGTCAAAAGAGCTAAGCCTAGAGGTGGATCGGGCGTTATTACTCTTAAGGGTAATGCTAAGATTAAAACGGCCACGAGGGATATTATTTTGGGATTAAATATTCCTAACTATTAATTAAAATAACGTATTACTTTCTTCATTAGGCACTTTTAAATTTGAACCTAAAGTTTCATTTAATTTCTTTATAAAGTAAGCAGAAAGTAATGGAGATTCTTTCTCAATATTTTGGTGTATAAAAAAATCTATCTCCTTAATGCCCTGTTCTTTCCAATCTTTTAATCTAGTCACCCAATCGTCTAATCTGGTGTAATCACTTTCATGATTTGCTCCAACGTAACGCACAAATGCAGTTGGACTGGTCAATCTCATGTGCATTAAGTCACGCCTTCCAGCCGTGTCTACAATAACGTTAGAAATATTATTTCGTTCTAATAAATCATATAATTGATTAGAAACGGCACTATCATTATACCAATTGGTATGTCTAAATTCTATGGCAAGTCCTATTTCTTTTGGCCAATTTTCTACAAAGTGCACCACTCTATCAAAATCTTTAGGTGCAAAATTTGAATGCATTTGAAGGAAAATAGTCCCGAGTTTTTCTTTTAAGTTAATAGCACTATTTAAATAATTATCCACGACTGCATTAACCTCATTGAGTCGCTTCCAATGGCTTATTTCTTGATTTAGCTTTGGAAAAAACTTAAACCCATTAGGAGTTTTATCATACCATTTAGAAAATTGTTCTGGAGGGAAAATTCGATAAAACGTGGCGTTTAACTCAATAGAATTAAATTGATTAGAGTAATACTGAAGTTCATCCTTGGTTCCGCGAGGATAAAATCCTTTGAGGTCGGCTTTATTCCATTTAGCACAACCCACGAAAATTTCGGGAAAATTATCATCCTTAACCCTATTTAATACACCAGCAGTATCAATATGATCTTGTGGCAAACTTAAATCTAAATCTTGGGGATTATCAACACTTCCAAATTTCATATTATCGTTTTTATCAAAGATACTAGTTATAAGTGAAGTTTATAAACTCCTTTTCAATGGTTGATATTTAGAATAACAAAATTTTAACATCTTAGTATAAAAAAATGTTTAATTTTGAAACGTTCATTTCAAATAGATATGCCTAAGACAGAAACATTTAATAAAGATTTAGTAATCAGTCAAGCCATCGAGGTTTTTCATGATAAAGGTTACAATGCTACTTCTATGCAAGATCTTGTTGAAGCTACAGGTTTAAATAGGTCGAGTATATATAATTCTTTTGGTTGTAAGCTTAGTTTGTTCATGGAATGCCTAAACGCTTACCAACTTAAATATCATAAGAAAAGTAATACGGTTTTATTAGATGCTAAAAATTCCATTGATGCTATAGAACTATTGTTCCATATGTACATGAATGAAATGCTTAGTGATAGTGAAGATCGAGGATGTTTGATTGCAAACTGCAAATCTGAAATGGCAAATCATGACGATAAGATAACATCGTTTTTAACTCAAAATCAAAACTATACTATAGATTTTTTCGAACAGTTGGTTGCAAAAGGACAACAAGACCAACATATAAATAGTAATAAATCTGCCAATGAATATGCATTGTATTTGTTTAGCTCATTACAAGGCTTTAGAATGACAGGTATACTTATTAGAGATAAAAAACATTTACAGAGTATTATTAAAACAATACTTCAAACTTTAATTTAATTTTTTTTAACCCTATTTGAAACGATTGTTTCAAATAAAATAATAATGTCAAATGAATACATTAAAAAACAAAGTCGCTATTATAACTGGCGCAAATAGTGGAATCGGATTAGCAACTGCAAAATTGTATCTAAAAGAAGGCGCAAAAGTTGTATTAGCGGCAAGACGGAAAGAGGCACTAGACACAGTAGCTAAAGATTTAGATGGTACATTTATAACTGTCGTGGCAGATGTTTCAAAACCTGAAGATAATGTCAACCTCATTAAAGAAGCGACCAATGCTTACGGAAACATAGATATTCTATTTCTTAACGCAGGAATTGCGCCTATATCCCCTACCACAGACATTACTGAAACACACTATGATGAGATATTCAACATCAATGTTAAAGGTCCGATATTGGCAGTAAAAGAGGCATTGCCACATATAAATGATGGTGGCTCTATATTATTTACTAGCTCAATTGTAAGTCAGAAAGGATTTGATGGATTAGGCGTATACTCTGCAAGTAAAGGAGCAATTAGATCTTATGCGCGTGTATTAACATCGGAGGTGAAGTCTCGTAGTATTAGAGTAAATTCTATTGCTCCTGGCCCAATTAGCACCCCTCTTTATGGAAAAATGGGGTTACCACAAGATGTCGTTGAAGATATGGGGAAAGGATTTGCTCAACAAGTACCTTTAGGGCGTTTTGGTACATCAGAGGAAGTTGCTAAAACGGCATTGTTTTTAGCCTCGGATGATGCCTCTTATATCAACGGTATTGAACTTGAAGTCGATGGAGGTTTGAGTCAGATTTAATTAAGACCTTAATTTTAAATTAAAGCGTAATGGTCTTATACCCATTACGCTTTTGTTAATAACACCGTTGACAACATCTAAAACCTGCCAGAAATTTCGCAAGCATAATGGCTATATTTAATAAAATTTAAAGCCATGAATGATCGATCTACCCACCTAAAATCTATACGCCCTGTCATTACTTCTGCACAAGTTAATGATTCAATGACCAGTGACGAGTGCTTTCAAAATGGGACTTTACGCCCAATTATTAAATTACAAAACCATTTATTAATTGCCGTTTTCAGGAATTACATTGATAAACGTAAAAATGTTTTTTACGATTTAAGTGTACCTAAGCAATTGGTCTATATTGAAAACGCCATTCATAAAGACATGAAGTTCAGAAATTCGGTTAAAGGAATGATAATTGGTCAGTTTACTATTGAAGAATACGAACTCTACATTCAAAATTCATCTGCATTGAATAAGCGCATGATGAATATTGTTAAAGATCGACTTGTAGCAAATATTCAGTTATTTTCTCAACCTTTGGCTAAAGCTATTTAGATAATAGATTCGCCATTTAAATTTGTGGTAAGTACATCACTCATATAATCAAAAAATGGTCTGATAGCCTTAAATGATGCATCAACATCATTAATAAAGTTGTCACTTACGACCTCCTTATCTGTATATTTTTTCGTAAAAATGTATTGCTTTTTTCTTATGAGGTCTATTGCGGGATGATCTTTGTCAAAATCTCTTGGTGCTGTTTTCAATTCATCACCAACAAAATCCCCCCAAATTGACTTAAACGTCTTATCACTTAAAATGTCACGTATCTCTTTGTCGTCTTGCTCAAACTCTCTTCTAATTCTTAGTAAATCATCTTTATTTGGTTCCCAGAACCCAGTGGCTATAAATGATTCATTATTGGGCTGAATATGTAAATAATAACCTCCTCTCAATTCTGGTTTTTTTCTATGAAACGAACCACCAAAATGAGTTTTATAGGGTAGTTTGTTTTTTGAGAATCGCACATCTCTATAAATTCTAAACAATTTAAAATTATCAACAACATCGTGCTTATTTATGGCCTCATAGAGATATTTATAGGCTTCTTTAGCCTTCGTTTCATTTGATTTGAACTCTTTTTTATGTTCATTAAACCAGTCTCTATCGTTATTTTTTTCTAATTTTTTAAAGAAGTCTAGAATTTCTTTTGAGAATTTTGGAGTCGCCATTTAATTTTATTTTTTCAGCTTAAAAATACAAAAAAACTAAGGACCTCCTTAGCAGAGATGCATTAAAAATCTAAAAAAACTAGATATAATGTTGTTCTATTACCACATAGTTTTTAACTATGTAAACCACTGATTTATAGAGGATAAAATGATTAGCTTTGAATAATTAATAAATCACTTGCATATTGCTGTTTTTTTTACTAATATGCGAGACTATTACTACAAATATATATACATGGGAAGACCTCCAACAAGACCAATAAAATTCAGAGATGGATTCTACTTGGAAATACGAAACAAAGGTAAATCTACTGGAATCAAACTACATAGAGACACTAAGGAGCAGATGATGCGTACTATTAAAGAATATGAACATTCAAAGGATGTACTCATATTAGGTGAGTCTAAAAATGGAAAATGGGTCAATAAAACACCTGTACTTCATGTTGTAGAAGATTAAAGTTTTTACAAATTTTAAGTGTTAAAACTCAACTCAATTTTATATTAACTATGAAATTTAGTTGAGTTTTTCGTTTTTAATAGCCCTAATTTTTATAAATTGTTATGTTTAACTAACTAAAATCAATTAATCATGACAGATTATTCTAACAATAAACCACCCGTTTGGTTTTGGATTGTGAGTATATTAGCACTTTTATGGAATCTTATGGGTGTTGTCGCATATTTATCGCCACATTTTATGACAGATGAAATGATTGCTGAACTCGAGCCACAACTTCAATTTGAAATGGCTTATGAACATCCTGCTTGGTACACAGCACTATTTGCATTAGCTGTATTTGGGGGTGTACTTGGTTGTATTTCATTGCTCATACGCAAAAAATGGGCTTATTTTCTTTTTATAATTTCATTTATATGTGCTACAACTCAACAAATATATTATGTAATGGAAGTTAAAGGAACAGACAAGGTAATGCCTACACTAGTCATTATTGTTTGTATATTTCTAATATGGTTTTCAAAGAAAGCCATCTCAAAAGCATGGATAAAATAATATCCTAACCAACCTATTTTATCCTAAAAAGGCATTAGAGAATTCTAATGCTTTTTTTTATTATTTTAATATTAGATTTGTTACACTAACTTTTTAAAAACAACCCATGACTATTTCAACCTTAGACTGGATTATAATAATCTTTTTTTTATTGCTCTTTGCCGGAATTGGTATTTATGTCTCAAAACAAGCAGGTAAAGATTCTAAAGCGTTTTTTCTGTCTGGTAGAAATATGCCTTGGTGGTTATTAGGAGTAAGTATGGTTGCTACTACTTTTGCTGCTGATACTCCAGGTCTGGTCACGCAATTAGTAAGAGAAAATGGTGTGTCAGGAAATTGGGTGTGGTGGGCCATGCTCCTCACTGGAATGCTTACCGTGTTTTTCTATGCGAGATTATGGCGGAAAAGTGGAATAACAACAGATTTAGAATTTTATGAATTACGCTACAGCGGAAAAATTGCAGGTTATTTACGAGGATTTAGAGCCATTTATTTAGGCGTAATCTTTAATGTCATTACTATGGCTGGAGTCTGTTTGGCAGGCGCCAAAATTGCCAATATTTTATTAGGTATTTCTCAAGGTGAGATGTTGTTGTACTCCTCTATTATTGTAGTTATTTATTCAGCCTTTGGAGGATTAAGAGGTGTTTTAATTACAGATTTTATACAGTTCATAATTGCAATGATTGGTAGTATATGGGCAACCATATATATTATTAACTTACCCGAAATTGGAGGAACAACCAACCTTCTATCACATGTAAATGTTAGTGATAAGTTAGCACTTTTACCCGATTTTAGTAATACCGAAGCCTTAATTACAGTACTTATTATTCCTATTGCAGTACAATGGTGGAGCACGTGGTATCCTGGAGCCGAACCAGGTGGTGGTGGCTATATTGCACAGCGTATGTTGGCTGCAAAAGATGAAAAACATGCAACTTGGGCTACTTTATTTTTTAATGTTGCTCATTATGCTATCCGTCCATGGCCATGGATTGTTGTTGGTTTGGCCTCATTAGTTGTATTTCCAAACTTAGAAAGTATTAATCAAGCATTCCCTAGTCTATCTGCATCAATGCAAGGTGAAGATGTTGCCTATGCCGCAATGATGACCTATTTGCCTGCAGGTTTAATAGGAATTGTTCTTTTATCACTTATTGCTGCATTCATGAGTACAATATCTACACAATTAAATTGGGGAAGTTCCTATATTGTAAATGACTTTTACAAGCGATTCATAAAACCTGAAGCTACCGATAAAGATCAAGTTTTGGTAGGTAGAATTTCTACTATTGTATTAATGATTTTGGCTGCTGCCTTTTCATTTTTCTTGCAATCTGCAGGTGAAGTGTTGAACTTATTGCTTCAAATTGGTGCTGGTACTGGATTACTTTTTATTTTACGCTGGTTTTGGGGAAGGATAAATCCGTATAGTGAAATTGCTGCTATGATAATTTCATTTATCATTGCTGTTTTCTTCTTTATTAATGGTAAGATGGAAACTCCAATGATAGAACTTGCAGGTCATTGGCAATTGGTATTTGGTGTTGTGGTTACAACTATAGGCTGGATTCTTGTGACTTTGTTAACTAAACCAACAGATGACAAAACGCTTCATTCATTCAATAGCCTCATTTTTGGTACTGATTCTAAATTTAAAGGTTTTGGAATGAAAATTCTAGGGTTTTTCTCTGGTGTTATAGGTGTATATTGTGCGCTTTTTGCTATTGGTAATTTTATCTATGGAAAAACAACGTTAGCATTTGGCCTAGTTGCAGGGGTTATTATTTGCGCACTATTAGTTAGAAAGGCGCTAAAATCTGCTCAATAATTTAAAATAAATGTTATGCTATGATTATTAAAGGGCGTTAATATGATAGGTCACTAAACCTTCAATAGGTCGTCTTTCAAAGTTACCAACTGTAAAGCCTAATTCGTTCGCCACTTCTCGTATTTCGGTTTCTGAAAAGAACGCAATAGATCCTGCAAAATGTACAGGAATCGTTTTTAATTCTTCTTTATACTGAAAAATCATATTCTCACAAAATTGTCTAAATCCCTTTTTTATAAGATTTTTTATATAGACCGAATCTTTATTCAAAAACATAAATTCGGCAAAATTCGCTAGATAAGCGTTCGGATTTGGTTGTTTATAAAGGTTGTATTTTATATAATCGGCTTCTAAATTGTATTTATGGTCAAATGCTACTTTAATGTCTTCTGGCATGTTGTTATAATAGTAATCTTTCACAAGCTCTTTTCCATAATAATTACCTGAAGCATCATCCATAAGCGTATATCCTAGAGATATTACACGTTGATGCAATTTATGACCATCAAAAT
Organism: uncultured Psychroserpens sp.; assembly: GCF_947494225.1. NCBI lineage: Bacteria > Pseudomonadati > Bacteroidota > Flavobacteriia > Flavobacteriales > Flavobacteriaceae > Psychroserpens > uncultured Psychroserpens sp. The sequence continues at coordinate 224,243 of NZ_CANLUG010000003.1, forward strand.
AACTGCAGTTAGAACCTGTGCCCATTATGCAAACAATAGCGGCTTCATTACTGTGATTAAGCGTTGCTCTTACAGCAGCCATAGTATCCTCTTGAACGTCTACTATTGCATTAGTAAAAACAGATTCTAAAACACCTGTTAAGATTAATTTAGGGTTAGTTGTACCACAACCTGCGCCATAAAAAAAGACATGTGTAACTTGGTCTTTAAACCGCATTAACTCATCACTCTTTTTTATGATTTTCTTGAGCTTCTTTTCTTTTAGTATTGCAGGATTAAGTCCTTTAGTTCGAATTTTCTCGTGAAGTTGTTCTCCATTACTATCTACCGCAATCCAGTCGCATTTAGTAGAACCGCTATCAGTGATTAAAATCATGATTTATTTTGAAAAAGAAATCCGCAGTGAGATTAGCACTACGGATTTAAATGATTATTTATAACGTGTTGACTTTTTGAGCTAAGTCGACTAATTTATTTGAGTAAGCAAATTCATTATCGTACCAGGCTACCAACTTAAAAAACTTAGAATTCAATTCGATACCTGCATCGGCGTCAAAAATACTAGTACGTGTATCACTAACGAAATCTTGAGAAACAACGGCATCTTCAGTATATCCAACAACACCTTTCATTGTGGTTTCGGAAGCCTTTTTAAACGCAGCTTTAATCGCTTCTAGAGACGTCTCTTCCTTAGTTCTAACCGTTAGATCTACTACAGATACATCTGCAGTTGGGACTCTAAACGCCATACCTGTTAACTTTCCGTTCAATTTCGGAATAACCTTCCCTACAGCTTTAGCTGCTCCAGTACTAGAAGGTATGATGTTTACAATTGCTGAACGACCTAAGCGATAATTTTTTCGTGATGGTCCATCTACCGTTAACTGTGTAGCCGTACTTGCGTGAATTGTTGTCATTAATGCTTCTTCTAATCCGAAATTATCATCAACAATTTTCGCCATTGGCGCTAAACAATTTGTTGTACAAGACGCATTCGATACAATCTTATGATCTCCTGTTAATTCATTATCATTAACACCCATTACAAACATAGGTGCATCTTTACTTGGTGCAGAAATAACAACTTTTTTTGCTCCTGCTTGAATATGATAGTCTGCTGTATCTAAGGTTGTAAAAATCCCAGTACACTCTGCAATAACCTCGGCTCCTACTTCATCCCACTTCAAGTTTTTGGGATCTCTTTCGGCGGTGACTCTTACCGTTTTTCCATCAACAACTAAGTGACCATCTTTAACTTCAACGGTCCCATCAAAATTTCCATGTACAGAGTCATATTTTAATAGATACGCTAAATGCTCTACATCTAGCAAGTCATTAATTGCAACAACATCTACATCATCTCTTTTTACTGTTGCTCTAAAAACGATTCTTCCAATTCTTCCAAAACCGTTTATTCCTAATTTTAAATTTGACATCTTTTCTTTATTTTCTATTATTTATTATTAATTTTCGTTGGAATTAGTCGCTATTATGTAGACATAATATCAGACACTCGTAATAATTCCATATTTATTTCAGATTTACCTTTTACGGCTTTATCCAAAGGGGTTAATTCAATTTTATCACTTATTAGACCTACCATGTAGTTTGTTTTACCCTCGAGCAAACTTTCTACTGCTTTTACGCCCATTCTACTGGCTAGTACGCGATCAAAACAAGAAGGTGATCCACCACGTTGCATATGTCCCAAAACGGAAACACGTACTTCATACTCAGACATGTTTTCATCAACATAATCCTTAAGTTCAAATACATTTTTTCCTATTTTATCTCCTTCAGCAACAACAACAATACTTGAGGACTTACCCGATTGTTTACTTCGACGTAAAGATTCTAATAATCGATCGAGACCTAAATCTTCTTCGGGTATTAAAATTTCTTCGGCTCCTGCTCCAACACCAACATTTAATGCTATATGCCCAACATCACGTCCCATCACTTCTACGAAAAACAAGCGATTATGAGAACTTGCTGTATCTCTAATTTTATCAATAGCATCAACTACTGTATTTAAGGCTGTGTCGTAACCTAAAGTATGTGAAGTACCATATATATCATTGTCAATTGTACCTGGAATTCCAATAACAGGAAAATCGAATTCTTTATTAAAAATCATGGCTCCTGTAAATGTACCATCACCACCAATGGTTACTAAAGCATCAATATTGGCTTCGGTTAATTTTTCGTAAGCCTGTTGACGTCCCTCAGCTGTTCTAAAGGTTTTAGAGCGTGCCGATTTTAAAACGGTTCCGCCTTTGTTAATAATACCCTTCACACTACGAGCATTCATGGCTTTAAAATCGCCTTCAATCATACCTTCATAGCCTCGATAAATGCCAACGCATTCTATCTCGTGAAATGCACAAGTTCTAACAACAGATCTAATGGCTGCATTCATTCCTGGAGCATCTCCTCCAGAAGTCATTACACCAACTTTTTTTATCTTTTTTGACATATAAATTCTGTTTCAAAAAGTAAAGCTAGTAAACAAAAACAACAATAAAAATGGAATTGGACTTTATTTAACAGTACTACAAAAACTCAAACGTTTTCGTTAATAAAAAAAAATAATTTTGTTAAAAAATAGCTGAATTAATTGCCTTTTGTGTCCTTTTTTGATTTGATATTAATAAAGTCTGGTGTTAATTTTTCAAGGTCTTCATCCTTCTTTTCACCCTCTTTTTTCTTTTCCTTTTTATTTTTTCCAGAAAATATGATTTCAAGAAGTTCTTTAAATGTATCAAATTCTACATTATAAGTAATACCTGCGCCTTGTGTATATCCAATTTCTTCTCCAAAATTTCTAATGCTGTTTTCTCTGTTGAAAAAGGATGCTTTAAGTGTACCATCTTCATTAAGTAGAATATCAATTCTTACATCACCAGCAATTACCGTTTGGTCTACACCACCAATAGGTACACCAACTTTACCGTTAATTAAGATTCTATCACTAATTTTTGTACTTAGTGTAAGGTCTAAACGGTCTCCAGTCTGATATTCTGCCGTTTGTTCTCCCGGGTTAATACCAAAAGAAGCTTGAACTTTGTCATTACCAGTAGATAAAATACTATTTAAAAGATCATTTACTCTATCTGACACTGTACCATAGGCCTGTTGACCTAAGCCAATATCACTTTGAAATGATCCAGTAACTAAAAGAAATGTTCCTTGTGTAAAACGACTTTCTTTAGTCTCTAGTCTATAATCGAGCTCAGATTTTATAGTCGAATTTACGTTAGGAAAGTTAAAGGTGAAATCAGATTCAGGTTGTTCTAATTGTCCAACTAGATTAATTTCTACTTCAATTGGTATTTCTCTATTGATTGGATTATCTAATAATACAGATGGATTCGCATCTGTGGAATATATGGCAGTAAGATCAATATTGGCCTTTAATGGATCTCCTTCCCATCGAATACTTCCACCTGGTTCTACCTCTAATTTCTTTTGAACCAATCCACCATAAGCAAAATTATAATTACCCTCAACAATTTGGAAATCTCCAAACATTTGAAACTTTCCGTTAGTATTGATATCAAACAATAAATTTCCATTTCCCTTCCCTTGAATTGTACTCCCTTGGTTTTTATCAATCACAATTTCAATATCTGCATACGGATTAACAAAGAGGTTGAACTCGAGCTCAAGCCCTTTAATTTCCGTCGTATTTACAACCTCTCCTTTAAGACGTGCTTCTTTTTCTTCAGGTGTAATAAAATGGATATAGGAGTTCTCCCCATAAGTTTCATAGTCATTGAGTGGAATTTTAAATACAGTCCCTTCAGCTGTACTTCCGTTAAATTCTATCTTTAACTCATTTGTAGGACCAGTAATATCTGCAACTCCATTAACAAAAGCGGTTCCATAATACAATTCATCTTCATCATATTCAGTATCAAGGACCAGTAATCTATCGGTTTCTATTTTCAACCCTAATCTCCAATCTGAAAAATTCTGATGTGCAATAAATCCATTTAAAGTGGCTTTAGAAAAGAATTCTGAATCTGTAATCTCTACATCTTGAAAAATAAAGCGTTGTGACTCTAATTTTACACGAGAATCAAAATCGAAACTATAATCTATATTAAGGTATGGAATTGTTAATCCGGCATTATCTAAAAGTAAATCGCCATTAAATTGTGGCTCTTTTAAGCTACCTGAGACTTTAGCATTCCCAGAAACCAAACCTCTAATATTGGTAATTACGCCTTCTCCGAAAGGATCTAACGGATCTAATAAGAACTCCTCAAAAACGACATCCAAATTAATAGCATTGGAGTCCACGTCTATTGTTCCTTTGGCGTCTAACGACTTTAAATTATCATTTATAAGCGTCACATCAACATCATAATTTGTTAACGACTGGTTCCCTTTTACTAGTGCTTTCAGTTCACCTAGTTCAAAATCGTTTGCCTTTAATTCACTTATGGTCACGCTCGAATTTGGTAAATATACACCATCCTTTTGCAATACTTCTAGTTTACCATTTACGAGTCCTTCGAGAGACAAACTATCTATTCTTGGTGTAATTTTAGTGAGATCAACATCTGTAAAATCTAGTTTTAGATCTTTGTAATTATTACCATTCAGCACGCCTGATAACTCAATACGTTCATCAAAGTGGTTCATGACCATTTGGCTTATATCAAAGTTTTTAAAGTCTCTTGTAAATACAACCTTATGTTGGTTGTTCTTTTCTTCATTTAATGTCCACGTATTTCCTTTAAAAGTGACATCAGATTTTCTAAATCCGACAACAGATTTGTTGTTTTCGTCTATAGTATAGAACATATTAAGATCAAAATCATCGGCATTTTTCTTTCCGCCTTTAAATTCTGATTTAATAAATAAAGTATCTCGTTGCGTTACGTTAATGAGGCTAAATTTTGAGATGTCGTAATATTTTGTACTCAAAGTGTCAATTTCAACATAGGTATTAAATAATGGGTTGCTATTATCAATTAACACCGATATATCATTTGCAAAGTAGTCGAACAGCTTAATTTGAGGCGATTTAAAAGTTAAATTGAATTGCTTTTCGTCGGTTTCAATTCTTCCTTTTACTGTTGTATTAGGCCCCAACTCTATATCGTGGTAAAAGACTTCGACAATTTTATTATAAATTTTAAAATCGAATTCTACGTATTGATCTGTTTCTATTTCATTTGGAATATAATTGGTATAAATACTACCTACCGAATTCTCAACTAATTTGCCAATATCTCTAAATTTGAAATTACCACTCATTGTTCCTTGAATGATATCTGGTGAGTTTATAGTTAAAACTCGTTTATCTTTTTCAAACTTAGATTCTACCTTAAAATCTTTAAAATAATATTCATCATTTTGATTGATATAAGTAGTGTTTTTAAAGTTTAGCGTTCCGTAGGCATCATCAACTGAAGCCCCTTTCATTGAGGTCGTTACATTTCCTCTGAAAATAGAAATACTATCTTTGGTAATAAAATTAAGGGCTCTTAAATTGGCGTATTCCACATTGGCATTAAAATCGAAAGCCTTAATATCCTTTGATAAATCTGCCAAACCATTAAACTTAAATTTAAAGTTTTCATCTTTCGATTCTAACAAGCCATTAAAGATTTGATTTCCTAGTTTACCAGAAACATCAACATCTTTATAATCATAATCATTATATTCTATATGAAATACTTTCCCTGTAATTTGTGTGCTCAAATTATCTATTGTAAACCCTTTGCCATCTACATCCAAATCAAATGAGGTGGTATTTACTTTTGGATCATTTAATAAAGCGCCTAAATTGAATTCATCAAAAACAACATTCCCTTTGTAGCTAGCATTATCAATATCATCAACATGTGTCATATTCATATCTGAAACGATAAGACCAAGGTCAGTATTAATATTTAGATCGGCATCAATAGTAGAATCTGTTATAAAAGACGTTCCGGTAATCGTAAAGTTTCCAAGTTTTGAAAACACGCTAGGAATAGACTCACCAAGAATATTTGGCAACAATGCCCTTAAATCAAAATAATTAGATGTTAAATTATCAAAGCGTCCGTTCATCGAAAAATCTCCATCTTCCTTACTAAACAGGTTTTTAAAGTTTATATCTCCATAAATTCTACTTCTTCCGCTGGCATTAAGTTGAAGGTTTTTGGCATTTAAGTCGTTAAGCGTTCCTGAAAGATTAACATTTAATCTTGCTTTTTGATTTGCTCCAAACTCATTATAGAACGTATTGAGGTCGTTAAGAAAAACTTCAGAGTCTTTAAATCGGGCTGTAACTTTAACCTTATCTTCAAAATCTTTAAAATCCTCACGATCATAATCGAAACGAATATTTCCGAGGAGTTTAGAATTTTCAGTTTTAATACTTAAATTATCAAAACTCATATGATCTAAAGTATACTCGAAATCTGTAGACATATTTTTTACGTAGGCTCCACGACTATCTTCAAACTGTAATGTATTTATTCTAGCGTTGACATCACTCCCAGCAATCACAAAGTCTGTAGCGTTTATATTAAGATCTTTAAACTCTAATACCTTTTGAGTGCTTCTATTTTCATCTATAAGTCTAAAAGTCCCATCATAGATAGATACATCACTTGAGGACAATAAAAACTCGCTCTTCTCTTTTCTAGGATTATCTTCGTCAAATTTTGCAACAAAAATATCAAGATTAGTATCTGTTGCTCCTTGATACGTTTTGACATTAAAGGTCAAGTCCATAATATCAATATCTCCAAAGTTTAATTTGCCATTGGAAATATTTCTATAATTAAGGATAGATGTGTTAAGCTCATCAATAGCAATAAGGGTATCTTTTTTATAATCTTCAATATAAATTTCCTTAAGTTCTACATCTCCGTTAAACTGAAGTCCTACCTTACCAATATTGATGTTTGTTCCAAAGTCGTCATTAACCCTTTTAGTCACATATTTTCCTAATCGTGTTTGAACAGCAGGAATAGATAATACCAACACCAGAATGATGAACAAGAGCAAAATAATTGCCAATATTTTTGATACTATTTTTAGGAATTTCTTGATACGCTTTGAAAGTTATAACTTTGACCTCAAAATTAACAATTATTGTGCCTAATTTATATTAATGACATCACAAAATATATATATTCTTGCCATAGAGTCATCCTGCGATGATACTGCGGCTGCCGTAATGCATAACGGTAAAATTTTGAGCAACATTGTTGCCAATCAAAAAATACATGAAGAATATGGCGGTGTTGTGCCAGAATTAGCGTCTCGAGCGCACCAACAACATATTGTTCCTGTGGTAGATCAAGCCTTAAAAAAAGCAAGCATCAATAAAGAACAACTAAGCGCAATAGCCTTTACACGAGGTCCTGGTCTAATGGGATCTTTATTGGTAGGCACTTCATTTGCAAAGTCTTTGGCATATGGTTTAAATATCCCACTTATTGATGTAAATCATATGAAGGCTCATATTCTTGCACATTTTATAGAAGAAGACACCTTTGAAAAACCTCCATTTCCGTTTTTGGCAATGACGATATCTGGTGGTCATACTCAAATTGTTAGAGTAGATTCTCATTTTGACATGGAAGTTATTGGTGAAACCATTGATGATGCTGTTGGAGAGGCCTTTGACAAGAGTGGTAAATTATTAGGATTGGGTTATCCTGCAGGACCAGAAATAGATAGAAGAGCAAAATTAGGAAATCCAAAAGCCTTTACTTTTACCAAACCCAGAGTGGACGGACTTAATTTTAGTTTTTCGGGATTAAAAACGGCCATTCTCTATTTTGTTCAGAAGCAAGTAAAAGCCAATCCAAATTTTATTGAAGAGCGATTAGATGATATTTGCGCTTCTATTCAATATACAATTATTGGAATTTTAATTGATAAACTGAAGTTGGCTAGCAAGCAAACCGGAATTAAACATATTGCCATTGGTGGGGGTGTATCAGCAAACACAGGGATACGTGAAGCTCTAAAAAATGGAGAGCAAAAATTTGGATGGACCACATATATTCCTAAGTTTGAATACACAACAGATAATGCCGCAATGATTGCTATTGTAGGTCATTTAAAATATTTAGAAGGTGATTATGCCGATCAAAGTATAATGGCGTCTGCCAGATTAAAACTATAAGAATGAAGAAAGGTAGATACTTTGTAAGTACATCATTCTAGTTGAAAATGAAAAAACACTTTCCGCATATATATTTTTGGATAACAGCGCTCATCATTATTTTGATTGGTGAATTTTCACATATCTTTTTGAATACTGCTTTAGATTTTAATCTGCATGATACTTATTATGTTATAGCTACTAGACATCTTTCTACAACCCTAAGTATCCTTTATGTGTTAGCCGGCTTAATCTATTGGATGCTTAAAAAATGGAACATAAAACTGTATGTAGTTTTAACAAAAACCCACACTTATGTGACTATTGGGGTTGTTTTTTTATATCAAACCATTATTAGTTATTATACATTCATTAATCCACCAAATATCTTTAGTAATGATAACCAACAATTTTTAATTGCGACGTTGATTTTTTCGGCACTTGTTGTACAATTGTTTTTTATTGTAAATATTATTTTTTCAGTAATACGACATTTAAAGATTTCAAAACCTTAGAATTTATTATGGCATTCAATGAACAACTCGCTATGCGAATAAGAGAACAACTCAATTTATTTCCAGAAGATTTCACAGAAAAAAAAATGTTTGGAGGTTTATCTTTCTTATACAAAGGAAAAATGACAGTTGGTATTATCAAAGAAGATTTGGCGGTAAGAATTATCCAAAGTAAAATGGATATAGAATTAGCAAAAGATAGTGTGAGACCAATGGATTTTACTAAACGACCAATGAAAGAGTTTGTTTATGTGTCACAGGACGGCTTTAAAACAGAAACCGAACTATTACATTATATTGAACTCGGCCTAGAGCATGCAAAAAGTAAACTATAGATGGATGATTTTTACATTGTAGTTTTATCGGTCAACCAGTTTTTGGATGGGCTTTTTTTTGGTTTTTCTTTAATGATGATACTTGCCTTAATTGCATACTTGTTTTTTAAGAATGTTTTTATTTTTAATTTTATTCATCATGCTATCAGAGTGGCTAGAATTCTGGCTATTATTTATTTTAGCCTTTATTTATTGTCAACCATATCATACTACAGTTCTAGTGATTTTAAATTTTTTAGTGAAAGAGCTAAAGGCCCATATGCTTGGGTATATTGGCTCATGCTTTTACGACCATTATTATTTTGTGGTTTAATCCAATTGTTTTGGTTTAAAAAAATAAGATCAAAGATGCGTTATATTGGCTTACTAATATTACCAATTGCAATACTCACATTATTTTCTGGCGCAATGTTTGAAAAGTTGGTAATTATAAGTGCATCCTTTCATAGAGATGTCATCTCTGAAGGGTCTCAATTTGGCACAGATTTATTTTTTATTCTAGCATTACATATCATTGAAACCTGTGTTGTTTTTAGCGCATTAGTTTTTGTGAGTTGGATTATTAGAAAAAAAACTACATCCTAAATACATTATTCAAACGTTACAGCATGTAACATCAATCCAAACGCAGGCGTTATAAAATCCATAGGGCATGAACGTTATTTTATAAGTTTTTACAAAATTTTTGCATGTATTGTTATTGGTTACTAATTGAAGTTTTATTTTTAGCCATAATCTATTGCGAGTGAACACAAAATATCCATTTGACCCATCAATTAAGCACCATATCATTATTGCACTGGGTCTTGCTCTTTGGATTTTTGTGTTCTTATATTTTACCGAACCTCTTGATGTTAATGAGTTTGGAGATAAAGAAAAACTCATCTATTTGCCAATATATGGAGGCATTGGCGCTTTTTTATACAGTTTGGTATTACCATTTCAATACTGGTTATACAAAAAGGAGAAGTTTGTTTGGAAGCGATCAAGTGAAGTGCTTCTCTTAGCCATATTTATAACGATTTCAATTGCTATTTTACGGTTTTTCTATCTGCATTTTATAGTAGAATGGCATCCAAATGCATATGATTTTTGGTATCATTTAAAAGCCATTATGTTACCAGCCATTTTAACCATACTTCCTATTGTTATTATTGGTCGTTATGCTTTCGGAAAGTATAAGGATAAGAAACTTGAGGAACAAAAAATCGAGATTAAAGGAGAAGGACATTATGAAAGTCTGCGTCTTCAACTGAACGATTTAATAAGTATCCAATCATCAGATAATTATATTGAAGTCTTTTACTCTAGCGGAAATGTTCTCAAAAAAACACTCATTAGAAACAAGTTATTTGTGGTCGAAAAATCCTTTCCAGAATTGCTACGAACACACCGCAGTTTTATTGTTAATCCATTTCATTTTCAATCATGGAAAACAGAAAAGAGCAAACATTATTTAGAGTTATCTTTCCAAATCGAAGTGCCAGTATCTAAAACATACTTAGCGCATGTGAAAAGTCAATTAAATTTCACCACAGCATAAATGCATTTCACCACAAACGCCCATTATAATTGAATTAAACATGATATATAAAATAGATTTGTTTCAGAAAGTTTAATCACATAACATCAATTATTATGAAACATTTAGTCACATTCGGTATCGTTTTTATCTTCAGTATTAATTCAATATTTAGTCAAGCTCAACTTTGTGATTGCAAATCTGATTTAGATTTTTTAGTTGAAAAACTAAAAGGAATGCCCTCATATAAAAAACAAATTAAAGGGGATAAACTCATCAAATTTCAGAATACTTATAATGATTTATCTCAAAAAATGGTATTTCCAATTTCAATAGCCGATTGCTTTAGTCTGCTTAACCAACAACTTATGGTTATCACAGATTATCATGCAAGTGTTAGAGCTAAGGCTACTTATTTATCGGAAGACGATTATTATGATGAGCAAAGACAACAAGCCTTTCAAAATACCGAAGCTTTTAAAAATCATCCTAAATTTTCAATGGATTTAGCACAATTAGAATCCAATTTAAAAGTCAAATCAAACGATGACATCGAAGGAATTTACAATTATGGTTCACAACAAACGGTTGGTATAACTAAGATTAACGATAGTACCATTGTTGGTGTTGTCTTAACTAGCACGATTAAAATTTGGGAGCCTGGGCAAATAAAGTTCGTCGCTCAAAAAAATCAATTTGGAAAATATGACATGTACACTTACCACAATAGAAGCAGACAATTACTTATGGTAAAAAATTTAACGCTTGAAAATGGGCGAATCTGGAGTTATAAGAAAAAAGGTAATACCAATAATTATGAAACCGATATAAAGAACAAATCAAATTGGGATTTTAAGCAAATTAATGATGACGTTCAATATGTTTATTTTGGAAAATTCAGCAGTTCAAGTTCAGAAAACAAAAAGGCCTTTAGACGTTTTTATGAAAACCATAAAAATGGATTTACCGCAAAACACATAATTGTTGACTTAAGAAGTAATGGTGGTGGAAATAAAAAACTGTCGGATCCTTTCTTAAAATTATTCAGAAAAAGCAAGGCTAAAATATATGTTATAACCAATTGCTATACAGGAAGTAATGCAGAGCAGTTTACACTAAAACTTAAGAAAATAAAAGGTGCCATTCATTTAGGTCAAACAACCTATGGTGTGCTGGCATATGGTATTAATTATGGTACTAGTTATGACACACCATCTGGACATTTTAAGATAACACCAACCGATATGAACTTTCACAAGTATTTTGAATATGAAGGTTTAGGTGTTATGCCAGATATTAAATTAGATTTTGATAGGGATTGGATAGAACAAACTTTGGAGATTATTGACGAAAACAACTAACAACTTATTGCATTAACATGTTTCTAATATGGGATTAAACTTTCTTTATCTTATCATTAGATAAACTGCTACTAACTAGTATTTGGTAGCAGTTTTATTTATTATTCTAGCATTACATTATTCAAACGTTACAGCATGTAACATCAATCCAGACGCAGGCGCTATAAAATCCATAACTTCTGTGCTTTCAGGTTTTAACGAGTTTTCAATGTAAGTCAAATCCACTTCTCCTCTACCTAATTTAATAAGTGTTCCCATCATCAAACGAATTTGGTTTCGTCCAAACCCCTTTCCTTTAACAATCAATGTATATGTGTGTTCTGGGAAAAAATTCGCAGTAAATAGCGTGTTTTCGACAAGCACACAACTATCAATCGTTCTTTCGTATAGCCCTTTATCTGTGGCTCTAAAACAATAAGGCTTAAAATTATGTGTACCTTCAAAACATTTAGCACCTTGCTTCATGATTTCGATATCTAAATCATCAAGAATAGTCGTCATAATTGGAGCACAAAACGGATGACACTTCTTACCATAAGTAAACAAATACACATAGGTTTTAATTTTTGAATGCTGTATGATATTAAAACTGGCATCAACTTCTTCAATAGTCAAGGCTCTTAAATCTTGTGGAAGATTATGATTAAACAATTCTAAAAACGCTGTTTCATCTTCAATCTTTTCGTAGACAAAGAGTTCAAAAGCAGATTCGTTCGCAGATACCATGGCGTCTGTACGTCCAGAACCTAATGTTTTAAACGATGCGCCATCCAAAATAAAATTTAGCGTTCTATCAATCATCAAATGAATTGTTTTCAGCTTGGGCTGTTTCTGCCAACCATGAAACCGATAACCTAAGTATTGAATCTTTATTAAATAATAAAAGCGTTTATTGAACATATAAGCAAGAACGTTATTTTGTAAGTTTTTACAAAATTTTTGGAAGTATACTTACATCCATCACTATAATCGCGTAAAGGGAGTTTATGTTTTCTAAACTGTATCACTACAAGTTATAAAATAAGCCGCTATAATCAATAATTATAGCAGCTTAATAGATTGGTTGTTTTTATCTTTTTATTGAATGATCAATTTATGCCTTCGTATTTCGTTGTTAGTATTAATTAACTCTAACATATAAATACCAGTACTTAATGCGCTTACATCGATACTATTTTGATTAGTAGCACTGTTTAGAGTATTTAAAAGTACCATACGACCATTCGTGTCATATAATTTACTTTTAGTTTCTTGTTGCAATTCGCCAGAAATAATAATTGTTTTATCTCTATTATTGCTATAGATGTTTAAAATCTCTAAGGTCGACTGAACAACATGAAGCACATCAGTGTCGAACCTAAGGAAAAAACGACCAGTACCAGATAAATCAGTAGTTGGTGTGTATATGAAATCATTGGTGTTTAACAGTGTAACTGTATTAGCAACTGTATCTTCCAAATAAATATCTATAGTATCTGGCATATCTGTTTCAGTAATGCTAATAGTGATTTCTTGTCCTTGGGTGACAGTAATACCTAATGGAACGGCAATATCATACATAGCATTAGGACCAAATGACTGAATCGCGAGATCCAGACCTGTGTCATTTTCAACTAAATGTGAATAAATAGAAAATGAATATGGTCCACCATAAAGTGCGGCATCATATCCAGGATCAAATCCACTTGAGGCATTACTATTAAAGTAAAAATCGGTACTGAAATTTGAATTACCAGAACTCATCCTTAATTTTATATGTCCGTAATGAGGAGAAGATGGGGTTGCTTTTCCTGAGATAAAATCGTCAGATGTGCCAACACAACGCATCGATGTTGTAAAGTCTATTAAACCCCCTCCTGATTTCGCTTTCACAAAAAAGGCTTGGCCGGGCGCGATGATTTCGGTTATTGTTGGAGAATCAATTGTTGCTTGATTCCAAACTGTCCAGCCGTCTGATGCATCTCCGTCATAACCATAAATTGCTCGATAGGATGCACCATCAAATTGTGATTTATTTAAGTTAAAAAATGTATCAAAATCGAGGTAGGACGGATACGGATTACCAATTAAATTCCATCCATCACCAGAAGATGCATCTGAGATTGGAATACCTAATACATCATTAGTTTGTACTAATCCAGAAAAGGTTAATGTACTTCCATCAATTGTTGCTACTCGATATCCAATACCAGATTCAATTATTGTAGTGGCGTTATTGATGACATCATAGTTTTGATAAACTCCAGTTGCTGTATTATATGGAGCAAAAGCCCTTAAAAATCCAGATGCAGCTAGATCATCAACATTAACTAAAGCGAAATCTTCAAACAACTGATTGGCAACTGGAGACGAAATCAAATCATTAGTCCCAATTTCTGAGGCATACCGATGGTAATTAACAGTGCCAATAATTGTTCCGTCAGCGATTAAACTGGAAAACATTAGAGATGTAGAGTTTAAATCAATAACTGATGACGTTAGGGTTGCACCAGCATCAATACTAATTGCTGCTCCAGGATTAACTACTAAGTTATCACAAACTGTGTTAGCGGAAATATTTACAGTTCCTGATTCTATAATAATAGTATCAATTGAAGTTGCTGTTCCTATTGGACTACTGGGAAGCCAACCATCATCGTAGGTATAAGTAATTGGCAATAATCGTTTTAAGCGTTCGTCTCCATCAGAAGGGTTTAGATGGTTAGTTTGTTGGAGTGTGTTTTGTTTTTGGATGTTAAATCCAAATTTTTCTTGTGCACTTGAAAATTTGTAGAGACACAAAAAAAATAAAAAAACTAAAGTAGGTGTAAAGTTTTTCATAAGATTTGGTTGTTAAATTTGTTAAACTAATTTTTGTTTATTTAAGTTAACAAAACCACCAAAAAAAATCGATGAAATTTAATATTATTCGATGAAAAAGAATAATAATCGATTATCTGCTAAAATACCCGACAAAAGACATAATTACTTTGTGTTTCTTTGTTCTAAAATTGACATTACATTGTTAATATTAAAGCCTTTAGCCTGTAATAGAATTAAATAATGAAATAACAAATCGGCACTTTCATTCAAAAATAAATCATCATTATTGTCTTTGGCTTCAATCACAACTTCAACGGCTTCCTCTCCTACTTTTTGTGCAATTTTATTGATACCTTCAGAAAATAATGAAGCCACATAGGATGTGTCGTCAGAGGCATTTTGTTTTCTATCAGAAATTATAGATTCTAATTTTGATAAAAAACTATAATCCTGATTATTGTCTTCAGCCCAGCATGTATCTGTACCTTTGTGACAGGTTGGTCCATTTGGATTAACTTTAATTAAAAGTGTATCACCATCACAATCAAGTTTAATATCTACAAGATTTAGACTATTTCCACTGTCTTCCCCTTTAGTCCATAAACGCTGTTTTGTTCTGCTAAAAAATGTTACCAGTTTCGATTCTAATGTTTTATTTAATGCTTCCTCATTCATATACCCCATCATCAGTACGTTGAGTGTTGTAGCATCTTGTATAATGGCAGGTACGAGTCCGTTATTTTTGTTATAATCTATTTTCATTGTCTTACAATCAGTTATTAATGTTAAGTCTATATGGTATTATGCTTTTATAGTCGTACTGGAATTTGATTCTTATTCAATTCTTTTTTTAAATCCGAAATTGAGATTTCACCAAAATGAAATACGCTCGCTGCCAATGCTGCATCTGCATGTCCTATTTTAAAAGCATCTACAAAATGTTCAGTACTCCCCGCACCTCCAGAAGCAATAATTGGAATATTAACCAGCTTAGAAAGTTGAGCTAAAGCTGGATTTGCAAAACCTAATTTGGTGCCATCATTGTTCATAGACGTAAATAATATTTCACCTGCTCCGCGATACGCCACTTCTTTAGCCCAATCAAATAAATTAATGGTAGTTGGAATCGTTCCTCCAGCCAAATGCACCATCCATTCACCATCTACTTGCTTGGCATCTATAGCTACCACTACGCACTGACTTCCAAATTTGCTAGACAATTCATTTATTAAATTAGGAGATGTCACTGCACTAGAATTAATTGAGATTTTATCTGCGCCACAATGCAGAAGTTGCGCAACATCTTCTACAGATGAAATACCGCCACCAACCGTAAAAGGGATATTAATCTGCTCGGCTACTTTTAGAACCATATCGCGCATTGTTTTTCGCCCTTCTATGGTTGCCGAAATATCTAAAAACACAAGTTCATCTGCTCCAAAATGAGCATATTGCTTAGCCAATTCTACCGGATCACCAGCATCACGTAAGCCTTTAAAATTTATGCCCTTAACTGTTCTACCGTTTTTAATATCAAGGCATGGGATAATTCGTTTTCTTAGCATCTTTATAAATGTGTTTCTAAATCTCTTAGCAAAATATGTCCTTCATAAATCGCTTTACCAATAATAGCAGCTTCACAGCCTAAATCCTCTAAAGCATTCAAATCTGAAATTGAAGTTACACCTCCAGAAGCAATTAATTTTACGTTTTTAGAAGACCTTGTGCTATCCATTTTTGTTTCTCCCTGATTTAAAATACGCCTATAAAGATCAAATGAAGGTCCATCAAGCATTCCATCTTTGGCTATATCTGTACAAATAATATAGTCAATGCCCTCTTTTACATAGTTATTAATAAACGGGATAACATTTTGATTACTGGATTCGGTCCAGCCACTAACCGCTATGTTTTCGTTCATGCAATCGGCTCCTAAAATAATTCTGGTACTTCCATATTTAGAAATCCATCCCTTAAAAAGTTCAGGGTTTTTAATGGCAATACTGCCTCCAGTAATTTGTCTAGCACCCGAATTAAATGCAATGTGCAAATCCTCGTTAGTTTTTAAACCACCACCAAAATCAATTTTCAGTTTTGTTTTAGACGCTATTTGTTCTAAAATTTTATAGTTTACAATATGACTGGCTTTGGCGCCATCTAGATCTACTAAATGTAAATACTGAATTCCATAAGACTCAAACTCTTTGGCAACCTCAAGCGGGTTTTCATTATAAATCTTTTTAGACTGATAATCGCCTTTAGTGAGGCGTACACATTTACCATCTATGATATCAATTGCTGGTATAATTCTCATAATTCTAAAAAGTTTTTTAATAATTGTTCTCCTGCTAAACTGCTTTTCTCTGGGTGAAATTGCACACCATAAAAATTATCTTTTCTTAAAGCCGATGCATAATTCATCCCATAGGTAGAAGTTGCAATGCATTGATCATTCATTTCGGCATAGAAACTATGTATAAGGTACATAAATTCATGTTCTCTAATATTCCTAAACAAATCCGACTTTAAATTATCAATAGTATTCCAACCCATTTGAGGTACTTTCACATCATTAGAAAAACGTTTCACGTTCACATCAAAAATTCCCATTCCATCAGTATATCCTTCTTCAGATGCATTACACATTAATTGCATCCCTAAGCAAATTCCCAACACAGGTTGTTTTAATTGAGGAATTAATGTATCTAAACCGCTTTGCTCAAGCATTGCCATAGCAGAACTCGCTTCTCCTACACCAGGAAAAATAACTCTATCTGCTTTGGTTATACATTCGACATGATTAGAAAGTTTCGCATCAATACCAAGTCTCTTAAAAGCAAACTGAATGCTTTTTATATTACCTGCTCCATAATCGACAATCACTACATTCATTATAATACTCCTTTTGTTGATGGTAAGATCATTCGGTCCATATCACGTTTAACTGCCATTTTAATTGCTTTCGCAAACGCCTTAAAAATTGCTTCAATCTTATGGTGTTCATTGGTGCCTTCTGCTTTAACATTCAAGTTACATTTCGCACCATCAGTAAATGATTTAAAAAAGTGAAAGAACATTTCGGTTGGCATTTTTCCAATCATTTCACGATTAAACTCGGCCTCCCAAACCAACCAGTTTCTACCTCCAAAATCAATCGCTACTTGAGCCAAACAATCGTCCATTGGTAATGTAAATCCGTAACGTTCTATTCCAAGTTTATTACCTAGTGTTGCAGCAAACACCTCGCCTAATGCAATGGCAGTATCTTCTATGGTATGGTGTTCGTCAACATCTAAGTCACCTGTAACATCAATAGCCAAATCCAATTGACCATGACGCGCTATTTGATCGAGCATATGATCAAAAAATGCAATTCCAGTAGATACATTACTTTGTCCATTTCCATCTAAATTCAAATCAATTTTAATCTTTGTTTCATTAGTATTCCTTATAATAGAACCTGTTCTATCTTCTGTTTTTAGAAAATTATATATCGCTTCCCAATCGTTACTTTCCAAAGCAATAAATTCATTTAGAATTTCATGTTTAACGGTTATTTCATTGGTTCCCAAATTGGTATCATCATTAATATAAATCCCTTTTGCACCTAAGTTCTTAGCCAGCTCAACATCGGTCAAACGATCGCCAATTACATAAGAATTAGTTAAATCATAATCTGATGAAAAATACTTAGTTAATAAACCAGTATTAGGTTTCCGTGTTGGCGCATTATCATTGGCAAATGTGCGATCAATATATTGTTCCTTAAACTCAATGCCTTCTGCTTTAAATGAGTTTATCACAAAATTATGTACTGGCCAAAATGTATCTTCAGGATATACAGAAGTACCTAATCCATCCTGATTGGTAATCATAACAATATCAAAGTTTAATTCTTTAGCAATTTTCCCTAAGTATTGAAATACTTTTGGATAGAACTCAAGTTTATCAAATGAATCTATTTGTTCATCTGATGGTTCTTTAATAATGGTTCCGTCTCTATCTATAAATAATACACGTTTCATTGGATTTGTTTTAAAATTGAAATTAGTTTAGAATTTTCCATTTCCGAACCTATAGTTAGTCGCAGGCAATTGTAGCAACCAGGCAAGTTCGTTCTATTTCTTACCACAATACCACTAGCAATAAGTTGATTGTATCGCTTGGTTGCATCATCGACTTTTACTAAAATGAAATTAGCATCAGAGGGATACACAACATCAACAAATGAGATATGCTCTAAAACTTGCAACAATCGACTTCGTTGGTTTAAAATTTCCTTAATTTCTAAGGACAAGCGCTTTTGATCCAGTAAACACTCTAATGCCTTTTGCTGAGTTAGTTTATTAATATTATATGGTGGTTTTATTTTATTAATTACAGAAATGATATAAGACGACGCATAGCAAATACCCAATCTAATCCCAGCCAAACCATAAGCCTTAGACAAGGTTTGAATCACTATCAAATTTGGAAATTCATCTAAGCGATTCGACCAACTCTTTTTTTCTGTAAAGTCTATATATGCTTCATCGATAACAACTATACCTTCAAAATCACGCAATACTCTTTCTATAGATTTTGAAGTAAAACTATTTGCTGTTGGGTTATTTGGAGTACACAGAAAGATCAACTTTGTACGAGAATTTATGGCATTCAAAATAGCGTTAATGTTTGGCTGAAACTGATCATTTAACGGAACTTTTAATAGTTCAATGGCGTTCATATTTGCTAAGACTTCGTACATGCCATATGTTGGAGGTAGTGTTATAACATTGTCTGTATTTGGTTCGCAAAACACTCTAAATATTAAATCTAAAACTTCATCACTCCCATTTCCTAAAAGCATACATTCTGAAGGGATATTTTTAATATCAGATAACGTACTTTTTAATTCAGATTGTTGTGGGTCTGGGTAACGATTAACGCCATTGTCAAATGGATTTTCGTTGGCATCCAAAAAAACAAGGTCATCTGAAGTACTTTTATATTCATCTCTAGCCGAAGCATAGGGTTTTATAATTTTAATATTAGCTCTTATTAAGTTATCTATTGGTTTCATTTCAAATCGTTTAATCTTATGGATACTGCATTTTTGTGGGCTTGTAAACCTTCGGCATCTGCCATAAGTTCTATAGTATTTCCAATGTTTATAATTCCTTCTTTTGATATTTTCTGAAACGTTATGCTTTTTGTAAAGCTGTCTAGATTTACTCCAGAATAAGCTTTGCAAAATCCATTGGTTGGCAGTGTATGATTTGTTCCTGAAGCATAATCTCCTGCACTTTCAGGTGTGTAGTTTCCTATAAATACTGAACCAGCATTTTCAATATTTTCAATAAAGAAATCCTCATCTTTTGTACAGATAATAAAATGTTCTGGAGCATATTCATTAATAATATCCAAAGCAATGTCATTGGTTTCAACCCAAATAAATTTCGAATTATTGATAGCTTTCTGAGCTATATCAAACCTTGGAAGAAGAGTGATTTGCTTCGATATTTCAAACTGAACTTTTGCTATAAAACCTTTTGAAGTGGAAATGAGAATAACTTGACTATCTGGACCATGCTCTGCCTGACTTAATAAATCTGAGGCCACATAATTAGCTTTAGCTGTATCATCTGCCACAACTAATAATTCGCTTGGTCCTGCCGGCATATCAATAGCCACTCCGTATTTGGTTGCTAATTGTTTGGCAACGGTTACAAATTGATTCCCTGGACCAAAAATCTTATAAACCTTTGGAATTTCTTTGGTACCAAATGTTAAGCCTGCAATCGCTTGAATTCCTCCAACCTTAATAATTTTAGTAACACCACAAAGCTGCGCCGCATACAAAATTTCATTAGCTATTTTTCCCTCGGCGTTTGGAGGTGAACATAAAACAACCTCCTTACAACCAGCGATTTGAGCAGGTATTGCTAGCATTAAAACCGTAGAAAACAATGGTGCAGTTCCACTAGGAATATAAAGACCAATTTTTTGAATAGCTCGTTTCTCTAACCAACAATCAACGCCCTTGGTTGTTTGTAATGCTACAGGACTAGTTACTTGTGCACTATGAAAAGAGGTGATATTGTCCTTAGCCGTTTTAATGGCTGCTTTTAAATCTTCATCTATATATTCTGATGCAGTCATTATTTCATCTTTAGACACTATGGCTGTATTTAAAGTTGATCCGTCAAATAATGCTGTATACTTTAATATAGCTGTATCACCATGCCGTTTTACATCATTAAAAATATTAACAACTGTACTCTCAATGTTATCGACTGTTTGGGTAGGACGTTCTAAAATCTTAGACCAATCTTCTCTATTTGGGTTTATTATCGTTTCCATTACAATACCATGTTTTCAATTGAACATACTAAGATTCCCTCTGCTCCATTTAACTTCAACTCATCTATAACATCCCAAAATTCGTATTTATTAATTACAGAATGTAACGAACTCCAACCCTCTTGAGCCAGTGGTAAAATAGTTGGACTATTCATGCCTGGTAACATATCAATAATAGCATCTAATTTTTCATTAGGTGCATTGAGTAGTACATATTTATTTTGGCGTCCTTTTAAAACAGATTGCAAACGAAATTGGAGTTTGTCTAGTATAATTTGACTTTCCGAAGAAATTAAAGGCGATACTCCAAGTACAGCCTCAGATTTTAATAATACATCAACTTCTTTTAATCCGTTCTTAAATAAAGTGCTGCCACTAGAAACGATATCTACTATAGCATCTGCCAATCCAATGTTTGGTGCAATCTCAACAGAGCCGTTTATAATATGAAGTTTAGCATTAACATTATTATCTTTTAAAAAGGTATTGACAGTATTGGGATATGATGTTGCTATACGCTTACCTTCTAGATCTGATATAGAATTATAGTGGTTTGATTTGGGTACTGCGATTGATACCTTACAAGAAGAAAACCCCAGTTTTTCTAATATGGAAATGTCATTTCCTTTTTCAACAAGAAGATTTTCTCCAATGATAGCGGCATCTACAATGCCATCTCTTAAATATTGAGGAATGTCTCCATTTCTGAGATAAAAGACTTCTAGTGGAAAGTTTTTTGCTGAAACTTTTAATTGATCTCTGCCATTATCTATAGCGATACCAACATCTTTCAAAAGCTGCATTGAGTTGTCGTGAAGTCTTCCCGATTTTTGAATTGCAATTTTTAATTTACTCATTTTGGTTTGTTTTTGTTTGAGTAAATCGTTTCGGGTACCTAAAGCATAGCACTAAAAAAAAACCGTTTGATTTACTCAAACGGTTTTCTTAATATCTTGATTTTATTCAATACATTTTCAGCTCGCTTGAGTGCCAGAATGAAAATGATGATGATGTAATTGAATAAAAGTCATGTTTTCTTTTGTTTGAACAAAGGTTGCAAATTTTATTCTAAAATTCCAAATCCTTTTTAAATTATTATGATTTATTTAATATTAAACTTATTTCGGACAGGTTGTCCAAGGTAATCCGCATTGGTCTTTATAGCCTAACCATCCTGTTACTTGCTTTTTACCTACTCCAAATTTTACCTTAGCCCATAATCCATCAACCTCGATAACATTTACCTTTTGAAAATTGTCGAGTCTATGAATTTTATTTGAATTCAACGAGGGTAAATCATAAATATACACTTGATGCGTTTCATCATAATTATCAACATCTATTAAGAAGTTTACATTTTTCACCCAATAGTTTTCATAGTTGTATTGCTTTTTTGATGATGGTAAACGGCTAATGTTTTTAATCTTAAACCAGCCATAGTCACTATTTAGAATTGTTAGTTTATACCATGCGTTTTTATCATTAATATTATATAATGAGTCTACTACTTTACCATTTATATCATCATAAATAAGTAGCGGTTTTTTAACATCCTTATTATAATAGCATTCTACATAATTAGATCGCTCAGCATAAGATTCACCTGTAAAGAGCAAACTAAAACAACATAATATAGAAATAAGAACTGTTTTCATTTATAGTTTATTGATTTCCTAAAATTATTGGCATCCCAGAATCTCCAGAGCCTATAACGATAATCTTACTATTTGGAGATTCGGATAATTTAATTGTTGCTTCAATACCCTTATCCTGAAGGATTTTATCTGTTAGAGATGCGCTTAAGATTCTATTAGCTTCGGCCTTACCTTTGGCTTCAATAATCTGCTTTTGTGCTTCTTTATCTGCTGTTACTAACCTAAATTCGTATTCTAATGATTCTTGTTCTTGTTTCAGTTTACGTTCAATCGCTTGTTTAATTGTAGGTGGCAATGTCACATCACGCACTAAAACTGAATTTAATTGAATAAACTGAGGTTCCAAAATCTTTTTGGTTTCTTCAAAGATCTCATTTTGAATAGCGTCACGCTTTGTTGAGTATAACTGCTCTGGTGTATATCGACCAACAACACTTCTCGTCGCAGAACGGATTGCAGGTATAATCACACTTTGTAAATAATCTTCACCTCTTGTTTGGTGAAGTTTAGCAACAGATGCAGTTGTTGCTTGATATAATACAGAAGCATCTAGTTTAATTTCTAAACCATTAGATGATAAAACTGACATTTCTCTTTCAAACAATTCTTGCTGTCTTACATTGTAAACAAAAACCTTATTCCAAGGCGCAATAATGTGAAACCCTTCATCTAAAGGAGCTTCGTCTGTAACTACACCATCACCTAGGGTTTCATAAAGAACACCACGTTCTCCAGAACCTATTGTAACCGCAGATTTTACTAATAATATGATTAATACGACTACTACAAAAACAATTGGTAGTGCAATTTTTGGTAATTTTTCCATGATTTATTTATGTTTAATTTTTAGTTAATTATGATTTGTAAAGGTATTTTAAAAATCGTACTTAATTATATAAGTCCGTTATATTTCCTTATAAACCACTCGGCACTAAGGCTCAATATGATTAGAGCAAGAAGATATTTCCAATCAATCAAAGGTACAACTTTTTTGGTGCTTTTTTGAATCGTTGCAAATCTCGAATCATTTAATAGGTTGTTGATTACAGCGTTTGTATTATCAATAAAATATGATGTTCCATTACTGGTTTCGGCCAAACTTTGAAGTTTGGATACATTGGCATTTAAAAACTGTTGCTCAACATTATAATCCAATATCTTAAGCTCTCCCGATTTTGATATATTTTCGTTATTCACTTTAACTGTGAACGAATAATTTCCAGCATCAAGACCACTTAAATCGACTTCATAATTTGTGTTTTTCAATACAAACGGAAACGATTGTGTTTCATCTGTATCTTTATTTTTTAAAGTGATATTTAAATTGGCATTATCTTCAAATTCATAATTTTTATTAAAGAATTGAGCGGCAATCTTCACGTTATCATTACCGTTATAAAACGATTCGTAATTTACGTTTAAACGTGTACGACGCTTATTAGTACTTAGATACTGTACCAATTTACCAATGAAATTATCAAAAGTATTAAACGAGTCTTCATTTAAAAATGCTTGGGCTCTCCATCTCCAAATACCTTCCCCTAGAATAAGTGCCTCGCGTCTATCATTAATTTCAAACGTTGCGAATAAAGGTTCATCTATTTCCGTACCATTAATGGTCTTATATAAAATGGTTTCAAAAGGTACGCTAAATGTTGTTTCACCGAACTCTGCAGTTAATGGCGGAAATTCGCTAAAGTTTAAATTATCAACTATAAATGTGGCATAATTCTGATTTAAACTTGGTTGATATTCTTCAATTTGATTGGTGAGTTGTTGTTTATAATTTGATTGTAGCTGGTTTAAAAGCGACCAATTTGTTTTAGTACCAGCAATAACAATTTTATTTAATTTTAAGCGATCAATTTCTTTAAATAATGCCCTAAAATTATTTGTAGGCTGGTACACAATAACCAATTGAAAATCGCCAGACGCGCTTAAAAATTCAGTTGTAGATAAGATTTCAGCTTTTCGTTGTTCGTTACTCTCTATCGATTTTTTCAAAGCCCCTAAATCTGGGTGTAATATATCCGATACAATAGCCACATTTGTTTTTTGATCAATAACTTCGACAGCAAAATTTTTGACATTATTAATAGTATTCTTCTCATTGTCTAAGGGAACAACTTGTGCTCTATAACTTGTAACACCAACGCTGTTGGCTGGAAGTGTTAAATTCACAATTCGAGAAGTTTCAGATTTACTAAAACTTATGGGTTGAGAAAATACAGTTGTAGTTCCAGACGTTATTCTAAGTTGTGTATTAACAGGAGAATTACCATTGTATGTTGCAATAACTTCAACAGGAAATTTGTTTTTGAGATAAGCATAACGATTAACATTTAGTTGCTGAATTTTCACATCAGTATATGTCGTTGTATCTCCCAAAATAATCGGAAAAACTGGTTGCTTATAACGTTTAGTTGCATAGGCATAATCATTGCCGTAGGTTTGATTACCATCAGAAATAAGAAGTGTTGGAGCAATAGAATTATTGTATACTTCTGCCAAACGTTTAAAAACCAATGCCATATTTGATTGTTTCTCGTCAAATAAAAGTGAATCTGCTTGATGAATCTCTTTTCCGAAGCTATAGAACTCTAGATTAAAATTAGAATTGAGTGCTTCATTGGCCTTTAAAGCATTTATAAAATCGGTCGAATTTTGAGATTGATTAAGATAGTCTATAGACTCAGAATTATCAATGGCAACGACCAGATTTGGTTTTTCATTAAAATATGTGATTTTATCAAATTTCGGATTGATAAGTAACATAAAAATTGAAAACAGCGTCACAAACCTAAGGGCTGACAACAACCAAGATCTGAGACCTTTAATTTTCGATTTATAAGCATACTGAAAAAGCGCTAGTAATAGCGCTATAATTCCAGATATAATAATATATGTTATTGTTTCCGTTTGCAATTAATACCTTATCTATTATGTTAGCATTCCACCATCAACATTAAGCGTCTGACCTGTAACATATGCACTCATGTCACTTGCTAAAAACACACAAGCATTGGCAATATCTTCTGGGCTTCCACCTCTTTTTAACGGAATTGCAGCCCTCCATCCTTTCACTGTATCTTCATCTAACTTTGCCGTCATTTCAGTTTCAATAAAACCTGGAGCGATAACATTACTTCTAATGTTTCTCGAACCCAATTCTAAAGCCACGGATTTTGAAAAGCCTATAATACCAGCCTTAGAAGCCGCATAATTGGTTTGTCCAGCATTACCTTTAACACCAACAACAGAACTCATATTAATAATTGAGCCTTTACGTTGTTTTAACATGGTTCGCTGCACAGCTTTAGTCATATTAAATACAGATTTCAGGTTCACTTCTATCACTTTATCAAAATCTTCCTCTCCCATTCTCATAAGGAGGTTATCTTTTGTGATACCTGCATTGTTGACTAAAATGTCAATACTTCCAAATTCGGTTAAAACCTCCTCTGCTAGTTTTTGAGCATCTTCAAAATTGGCAGCGTTGCTCTGATATCCTTTAGCTTTTATACCCTGTGTATTTAGCTCTTTCTCTAAAGCATTAGCTGCTTCAACAGAAGAGCTATATGTAAATGCAACGTTAGCGCCATGTTGTGCGAAAACTTCGGCTATACCTTTACCAATTCCTCGGCTAGCGCCTGTAATTATTGCAGTTTTTCCTTCTAATAATTTCATTTGATACTATTTTTTGGTTAGTTATAAAGTAGTAACCAAATATAACAAATACAAGTTGCAAGAAATAAAAAAACCTCACAAAATCTTGTGAGGTTTTTAACAATATAAAATGCTTTAGAATTACATTTTTAATTCTTCAGGTTGTTCATAATTAAATAAATAATCTATATCCATTTCATGAACCTTACCTAATTTACTTAGGGCATCAAAATCGATATCTTTTTTATTTCCTATAACCATAACATTGTAATGTTCTCCCTTGATATTTTTATTGAAAAAATCACGAAGATCATCCATTGTCATATTTTTAATTGTATTGTAGATTTCCTCTCTATTATCATTATCAATTCCTAACTTCTTTAGGCGTTCATAACTCCAAAAGACATTTGATTTTGTGATACGTTGAGCGGCTAACTTCTTAAGTGTAGATTCTTTAGCTGCATTGAATTGTTCTTCAGCTTCAGGCATGTTGGTCATTAATTCCATCATGGCATCAACAGCCTGAGGCATTTTATTGGCTTGTGTTCCAATATAAGCCATAATGTAATTAGAATCGTCTTGTTTATTTGCGTTGCTATAACTAGAGAACGCCGAGTAAGCTAAAGATTTAGATTCTCTAATCTCCTGAAATACAATTGAAGACAATCCGCTTCCAAAATAAGTATTAAACAATGTAGAAGCCGCCATGTTTTCAGCTTTAAAAGGATCTCCTTTTGCAAGGAATAACATTTCAGATTGTACCATATCGAAATCGACAAAGTATACATTTCCTCCTGTTTCTTTTTCTAAATAAGCCATAGCTTCTGGGTAAGCATTTAACTCATCTGCAACGATGTGATTTTCATTTAAAGCGGCTACAGCTGCGTCAACATCTTTACCGTAATAAAATACACGTTGCTCATAGTCTTTCATTCCTTTTACAATTTCAACCAACTCAGCTGGATTCATTTCATTAAGTTCATTTATTTGAAAAATATTTCTTAATCGCGAGTTTTCACCATACTTGCCATAATTCATCAATCCTCCCCAAAGGATACTTCCTTTTTGGGTTTTGTTATCCTTTCGACCTTTAGCTATAGACTCGACATACTTATCATAAGCCTCTTGATCTGGCACAGCGTTATTCCAAAGGTGTTCTAATAGTTCTAAACCTTTAGGTAAGTTTTCTTTGATACCACTCAATCCAACATACGTGGTTTCTGGTCCTGCGCTTACATAATAGTTAACACCTAATTTGTAAAATTCCTTTTTAAGTTCTTCAGCAGAATATTTATCTGTTCCAAGGTATTCCATATATCCAGCGGCAAGACCTAATTTTTTATCGTTATCACTTCCCATATCGAAAATGATATTCATGTTAAATAGGTCATTTTGCTCGTTATTTATATAAGATACTTTAATACCATTATCTGTTTTTGTTTCCTTTATAGCTTCTTTATAATCAATAAATTTTGGCTGTAAAGGTTTAGATTCTAATGCATTAAAACTTGTTAAGTACTCTGAACTCTTATCTCTATTTAACTTAACAGGTGTAATTCCAGGATTTTCAACCTTAACAATAGATGTATCTTCACCTTGTCTCTTATACGTAATTACATAATTGTCTTTATAAAAAGACTTAGCAAAATCTACTAATTCTTGTTTTGTTATCTTTCTTAAATCTTCCAAGAATTCAACTCTATCTTTCCAATCTTGTTCTTTAATAAACGCATCAACATACATGTTTGCTAACGCAGAGTTATTTTCATACTGTTGCGTTTGACTTAGTTTTAAATCATTAATAACCGCATCCATCATCCATTCGTCAAACTCACCATTTTTAAGTTTTTCAATTTGAGCAAGTAATAACAATTTAACTTCGTCTAAGGTTTGTCCTTCTTTAGGCGTCCCAGAGAATGTATGATATCCATACTCTTTTAAAAAGGTAGGAGAACAACCTGCATTCTGAACGAGTTGTTGCTGATTTAAATTTAAATCGATAAGACCTGCAGTACCATTAGCTAAAATCATATCAGCCATTGTTACAAGTTTCTCTTCCTCTGTACCGGCCGCATCTGTTCTAAATGCCAAAGAAACCGTTTCTGCTGTAGGTCCGAAAACTTCATTAACTACAGGAGATGTGATAGGATCTTCTTTCGGTAATTCTGGGTGAACAACTTCTTTTTTCTTTAATTTCCCAAAAGTATCATTAACCTCTTTTATGGTTTTATCAAAATCAATATCACCAACAAGTATCATTGCCATATTGTTAGGAACATAATACTTATCAAAGTAGTTATGAATATCAATCATTGAAGGGTTTTTCAAATGTTCACCTGTTCCAATAGTTGTTTGTTGACCATATGGATGATTAGGAAACAATCCGTCAAGCATAGCGGCATAACGCTTTCTAAAATCATTATCTTGTCCTCTATTAAATTCTTCAAAAACAGCTTCTAACTCTGTATGAAATAATCTTAATACTAATTGACTAAATCGTTCGCTTTCAAGGCTAAGCCATTTTTCCAATTCATTCGCTGGTATTTTGTTTACATAAACCGTTTGTTCGAACCAAGTATATGCGTTCGTTCCTGTAGCTCCTAAAGAACCTACCATTTTATCATATTCATTTGCGATACTATGATTAGATGCTTCTAGAGATACTTCATCTATTTTTTTGTAAAGCTCTTTCTTCTTTTCTGGATCAGTTTCAGCTCTGTGTTGTTCATACAATTCTGAAATTTGATCTAAATAAACTTTCTCCTTTTCCCAGTCTGCAGTACCAATTTCATCGGTACCTTTAAAGACCATATGCTCTAAATAATGTGCTAATCCAGTTGACTCTTTTGGATCATAATTAGATCCAGCTCTAACTGCAATATAGGTTTGGATTTTAGGCTCGTCAACATTTTTACTTAAATACACTTTTAAACCATTGTCTAAAGTATAAAGGCGCAGGCCTGTTGGGTCGTTGGCAACAGATTCATAAGATAATCCGTTTGCATCAGTTTTAGATTCGACAGCATATGCCAAATCTGTTTTGTTATCTGTTTTACAATTGTACGCGAGTACAATAACAAACAGCATAACACATAGTTTGATCTTTTTCATTTTTCGATATAGATTAGTTTTAAAAAAAAATTCCGTTGACTAAGTTACAGTCAACGGAATTATAACGATGGAGTTTTATATTTATTTTAACAAGATATTGGCATTATCCAATAACTTCGGCTACCTTTTTACCTATTTCAGCTGGAGAGTCTACAACGTGAATTCCACAATCTCTCATAATTGCTTTTTTCGCTTGAGCAGTGTCATCGCTTCCACCTACAATTGCTCCTGCATGTCCCATAGTACGACCTGCTGGTGCAGTTTCACCTGCAATAAATCCAACAACAGGTTTCTTACTTCCACTATTTTGGTACCATTTAGCAGCATCTGCTTCTAACTGACCACCAATTTCACCAATCATAACAACACATTCTGTTTCTGGGTCGTTGATTAATAATTCTACGGCTTCTTTTGTGGTTGTTCCAATAATTGGGTCTCCTCCTATTCCAATAGCTGTAGTAATACCTAAGCCTTGCTTTACAACTTGATCTGCAGCTTCATAAGTTAATGTTCCAGATTTAGATACAATTCCAACCTTTCCTTTTTTGAAAACAAAACCAGGCATGATACCAACTTTAGCTTCCCCTGGAGTAATTACACCAGGACAGTTAGGACCAACTAATCTACAATCTTTTCCTTTGATATAATCTGAGGCTTTAATCATATCAGCGACAGGAATACCTTCTGTAATTGTAATAATCACCTTAATACCTGCGTCTGCGGCTTCCATAATTGCATCTGCTGCAAATGCAGGTGGTACAAAAATAATAGTTGTATCTGCTCCTACTTTAGCAACAGCATCTTCAACAGTGTTAAATACGGGTTTATCTAAGTGCGTTTGACCACCTTTCCCTGGTGTTACACCACCTACTACGTTTGTTCCGTATTCAATCATTTGACCTGCATGAAAAGTACCTTCACTACCGGTAAAACCTTGAACAATTATTTTTGAATCTTTATTAACTAAAACGCTCATTTGTGTTTGTTTATATGATTTGTGTTATTTTATATAAGAATTTTGATGTGAAAATTCGTTGTGCAAAAATAAGTTTTTGAATATGATTTTTAAACCTTTTTAAACTTTTATTTCGGCATAAGAATTTAAACTTTCAGAACTATCATCTGCTAATTGGCTAATTTCATAACCTTTGTAGAGTTTACCATCTTTTACTTCCCAAATTGAAATAAAATGCGCTAAGGCATCTTCCTTTTCTGGTCTTTCTATAGACGTCACATAAATGGTGTAACGTGCGGTAATTGTATTATGATCTTCCAAGAGGTGACTCACCCTATAATTAAATGATAAGAAGGCTTTTTTTAGACCTTCTAGCATCTTTTTTATACCATCATAATCTAACGATGTAAAACCGTTGGTACTATTCCATAATAGTTTGCAGTCCTTATGAACTAAGTCAATAGCATTTTCAGCTTTTGCCAAATCCAATTCGTAAAACGATTTAACAACGTCCTTTGCAGTCATTTATATATTTTTTAATTTTTCTAAAATTTCGGGAATCTTTCTTATGGCGGCAATCTCTTTGTATTTACTTCTAAAATCATCAGCAGGTACACCAAAATAACTTTTATGTCCTTCCAATGATTTGCTTACTCCCGCCTTAGCTGAAATAACTGCTTTTTTTCCGATAGTAATACCGCTTGTTATACCCACTTGTCCCCAAATAGTAACTTCATCTTCTATAATCACGCATCCAGCGATACCAACCTGAGAAGCTATTAAGCATTTCTTGCCTATAACTGTATCATGTCCAACCTGAATTTGATTATCCAATTTAGACCCTTCACCAATAGTTGTATCGGCAGTTACACCTTTATCAATGGTACAAAGTGCTCCAATATCAACATTATCTTCTATAACTACGCGCCCACCAGATTTTAGTTGGTCAAAGCCTTCTGGTCTATTTTTATAATAAAATGCGCTCGCGCCTAAAATAGCTCCAGCATGGATAGTAACATTATTTCCAATAACAGTATCATCATAAATACTAACGTTTGAATGAATAGTACAATTATTACCTATGGTGACATTATTGCCTATAAAACAATTAGGCTGTATTACTGTATTCTCTCCGATAATAGCGGATTCTGAAATAGAAACATGAGCCCTTTTAAACGGTTTGAAATGTAATGTTAGTTTATTAAAATCTCTAAAAGGATCATCACTAATTAAAAGTGCTTTTCCTTCTGGGCAATCAACTTTTTTATTAATTAATACAACAGTAGCATTTGATTCTAAAGCCTTATCATAATATTTTGGATGATCAACGAAAACAATATCACCAGCTTCGACAACGTGAATTTCGTTCATACCCAAAACAGGGAAGTTGTCTGCACCAACATAATCTGCATCTATTAAATGTGCAATGTCTTTAAGTGTATGTGGTTTTGGAAATTTCATTAATTATTCCTTGATACGTTCTTTATACGTTCCTTTAGCCGTTTCAACCTTAATCTTGTCTCCTTCATTAATGAATAAAGGAACATTAACCGTAGCTCCAGATTCAACAGTAGCAGGTTTAGTTGCATTTGTAGCTGTATTACCTTTTACACCTGGTTCAGTTGCTGTTACCTCAAGAATAACACTGGCAGGCATATCTACTGAAAGTGGCATATCGTCCTCTGTATTGATTAAAACAGTTACAATTTCACCTTCTTTCATTAAATCTGGTCTATCGAGTGCAGCTTCTAGTAAACGAATTTGAGAGTAATCTGCTTCATTCATAAAATGATAAAACTCTCCATCATTATATAGGTATTGAAACTTATGAGTTTCTACACGTACGTCTTCAATTTTATGTCCAGCCGAAAATGTATTATCAATAACTTTTCCTGTTGTGACACTCTTTAGTTTCGTTCTTACAAAAGCAGGGCCTTTACCTGGTTTAACGTGTAAAAACTCAATAATTTTAAAGATATCATGGTTATATCTAATGCATAATCCGTTTCGTATATCTGATGTACTTGCCATATGTTTTTATTTAATAATTTATTAGTTGTTTTAAAAGTGCTATTTACTTTAAAACTTATCGTTTAGTTTTCAAAGCCTATCTTAATTTGATTTAAAATAGCCCTTCATGATTCCACGATGAGAATTCTTTATAAATTGTAGAATTTCATCTCTTTCAGGTGTTGCTTGCATTTCGGCTTCAATTAAGTCTGAGGCCTGAGAATTATTGTAGTTTTTTTGATATAAGATGCGGTAAATATCTTGAATTTCTCTAATTTTTTCAGTAGAAAATCCACGTCGTCTTAAACCAACAGAATTAATACCAACATATGATAAAGGTTCTCTAGCCGCTTTTACAAAAGGAGGTACATCTTTTCTTACTAACGAACCTCCAGTTACAAATGCATGATTTCCTATGGAACAAAATTGGTGTACTGCAGTCATTCCTGCTAACACCACAAAATCACCTACAGTAATATGACCAGCAAGTGTACTATTATTAGAAAATATGCAATTATTTCCAACAACACAATCGTGTGCAACATGGCAATAAGCCATAATAAGGCAATTATTCCCTATGACCGTTTTCATTCTGTCTGTTGTTCCTCTGTTGATTGTAACGCACTCTCTTATTGTAACATTATCTCCAATTATGGTAAGTGTATCTTCATCATTATATTTTAAATCTTGTGGCACTGCAGAAATCACAGATCCTGGGAATATATTGCAATTTTTACCGATGCGTGCACCTTCCATAATGGTTACATTACTTCCTATCCATGTTCCCTCACCAATGGTAACGTTACTATAAATAGTTGTAAACGGTTCGATAACTACATTCTTAGCGATTTTTGCTCCAGGATGTACGTATGCTAAAGGTTGGTTCATTTTATTTTACTTTTGAAATTTGTGCCATCAACTCTGCTTCGGCGCACAGTTTTCCATTGGCATAAGCGTACCCTTGCATATGGCATATACCACGGCGAATAGGAGTAATTAAATCACACTTAAAGATTAAAGTATCGCCAGGAACGACTTTTTGTTTGAATTTTACCTTATCTATTTTCATAAAGAATGTTAGGTAATTTTCAGGATCTGGAACTGTGCTTAACACTAAGATCCCTCCTGTCTGAGCCATTGCTTCAACGATTAAAACACCAGGCATTACTGGAGCTCCAGGGAAGTGTCCTTTAAAGAACTCTTCATTCATTGTTACATTTTTTACTCCAATTACATGAGAATCTGATAACTCAAATACCTTATCTAGTAGTAAAAACGGCTGCCTATGAGGTAACATATCCATGATTTGGTTGACATTCATAAGAGGCTCCTGATTCAAATCTATTTGAGGCACATTATTACGACGCTCGTTTTTAATCACCTTAGATAATTTCTTTGCGAACTGTGTATTAATGAAATGCCCTGGTTTATTAGCGATAACTTTTCCTCGTATTCTTGTACCTACAAGTGCGAGATCACCAACAACATCAAGAAGTTTATGTCTAGCCGCTTCATTTGGATGATGAAGTGTTAAATTATCTAAGATTCCATTAGGTTTTATTGAAAGCGAATCTTTATTAAATGCTATCTTAAGTTTTTCTGTTGTTTCGGCTGATAATTCCTTATCCACATAAACGATTGCATTATTAAGATCACCTCCTTTTATGAGTCCGTGTTCCAATAATGTTTCTAATTCATGTAAAAAACTAAAAGTTCTAGAGTCTGAAATATCATTTTTAAAATCAGTGATATGATTCAGCGTTGCATTTTGAGTCCCTAAAACTTTCGTGCCAAAATCGACCATTGTAGTCACTTGATATTCTTTGGCAGGCATTACAATAACTTCACTACCTGATTCTTCATCAGAATAAGAAATCACATCAGAGACCACATACTCTTCTCTAAAATCATCCTGTTCAACAATGCCTGATTTTTCTAGGGCTTCAACGAAGAATTTTGAAGACCCATCCATAATTGGAGGCTCCGATGCATTAAGTTCAATAATTGCATTATCAATATCCAAACCTACTAAAGCGGCAAGAACATGTTCTGAAGTTTGGATTGTTACTCCATTCTTTTCCAGACATGTTCCACGTTGTGTATTAGTAACGTAATTGGCGTCAGCCTCAATAATTGGTGAACCTTCTAAATCGACTCTCTTAAATGAGAACCCGTTATTTACTGGAGCAGGGCAAAACGTTAATGTTACGTCTTTTCCTGTATGCAGACCAACACCAGTTAAAGAAATTTCTTTCCCTATTGTTTTCTGTTTAACGTCTGTTTTAATTATTGCCATTTACTTTTTTTTCTAAATCGTTTATCATTTTAACAATCTTTGGTAAATTTTTAAAATACACATAGGATTTGTTCCAATCGCCATAAGTAAAGGATGGGGAACCTTGAAGCACCTCATTATCTTTTACGTGTCTCCCAATTCCAGATTGTGCCTGTACTCTTACATTATTACCTATAGTAATATGTCCTGCAATACCAACTTGTCCACCTATCTGGCAGTTCTCCCCTATTTTAGAAGATCCCGCGATTCCGGTTTGCGCTGCGATTACTGTATTTCTTCCAATTTCTACATTATGAGCAATTTGAATTTGATTATCCAGTTTTACGCCTCGGCGTATTATCGTAGATCCTAAAGTTGCTCTATCAATTGTAGTAGCTGCACCAACATCGACATGATCTTCAATAATCACATTTCCTGTTTGTGGCACTTTACTATACTCTCCATTTTCATCTGGAACAAAACCAAAACCATCAGCTCCAATAATAACACCTGCATTAATCACACACTGGTTACCAATTATTGATTCTGAATATATTTTAGCTCCCGAAAAAACAATAGTATTATTTCCAATGCTAACATTATCACCTATATAAGTGTTTGGAAAAATTTTCACGTTTTGCCCAATACTTACATTATCTCCAATGTAACTAAATGCCCCAACGTAAATATCATCACCTAGCGAAGCAGATTCTGAAATAAATGTTGGTTGTTCAATACCATGTTTATTGAGTTTTACCTGATTATAATATTCTAAAAGTTTTGAAAAAGACTTGTAGGCATCGTCAACCTTTATAAGCGTTGTTGTAATTTCATTTTCTGGCTCAAACGTTTTATTTACAATTGTAATAGACGCTTTAGTAGAATATATATACGACTTATACTTTGGGTTTGCCAAAAAGGTCAAAGAGCCTTCTGTACCTTCTTCAATTTTTGAAAGTTTAGAAACCTCTACCTCAGGATCTCCTACGATATCGCCTTCTAAAATTCCAGCTATTTGTTGTGCTGTAAAGTTCATTCTCGCAAAAATATGAAAAATGTCTTAAAGTTTATTTAGGATAACAGATATAATATTTAGTTACAGGTTTTGACAGTGCTTTTATACTAAATTGATCTGAAGCTTTTGTGATATCTACAACTTTACCTGTTTTCTGTAAAATCTTTATATTTTGATTTTTAGATTGATAAGCCTGATTTGATATTTCATTAATAAACACGAAGTACTCGGCATCTTTTTCTGAAATATTATACGTCTCAACAAGTTTATTAATGTGCTTACTAAGCGTTGAAGGTTTTATTGGTTTATTTTTTAATTTTATTTTCAATAAATCCCTATTAATAATCATGTCACAAAGATTTTTTAAAATAAAATCATCATGATATTGCCACTGCTTCATAGCCCAAACGATATCAGAATCATCCAATCGCGAAAACGTATCTAAAGTATCGTCATTAAAATTGTCGGCTGTTATTTCATTATTAAGAAAATAAGACAAGGCCTCACTAGCTTTAAGTTGCACTCCAGAATTACTAAGTTCTTTTGCACGTTTTAAAACACGTACCAAGAGCTGTTCGGCTACTAAACCTGTTTTGTGCAAATACACCTGCCAATACATAAATCGTCTTGCAACTAAAAATTTCTCTACACTATATATTCCTTTTTCTTCTACTACCAATCTATCATCAACAACATTGAGCATCGTTATGAGGCGCTCACTATTTACGTTACCTTCTGCAACACCTGTGTAAAAACTATCACGTTTTAAATAATCGGCACGATCCATATCAAACTGACTAGAAATGAGCTCGCATAAAAATGGGCGTTCATACTTTCCTTCAAAAATTTGGATCGCTAGCGTTAAACTTCCGTTAAATTCTTCGTTGAGTTTTTCCATGAAACGTTTAGAAATGTCCTCATGAGAAATGCCATTTACGATACTATGTTCCATTGCATGGGAAAACGGACCATGACCAATATCATGCAATAATATAGCTACATAAAGTGCTTTTTCTTCTTCTTTGGAAATGCCAACCCCTTTAAAACGAAGGACATTAACCGCTTTTTGCATTAAATACATACATCCCATAGCATGATGAAAACGAGTATGATGAGCTCCTGGATAAACAAGATAAGATAAACCCATTTGAGAAATTCGTCTTAGTCTTTGGAAGTATCGATGTTCGATTAAATCAAAAATTAGCGAGTTAGGAATCGTAATAAATCCGTAAATTGGGTCGTTAAAGATTTTAAGTTTGTTGTTTGTCTTCAAACTATGACTTTTACATTAATATTAAACAAATATACATGAACACTATAAATATTCTTTGGGTTGATGATGAAATCGACCTTTTAAAACCTCATATCATTTTTTTAGAACAAAAACAATATAAGGTTACTACTTGTCAGAGCGGCACTGAAGCTATCGAAATTATTGACGATACAAACTTCGATATTGTATTTCTTGATGAGAACATGCCTGGCCTAACAGGTCTTGAAACCCTTCATGAAATTAAGGAAAGACGTGCTAACCTTCCTGTAGTTATGATCACTAAAAGTGAGGAAGAATATATCATGGAAGAAGCTATTGGAAATAAAATAGCCGATTATTTAATTAAGCCTGTTAATCCGAATCAGATTTTACTCAGTTTAAAAAAGAACTTAGATCATTCGAGGCTCATTTCAGAAAAGACAACCTCCAATTACCAACAAGAGTTTAGAAAGATTGCGATGGATCTATCTATGGTAAACACTTTCGAAGAATGGAGTGACCTATATCAGAAACTAATTTATTGGGAATTACAACTTGAAGATATAGAAGACATTGGGATGACCGAAATATTAGAGTCTCAAAAAAACGAGGCCAATGTACAATTTGGAAAATTTATTGATAAAAATTATCCGTCTTGGTTTGACCACAATGCTGATGCGCCTACACTTTCTCATGATTTATTTAAAGAGAAGGTCGTACCAGAGTTAAGTAAAAATCAGCCAACACTTTTAATTGTGATTGACAATTTGCGTTATGACCAATGGAAAGCATTTGAACCTATTGTAAATAATTATTACAAAAAAGATTCTGAGACTCCTTTTTATAGTATTCTACCTACTGCAACTCAATATGCAAGAAACGCTATCTTTTCGGGTTTAATGCCAGCCGATATGGAAAAGTTACATCCAAAACTTTGGAAGAATGATATTGATGAAGGTGGAAAGAATATGCATGAAGCCGAATTTTTAGAAGGACAATTAAAGCGATTAGGCTTACAACATCTAAAAACAGAATATCATAAAATCACGAATTTGAGATCAGGTAAAAAGCTGGTAGAGAATTTTAAAACTTTAAAGGATAACGACTTATCAGTTATCGTTTATAATTTTGTAGATATGTTATCACATTCAAAAACGGAAATGGATGTGGTAAAAGAACTGGCCTCAAACGACAAAGCCTATCGTTCATTGACTGTGAGTTGGTTTAAAAACTCACCACTATTAGAAATGATTCAGCAGGCGCAAAACTTAGGCTTCAAGCTCATTTTAACAACAGATCACGGAACGATTAATGTAAAAAACCCATCAAAAGTTATTGGAGATCGTGATACGAGTTTAAACTTGCGCTATAAAACAGGACGAAGTCTTACCTACGAAGAGCGTGAAGTTTTAGTGGCAAAAGACCCAAAGTCTATTCACTTACCGGCAATAACAATGAGTAGCTCCTTTATTTTTGCTAAGGGCGACTACTTTTTGGCCTACCCAAATAACTACAATCATTACGTAAGTTATTATAGAAATACGTATCAACATGGAGGTGTGTCATTAGAAGAAATGATTATTCCGTTTGTGGTGATGAATCCGAAATAGCAATCTATGTAATGCAAATAAATCCGATGAAATACACTTTTTCCTAGTTTTTCTCATAAATATTCCTTATTATTGCTCCTCAAATTAGGCTATAAACTTTTTTGACACCCTAAATCATGTCAAAGTTATTGGAAATAACATATCAAATTGAAGACATTTCGTCGGTAGCAAAGCAAATCTTAGACTATGCAAGCTCTAGGACTCTACTTTTCTATGGAGACATGGGCGTTGGTAAAACTACGCTTATTAAAGCGCTTGTAAATGCTTTGGGTAGTCTTGATGAAGTTAGCAGCCCTACATTTTCTATAGTAAATGAATATGTAACAGATGAGACTTCTATTTATCATTTTGATTTGTATCGAATAGCCAATGAAGAAGAAGCTTTAAATTTTGGTTTTGAGGACTATTTATACACTTCCAATTGGGTGTTAATTGAGTGGCCTGAAAATGCTAAAAATTTGCTGCCAGAAGATGTAAATAGTATTAAAATCACACATAAAGATAATACCTCAAGATCCCTCAAATTGAGCCAAAACCTAATATTAACCCAGTAAAAAGCTATGGAGCACGTCAAAATTTAGAAAATAAATTTACAACCTAACACCGCGTCTTTATTGATAATTACGGAAAAACCGTAAGCAAAAAGGAGATTAACAGCTGTTTTTAACAGTGGTTTTAACTGTTTAAAGTATAAGCGCAACTTATATTTGAACAATTAATTAATTTAATCCCTTATATTATGAAGACTAAAAAGTACGTACTAGCAATCGCGATTTTCGGTGGTATGTTGTTCACAGCTCAAGCAACTGATTTAATCAACTTAGATGGACAAGTTAAAATTGAAATCGAAAAGAAAAAGCGAAAGCTCATGCAAAACGGCTAAGCCAAAAAAACTTAATAGAAATGCAGTTGTTGGTAGTATCATTGGTACTCTGATTGCATCTACACCATTATTATGGTCATTGCATGAAAGTGTTCCTACCGAAAAAGTATGGAACACTTTTTTATTTACATATGACAGCAAATTTTGGGAAGATGCACAATATGCCATGTGGGTCTTTACCGGTAAATTCATTCCTTTATTTTTATTATTAATTTGGTTTTTCACTAATAGAAACTGGTGGTATCATGCCTTATTGGTTCCAATAGTTATGTATAGTTTTCAGATAGTTTTGACATTTAAGGGTGATACTACTCATGTAGACGAATTTCAGATTATTTATATGCTACCTATTATGGCTATTGTAATTCCTTCCATATATCTAATAAGAGCAAAAATGTTCAACAAAATAAATGATGCTGATAAGACCATGCAAGAATTAGAAGAAGAGTTTATGATGAAACCTAAGGGACTTTGGGACAAAGTCAAACAATATTTCTAAAATAATTTATACTTAAACAACGAACTCAGTTAACTTTGATAGCTGAGTTTTTTGTTTACAAGTTAGTATAGAAAAAAATCTACCCATATATATTGTTTATGCAAAAACGATTACATTTGTTATAAATGAAAACTATATACTCTTAATCCCTTTTAAATCATGAGTAAAACTATACATCGCATCATGAAAGTGGTTTCCGCCTTAAATATGAGCGCTAGACAATTTGACCTCTCCATCGGCACTGGCAACGGCTATATCTTGCGCATGCAAAAAAACAATGCTTCCGTTGGAAGCGATGTAATTGAGCGCATTATCAAAGAATATCCTCAAGTGAATCTCATCTGGTTAATTACTGGCAAAGGTGATATGTTCATTGAACAACAATCTAAACCCAAAGTAAGAAGTAAACAAGAGATTGAAAGCTATATAGATGCAAAGTTGAAAGCCCAATGGTCTGATGAAAAGAAAGCACTATTAGATGAAATTTTGTTAGAAATTGAAAATGCAAAAAAATCTATAAAAGAGTAATTCTGAAATTTTAATTCGTTAACCTATCCCTTAGCAATAAAAGTTCTGCTAGGTATTCTCTCTTAGTTAACATACTTTTTTTTCTTTCTATTTCCTTTAAATCATTATTAACAGAGATATAGTTTTTTATATTGAATTTGGATAATTTAATTAGTTCAGTATTTATGTCCTTATTTACCCATAATGTATTATGCTTTTTATAAAAGTTCATTTTTTTAGATAATAAAATTAGAACTATTAAATATGGAATTGAATAAAATATGCTTTCTAAATAAATAGGTGTATAATCATTTCCCAATTTTATTCCTTCAATAGTACCATTTAATTTATGTATTTCTGAAGATATTGGTAAAAACAGGATTATCCGCCACCAATGCTTACAGGTTAAAAACCAAACAGATAACATAAATAAAGTCAGTAGTTTAATAGAAATAAGCCATAAAAGATAATTGACCTCTTCATACATCCCTGAATCTATTTTAAACCATTTTGTATCCCATATGAGAGTGTCTTTTGGCGCCAGGTTATAAAGAAAAAAAAGAAAAGGTAGCATAATTATGAATAACATCATTGCCATATCCTTAGTGAAGTGTTTTTTGAACATTGATATATTCATATTTATTTTTTATAAAAAGTATCTCTAATAGAGATTAACTGCTTAATATAATCAAGGTTGTTTTCTTTTGATAATTCCGTTTGAGCTTTCTTATAATCTTCATTCAATTTTATAAGTTCCTTCTTTTTATCTTGATAAATTTCAAAAAACAATTCATCTACTTCATTATCTAACTTATAGAGCACCTTCTTTGCCAAGTTATATTTATCTATTTTATATGAGATATAAAATAATAAAAGAATTATTGGAATAGTGATCGGAAGACTTGTATAGAACTCTATTTCATCGAAGAATCTTTGGTTAGGGTTTAAAGCACTAATCAATTTTAACAATTCTATGGTGATTATAACCAGTATTGAAGATTTCCACCAATGGTGAGATGTAAAAAACCAAGTTAAAGCATATAAAATTATCAATACTTTCATTTTAATAAAATGCGCCATGGTAGAAAAATCAACAAAGCCTAAATCTCCAACTTCAAAAAATATGAAATTAACTTTCTTTATTCTTGTTGGAATTTGTTCTACTGCATAATACCCAAAAGTCAAGCCTAAAATTAGGACTATAATAATGATGTCTTTAACTTTAACTTTAATATTTATAAATTTGAATTTCATATAGAAAATTATCTACAACGAATATAAAACTTATTTTGTAAAAAACGGATTTTTATTTGTAATTTGAATCACCAATTAATTAACTCGATGAGCAAATCATTATCTCCTTTTACCAAAGCCCAATTGTTACCCCAAGAAGAAACGCTTGAAGTCTATAAAAAGAAAGGCGACCTGTTTATTGGAATCCCAAAAGAAACTCACTTTCAAGAAAAACGCGTGTGTTTAACTCCAGATGCCGTTTCCGCACTTGTTTCTAATGGACATCGCGTAATGATAGAATCCGGAGCTGGTGAAGGAGCCAATTTTAAAGACAAAACCTATAGCGATGCAGGAGCTGAAGTTACTAACGATACCGCAAAGGTATTCTCCTGCCCTATTTTACTTAAAGTTGAACCACCTTCTTTGGATGAAATAAAACTTATAAATCCGCAAACAATTCTAATTTCAGCCCTGCAATTAAAAACGCAAAGCAAGAAATATTTCGAGGCTCTAGCCGCCAAACGTATTACGGCTTTGGCTTTCGAATTTATAAAAGATGATGATGGTGCGTATCCTGCCGTACGTTCACTTAGTGAAATTGCTGGAACTGCTTCTATTCTTATCGCTTCTGAACTTTTATCAAATGTAAATGGTGGTAACGGACTCATGTTTGGAAACATCAGCGGAGTGCCTCCTACAGAGGTCGTTATTATTGGTGCTGGAACAGTTGGAGAATTTGCTGCGCGCTCTGCAATTGGACTCGGAGCGAACGTTAAAATATTCGA
This sequence comes from uncultured Psychroserpens sp., assembly GCF_947494225.1. Taxonomy (NCBI): domain Bacteria; kingdom Pseudomonadati; phylum Bacteroidota; class Flavobacteriia; order Flavobacteriales; family Flavobacteriaceae; genus Psychroserpens; species uncultured Psychroserpens sp. The sequence continues at coordinate 266,698 of NZ_CANLUG010000003.1, forward strand.
TAATTCCATTACAAAATTACGTTGCGTACAGTCCAATTTAGGACGTACACTATATACCTCAACAATACAACCAAAAAACCTGGTTAAAGCACTTAAACGATGTGATATTGCAATTGGTGCTGTAAGAGGAAAGAACAGATCTCCAATCGTCGTAACTGAGGCCATGGTGAATACGATGAAAACAGGTTCTGTCGTTATTGATGTTAGTATCGATATGGGAGGATGCTTCGAAACAAGCGAAGTCACTAATCATGATAAACCAACCTTTGAGCATAATGGTGTTATTCATTATTGTGTGCCAAATATTCCTGCTCGATATTCTCGTTCTGCCTCAGTATCAATTAGTAACATCTTTACGCCTTATCTTTTGAAAATTGCTGAAGATGGTGGTATCGAAAATGCCATCCGTTTTGATCGTGGATTGAAAAATGGGTTGTATTTTTACCACGGAATTTTAACAAACAAATCTGTTGCCGATTGGTTTGACCTAGATTGCAGCGATGTTAACTTGTTAATTTTCTAGAAACACAATACACTAATTATGAAATTAATTCATCGAATAGGTTACTATTTGGGAGGCTTCTCAATAGGCCTTATTTTATTAGCATTCTTTTTAAGCGGAAAAAAAACATCCTGTGCTTACGGACCAAATGCACGAACTATAAAAAGTATCAGTACAAAAAAACAACGCTTCTATTCTGACGCCGTTGAAAGCGCCATGAAAACTCATAATTTAGATACACTTGCTATTACAAATCTCATAAAAACAGGTGATGTAAATTTTTCTGAAAGCGATACAAAATCTGAAGGCTGCAAAACGTATCTTATAGAAAACGAACTTAATGATAAAGCGGTTGAATTAACAGTAAAAAACTGTGATTCTGCGGCTACAATCCAATCACTGATCATCAAATAAAAGCCACTACCAGTATAAACTAGTAATGGCTTTGCAATAACTATATTCAAAACTAATCCATTGATTTATCGTATGGGTACTTTCTTTGTTAAGCTCGTATCATTATAAATCAACTTTACTATATATATACCTCTTGCATATGCGGAGGTATTAATTCCTCGAGTCATTTGAGATTGATTCTCTAATTCTGTTTGGTTAAATGTTTCTGTATACAATACTTTTCCAGATAAATCATACAACATAATTCCTGATGCACTGACCGAATTTAAGCCGTCTATTTTAACCTTTAAAATGTCACTTATTGGGTCTTGATACACTATAAATTCAAAGGCATCAGATTCTTCTGGAATCTCAATGGTAGTATTGCAATTTTCAACAAAAACCATTACTGTTGCTTCATCACTATCTAACGCATTATATACTAATACAGAGTACTCAGTGTCTTCATCTGGAGATACTTCAATACTCTGAGTTGTTTCACCTGTGTTCCAAAGGTATTCGTCGCCACCACTAGCCGTTAATGTTACCGTTTCTTCTGAACAAATTGTTAGGTCTTCACCTGCAAATGCTTCAACAGTTTCTACCACATTAACAACCACAGCTTTAGTATCTTCACAACTATTTATAAAACCTGTTACTTCATAAGTTGTTGTTATCGATGGACTTACAGCAATATTAGGTTGTGTTGCTCCATTATTCCATAAATATGTATTGGCTCCCGAAGCTGAAAGTGTTATAAATTCACCTTCTAAGATTGTAACATCACCTCCATTGGAAATAATAACATTCGGATTTGGGTTTACCGATACCATAACATCAGCATCATCTGAATAATTTCCTATAAATACGGTAACTGTATAGGTTTGTGTGTTAGCAGGATTAACCGTAATACTTTGTGTTGTTTCTCCAGTACTCCATAAGTAGCTATCACCTTCCGACGCGGTTAATGTTGTTTCATAACCCTGACAAATAGATTGGTCTGCACCTGCACTAGCAATAAACTCAAATGGTTCTACTGTTACTACAACTTCATCTGTAAATTCACATCCATTCGAAAATCCAGTTACTGAATATGTCGTTGTCGCTATTGGTGATACAGAAATAGAAGACGTTGTTTCTCCAGTGTTCCATAAATATGTATCTGCTCCTGTTGCTGTCAAACTTGTAGATTCTCCTTCTACAATCACAACATCATTTCCTGCATTAGTGTTAGGTAATTCGTTTACTATAACTTCAACACTATCGCTATCTGAAGCAGTTTGTGCCGAATTAAATGCAGTTACCGTATACGTGGTTGTTAAACTTGGAGAGACATTTATACTAGATGTCGTTTCTCCTGTATTCCACAAATAGCTTGTTCCGCCAGATGCTGTCAACGTTATTGTGTTTCCGTTGCAAATCTCCACATCGTCTCCAGCATCTGCAGTAACATTTTCAATATTTACAGTCACTGTAACATCACTTGTGGTTTCGCAACCATTAGAGAAACCAGTTACAATGTACGTTGTTGTACTATTAGGGCTTACATTAATGCTTGATGTCGTCTCTCCTGTGCTCCACAAATAACTATCTGCCCCAGAGACTGATAAAATCGTTGACTCTCCTTCATTTATTGTCACATCATTTCCTGCATTTGTATTAGGCAAGTCGTTTACTATAACTTCAACACTATCATTATCTGAAGCTGTTTGAGCATCGTTGAAAGCGGTTACAGTATATGTTGTTGTTACATTTGGCGAAACACTAATACTAGCTGTTGTCTCTCCTGTATTCCATAGATAAGTTACACCACCAGATGCTGTAAGTGTAACAGATGTTCCGTTACATATTTCAACATCATCACCTGCATTAGCTACAACTGTTTCAGATTGTACATACACCGTAACGTTATCAGATGATACACATCCATTAGAATAACCGGTTACCGTATAAATTGTAGTTACACTTGGGCTAACATTAATACTTGCTGTTGCAGCTCCTGTTTCCCATAAATAGGCATCTGCACCAGTTGCTGTTAAGGTTGTCGATTCGCCTTCTGTAATCGTTACATTACTTCCCGCCTCTACGTTAGGTAATTCATTTACTGTGACCGTAACACTATCATCATCTGAGCTAGTTCCTAAATCATTGTATGCTGTTACAGTATAAGTTGTAGTTGTATTTGGTGTTACTGCGATACTTGCTGTTGTCTCTCCAGTACTCCAAAGATAAGTTGCTCCTCCAGATGCAGTTAAGGTAGTTGTTTCTCCATTACAAATTGTAATATCATCTCCTGCATTTGCTGTGATGGTTTCCGATTGCACATACACTGTGACATTATCAGATGATTCACATCCATTAGAGTAACCAGTTACAGTATAAATTGTTGTTACATTTGGGGTAACATTAATACTAGCCGTTGTAGCACCTGTTTCCCATAAATAGGTATCTGCTCCTGTTGCTGTTAGTGTCGTTGTTTCTCCTACGGAAATTGTAATATTATCTCCTGCGTATACGTTAGGTGAAGAATTAACAGTGACAGTTACATTATCTGAGCTTGAGCAATTATTTTCAAAAACTTCAACAGTGTAAGTTGTTGTTACATTTGGAGTTACTGAAATACTTTGAGATGTTTCTCCTGTACTCCATAAATATGACGTTCCTCCTGTAGCAGTCAAAGTGGTGACATTTCCTGAGCAAATTTCGGTGTCGTTTCCAGCCGATGCGACTGGTATCTCGTTAACCGTAACAACTACACTGTCTTCACTGCTGTTATTTCCTGAAACACTAAAAGCAGTTACAGTATAGGTAGTGGTTGTATTTGGAGACACTTCAATACTAGCAGTTGTTGCTCCCGTATTCCATAAATAAGTAGTTCCTCCAGATGCTGTAAGTGTAACAGATGCTCCGTTACAAATCTCGGTGTCGTTTCCAGCATTAGCATCGACACTGTCATCTTGCAAAAAAACAGTAACAGTATCTGTATTTTCACAATTATTAGTCGTTCCTGTTACAGAATATGATGTGTCTAATGAAGGCGTCACAGTTATGGATTGTGTGGTTTCTCCTGTACTCCATAAATAAGAATCTGCACCAGTTGCTGTTAAGGTCACACTTTCTCCAGAAAAGATCGTTTGATCAGCACCTGCATCAACATCAGGAGTTTCATTCACTGTAACAACAACACTATCTGTACTAGTACAACCGTTTTGTGTCACTTCAACTGAATATGTCGTTGTAACATTTGGATTTACAGTTATTGAAGCATTTGTGGCTCCTGTATTCCATAAATATGATGTTCCCCCTGAAGCGGTTAAAGTTACTGCAGTGCCTTGACACGTGTCTATATCGTTGCCAGCATTTGCTGTAGGTATATCGTTTACTGTTATCGTTATTTCATCTTGGGTTGTACTTCCGTCTGTATGCGTCCCTGTTACGGTATATGTTGTAGTTTGGGTTGGTGTAACAGTAATACTCGAAGATGTTTCATTAGTTACATCCCATGTATATGAATCTGCTCCTGAAGCCGTTAAAATAACATCTGTTCCTTCACAAATTGTTTCGTTATCAGCACTTAAGGTCACTTGATTTCCTAAAACATCCAGAACCATTCCGTTAAGATAATATTCAAGGTTTGTATAACCATCTGCCTGAACAATGTTTCGATCTGAAGCATCATTAGGGTTTAATCCGTTTTGATTTTCCCAAACATTTGGCATGCCATCGTTATCACTATCTTCAGGCGCTGTTCCTCCTAAGATTGTTGGATATGTACCTGATGTTGCAAGACCTCCATTACCATTAATGTATTGATTAATTAACCTAGTATCTACACCATCTCTAACAGGAAAACTTGCTCCAACATTGTCTAACAGTTCTGCTTCTAACTGATCAGCGGCTACAGCCTGAATGCCAGACGTTGCATATGGCGTAGACTGAAGATATGAGGACAAAGCTGAATTGTTTTGAGACGTTCCTTGAGCTAAGATATTACCACTAATATAGGCATGGGTCTGTGACGTTTGACCAGCACCACCAGTGGTTCCTTCTACGGCAGATCCACCAAAAATTGTGGTCTGACTTGATTTTTTATACTTATTATTTAATACGGTAAATTTTGCGCCCATACTTGGTACAGTTGCGTATCTAAACCCATAAATAAGATTATTGATTAATTCGAAATCGAATGTATTAGGAAGCGGAAATCCTTTTCTTGTATTACGCTCACTATTATGAGCATATAAATTTCTATAATACGTTAAATTGGTTGTTCTTTCGGCTGCCAGTGAACCATAACCACATTCGGCCATGATAGAATTTTGAATGGTCACATCTCGTACACTTCCATTTGGTAAGGCTCTAATATCAAAATTTTCATCTGAAGCCCAACTTAAAGAACAATGGTCTATAATAATATCGCTATGATGTTGACCACTCCAAGCCGTAATGTTTAAAGCATCTGCTCCAGAAGGCGCTGATGGCCCTGGTCTAAATCGGATATATCTTATGATAACATTAGACGCTTCAACCTCTACCATTCCTCCTCTAATTAAAATTCCATCGCCAGGCGCTGTTTGTCCTGCTAATGTAAAGTTCCCATTAGAAACGTAGATATTACTAGTAAGATTAATGGTTCCTCCAACTTCAAAAACAATAGTTCGTGTTCCAGATGCAAGTAATGCGTTTCTTAAACTTCCTGGTCCAGTATTATTTAAATTAGTAACTTTAATTACTACACCTCCACGACCACCAGTAGCATGTTTCCCAAAACCTTCTGCTGTTGGAAATGCTAACTGAGAATAACTATTAAAAGAAAAACTAAAAAATAGTAATGTAAGGAGGGTATAAAAATAGGCTTTAGAGATTCCATAGGAATCCCATTTAAGATTTGGGGATATCATTTGCTATTAATTTTGGGGCTTAATTGCTAGGGCAATCTAAAATATTTTTCCAGTAAAACCGTTTAAAGTATTAATTATTCGCTAAAAAGCATTTATAAGTAAATATTTACTTACAATTAATGGAAAATTCCTATAATCTGTCGAATTATTTAGATGAAATGCTAATTTTAATTTTATCTACGTGCTTACTCAAAAAAAAGACGTTTTCAAACGAAACTTTAACGTTTGTAGGAACTTACCTCCTACATTCTGTTATATTTACTTACAAATCAATAGTCATGTTATCTAAAAAAAAAGCATAACATCGTTTCATTAATTTCTTTCTTGAATTTATTTGTACTATTGCCCATACCAAATCATACTATATCATAAATTATATCCTTTGCAATCAAAATTTAACTTAAAGCAAAAACTAGGTAAACTATTAGGCAATGCCACTATCGTCAATGTCATTGTTGCTGGTTTCTTCACATTCCTTGTCTCTGGTATGGGATTCTTCAAGGAAATGGTTATAGCTGATGTTTATGGACTTTCTGAACTAATCGACACATTTTTAATCGCAGTATTGGTTCCTAGTTTCATTAGCGGTGTTTTCTTAGGGTCTTTTCACAGCGTATTTATACCAAATTATGTTAGTGAACTAAAAACAGGAAAACGGGTTGGAGCTTTTCAGAGTACAAGTTTTATGGTAACTATTGGAGTGGCCCTAGTCTTTTTGCTTATTGCCTTTCTTTTTACAGATGTCTATCTAGAAACACTCTATAAAGGTCATACAGCACAGTACTACTCCTTAGTAAAAACACAGTTCTATTTTGTAGCGCCATGTATTCTTTTTTGGGGATTTACTTCTGTTATAAATGGACTTCTAACTATTGACAATGAGTTTAGGTACTCCTCAATGAGTGCAATATTTACACCTATTTCAATTATAGTTTGCGTTATATTCTTTAGAGACGAACTCGATACCTTGGTCTTGGCTATTGGTACTCTAATAGGCAGTATTCTTGGGTTCCTGTTTGTTTTAACTGTTGCTTTAAAAAGAGGTTTAATCTTTTTAAATCGTCCTGATTTTAAATCAGACAATATCAAAACATTGTTTGGACAATTACCAGCAAAACTTTCAGCGAGCTTGTTAAGTGGTGTAAATCCGTTGATTGATCAATATTTTTCGGCACAACTCATTGTAGGTTCTATCGCTGCACTAAATTATGGTATCAAAATTCCAGCTTTTACCATTAGCATTGTTGGTATCGCAATAGGTAATGTGCTTCTTCCTTATTTTTCAAAAAATGCAGTTGACAATAAGATAGAAACATTTAAAAAATTAAAAAAGATCTTAAAGTTTGTTATCATAGGGAGTGGTATCGTCATGATTGTGGTTATTCTTATTTCAAAACCTATAATAACCCTCATATTCGAAGGAAATGCTTTCGAAAGTGATGATACTGTCATTGTAGCTAGAATACAGCAAATGTATTTACTACAAATACCATCATACATTGCTGGTCTTATAATGGTTAAATTCTTAACTTCCATTAATAAGAACAATTTTATGGTACTAACATCTATCATTAATTTAATCTTTAACATTACCCTTAACTATATTTTAATTAAGAGTATGGGAGTTTATGGTTTAGCACTTGCCACTTCTATAGTGGCTACGATCAATGGAATCATTTTATATGCCTATATTAATCACCTAGACAAGAAGAATGTTTAACATCATTACGCCTACATATAATCGTGAGCATACGCTTGAGCGCGTCTACGAGTCTTTGAAAAATCAAGACTTTAAGGCATTCTCTTGGATAATTATAGATGATTGCAGTACAGACAACACCTTTGATTTGGTTGATAGCTGGATTAAAACTGGAATCATTGCCATATCCTATTACAAACTTGATAAAAACCAAGGTAAATCTGCAGCTGTGAATTATGGCTTAGATTTGTGTGACCAACCTTATACCATAATTGCCGATAGTGACGATTCTTTTAGCTCTAACACCCTCTCAGATCTAAAAGAATTATGGAAAACTGTATCTGACAGTAAACCTCAAGTTGCCTCAATATGGACGTTGACAAAAAATGAGAAAGGTGATATTGTTGGTGATACATTTCCTGAAGAACGCTGGCAAGTTGGTTTTGATGAGCGCGTTTTAAACTATCATGTTGATGGTGAAAAATGGGCATGCTGGAGAACCTCAATATTGGCCGATCAAAAAATGTATACTAGTCATAAGTGCCATATTCAGGAAAGTCATACCTGGAATGCCATTAATAAGAAATTTGATTTTTTATGCGTAAATATAGCACACAGGTGTTATTTTAGCTCTGAAGATGGCTTAATCGCATCAAAGAAATCTCGAAAAGATCTAGCTATGGTATATTATTATGGTGGATATTATGGCCTATTGGATGTTTCTATATCTGAAATTTTCAAGCACAAATACTATCGCAACTTAGCTTTTGACTACTTTAAATCGAGATTGTTATTTTCAGACAAAAAATTAAAACTTGGTAGTTTTAAGTTCCTTGTTTCTGGATTAATTTTTATTGTACGTTTCCCAAAACGCTTAATTAAAAAGGTGATATGAAAGTATTGAGGTACATAATATTGATGCTTTTACTTTGGGAAATTTCGAGTTTCTCATTAGAGGTTTTTAGTGAGACCGCTGGAAGTTATACCAGTCATCTTACTAATATTTTGCTTATTGCCTATTACTTTCTTAGCAAAAAACGAAAGCTACTGTTTCCATTCCTTGTCCTGGGACTCTTTTATTTTATGATCTCCGGATTAGTCGATGTACCTGATGCCAAAGCCTTTATTAATGAATTTATTAAATACATTATTTTAATTGTTGGTGGCTCTGAAGTAGCTCGTGATACTGGACTAAAAGATTTATGTTTTATTTTACTCATTGGAGCCTTAAGTATTTTAGTACATGCGTTGTTTTTTGCTGATGCATATGGACGTTATAGTGGATTTTACTTAGATCCAAATGCAGGAGCTTTTGTTAGTTTAATAGGTTACTGCCTTACCTACAAACTAGAAAATCGACAGCTTAAACTCATTTTATTGTTCGCCTTTACCTTTACTGGTGTCATCACATTCTCAAGATTTTTCTTAATCATGTGGTTATTTATAAGCATCCTTGCGGTGTTTTCAAATCGGAAAAACGCTCAAGGTCTTTTCATTGGTTTTGGAGCATTAATACTTCTTATAAGTGTTGCTGCAATTCTTCAAGTGAATACCGCTAGGTTTTCTATTATAGAAGGTTTATTTGAAAGTAAGATTGAAACTACGGCTTTTACCGAAGGTTCAAGAACAGAACAATGGACTTCATATCTCGATGACATATATGAAAATCCAATTATTGGAAATGGTTATAAAAGTTTTATGGGTTCGAGTAATAGACAAGGTGTACATAACACCTATTTAATGGTTATTGGTGAATCGGGGATTATTCCGTTTTTAATGCTGATCATTATTTATTTGTCAATGTTTTTTAAAAGTTTACCCTTTTTTAAATCTGAAATACATCTCACCTTAATTGCCATTTCATTAATAGGAATCCTCATGGTAATTCATAATTATTTTGCGAATGATTTTTTAATCTTTATTTCTATTTGGCTTCTCGTGAAGTTAGGTGACACCTCGCAATCTATTGAAAATGAAAGTCATGATGATAGCAACGATTTACCATTGTTAAGACCACTGTAATATGCTTTTCAACTCTATTGAATTTTTATTATTTTTCCCAGTAGTCTTCGCTATCTACTGGATGCTCAGGAATAGTGTGTCCAAACAAAATATATTGTTATTAATCTCTAGCTATGTCTTTTATGGTTGGTGGGATTGGCGTTTCCTATCTCTTATTGTATATAGTTCATTTATCGATTATATTACTGGATTAAAAATTGAAAGTTCTCCTTCTAAAAAACATAAAAAAAGATGGCTGTTACTCAGTCTTGTTTCAAACTTAGGTTTATTAGCAATATTTAAATATTATAACTTCTTTGCAGATTCTTTTGCTCAAGCCATGTCTACAGTAGGCTGGCAAGTCAACGATTTAACCCTAAATATCATACTACCAGTAGGAATTAGTTTTTACACATTTCAAACACTTAGTTATACCATTGATGTTTATAGGGAACAATTAAAACCTACAAAGGACATCGTAGCATTTTTTACTTATGTTAGTTTGTTTCCTCAACTTGTGGCTGGCCCTATAGAACGTGCTTCTAACTTAATCCCACAAATAAAGAACAAACGCATATTTAAATCCTCGCAATTCAATGCCGGAATTTTCCAGATTATTGTAGGCTTATTTAGGAAGATTGTAATTGCAGATAATCTAGCCATTTATGTTGATACCGTTTACGCAAACCCAGAACTACATAATGGTTCAACACTTTTACTGGCAACAATTTTTTATGCATTCCAAATATATTATGACTTTTCTGGATATTCAGATATTGCTATAGGTAGCGCAAAACTCTTAGGTTTCAATTTTAATCAAAATTTCAACTTTCCATATTTTTCAAAATCCATAACCGAATTTTGGAGGCGCTGGCATATATCATTATCATCATGGCTCAAAGATTACCTTTATATTTCTTTAGGCGGAAATAGAAAAGGCATTAAAATTACATATCGCAATTTATTAATTACGATGTTACTTGGTGGTTTATGGCATGGTAGCTCTTGGAACTTTGTAATTTGGGGCGCCATTCATGGTACAGCCTTAGCCATTGAGAAATTTACATTTTCAAAACTCAACATTAAAAATTTTAATGTTTTGGGCAGCCTCTGGACTTTGGCCATCGTTCTTTTATCTTGGGTGTTTTTTAGAGCACAAGACTTATCTTCTTCCCTGCTCATACTCAAACGTATTTTGAGTTTAGATTACACATCACCTTTCATCGGAAATATTAATACTGTCATTATTGCTTTATTGATGCTCACATTGGGCTTATGTTTTGATATTTTTATTTTCCGTAAAAAAGTAACATTAGAAAATTATGGAAGTACGATTAAGCCAAGAAATCTAGCAATTTTCACATCAGTAGTTATTATGATTATCGCATTATTTTATTCAACCTCTAATAATTTTATTTATTTTCAATTTTAATAGAAGCATATATCAATGAAATCGGCACTTAAACTTATTCTAATTATACTACTCCTTACTTACGGCATGGACAAGCTAGTATATATGGGTTTAAATAAGATAAGTGATAAGGTAATGTCTGGACAATCAATTGGAAAGCTAAACCAATTTATGATTCTAAAAGATTCATTAGATGTAATTGCTTTTGGAACATCTAGATCCAATCATCATATTGATGTAAAAAAAATAAAACCATCTAGTTACAATGTTGGTATGGATGGTAGTGCAATCGCTTATTCAGCCACTTTAATTCAGTTATTACCTAAAGATAAAGATCAGTTAATCATTTTTAATATTGATCCAAACAAGGTATTCGTAGATGACTATGATGCCTCTGATGTTAAAGGTTTAATCACGAAATACAATCGAAATCCGATTATAAAAAAGGCTGTTTCTGAGGCAAATCAAGATAACGTGCTTCAACATTTTTTATGGTCGCTAGATTATAACGGGAAAGCCATTGGAATTGTAAAAAATTATGTGTCGCCAAAATATGATCATAAAATGTACTATGGTTTTGATCCGCTAGATATTACAGAAGCCCAAACTGAAACATTCAAAAAATCATTATCTATAAAATCAAATTACGATTGTGATGACACGAAAAAAATAAATCCAGATGTATGGAAATACATCAATCAAATAAATGATTTTTGTAAAGCCAATAATAAAACCCTAGTAATGCTTACAACGCCAACTTATGAGCCCGAATGTAAAGTTCAATATGACACATTAAAGAAAGCGTTACAATCTATAGGCGTGTCTTACGAAGATTACTCAGGATTCTTTTTAGAGCATAACGATTTAAGCTATTGGAAAGACAAAACCCATATGTCTTCTAAAGGCGCAGAGGTTTTTACTACGTTTCTAAAGACAGAATTACAAAAAAAGCAAATTATTAATTAGAGTAAGACAATATCTAGTGACTATAATACACATATCAAGTAGTTTAGGCGGCGGAGGTGCAGAACAAATGGTATTGCAGTTAGCAAAGTGCTCTACGTCAGTTATTAAAACTATTGTGATTTCAATTTCAGATGATAATACACTCGAACCTAAATTTAAAGAACATCAAATAGAGTATCATTTTTTGAATGTGACATCTTTTAAAAACTCTAGTTTAAAAAGAGGGCTTCAAAAGCTACACCGCATCATTAAAGACCAAGACAAACCCATATTTCATTGTCATCAATACCACAGTGCTATTTTAGGTACGCTCTACAGACTTTTTTACAAGAAAATACCAATTGTATTTACGCTTCATTCTAGCACTATTGAAATTTATAATAGAAAGCTAATGCTCTTCGTAACAAAAGGCTTTAGAAAAAAGGATATTGTTTTTAGTGAGAATGCAAAGCAATGGTATCTCAAAAACAATGTTGTTATTCCCAATGGTGTAGATTTTAATGAGTTATCTATTACTTCATCACGACAAAGTGAAATTGACCACCCTTTTAGGTTTTTATATTTGGGTCGATTGAGCGATGAAAAGAACCCGCTTTATATGGTTACTGCTGCCAAAAAGTTAATTGAAGTCGGACTTAAAAATTTTGTCTTTGATGTTGTTGGTGAAGGCAAATTAAAAGCACAACTCTTAAAGTTAATAGAGATAGAAACTGCTGATCATAAAGATTTCGAAAGGCATTTCAACCTTTTAGGCTTTCGAAGTGACATTAAGCCCTATTTGCAAACGGCCAATACACTAATACTTCCATCGAAATGGGAAGGTATGCCAATGGTTATAATTGAAGCTGCTGCTGCAAAACTGCCCATCATTTCAACTCCTGTTGGTAGTATTCCTGATTTTCTCAATAATGACAATGCTTATGTATCTGATCTATCCATGTTTCACCAATCTATGATTGATTGTATTCAAAACTACGACAAGGCACTCCAAAAAACGCAGCAATTGTATGACGAATTAAAATCGAGTTATAATATTGATGCCGTTTATCAAGCGCATTTAAACCTTTATAAATCAGTACTATAAAAAGTAGCCTTTCATTTCGTAGTCTAAAACGACTTTTAATAGTCTTTTTTAAGTAAAAGTGGATTTAATATCTATTTTTGTTCAGAACACAAAACACCCAAATAGTATAAATTTATGTGCGGAATATACGGAACAACCTTAAAGTATACCGAATCACAAGTTAAAGACAAACTAAAGCGTACTGCCTTTAGAGGTCCAGACAAAATGGGTTGGCAATTCTATAATCATAATGACCATAACATTTCCTTTGGTCATAACCGATTATCTATTATAGATTTAGACCCACGATCTGATCAACCATTTACCTATAATGAAGACATTCATATTGTGTTTAATGGTGAAGTCTATAATTTTCAATTGATAAAAGAAACACTCACAAAAAAAGGATATACCTTTAGAACTACTAGTGATACTGAAGTATTATGTGCTGCATATTTAGAATATGGCGAAGCTTGCGTTAACCACTTTAACGGTATGTTCGCTTTTGTTATATATGATGTAAAAAAACAATTGTTTTTTGGTGCCAGAGATCGGTTGGGCCAAAAGCCATTTTATTACTACCACAATGGTAAAGATTTTGAATTTTCAAGTCAGATATCCTCCATACAGCTGCATATGGATAATTTATCTATTTCAGAAAAAGCCATTTCTTATTACTTGGCTTGGGGAAACATTCCAGATCCACAATCAATTTTTAATGAAATCAAAAAACTAAAGGCTGGACATTCATTTACATTCGACTTAAATTCTGGAGCATTTAATACACAAGCTTATTGGGACATTGACTATAAAAACGAAAGACCATTTACGGGTTCATACGAAGACGCTAAACAAGAACTCAATCATATTCTAAAAGATGCTGTTTCTTCACGGCTTTTCGCAGATGTTCCTGTTGGTGTATTTTTATCTGGAGGAATAGATTCTTCATTAATTGCAGCAAAAGCTACAGAAACATCTTCGACTAAAATCAAAACTTTTTCTGTAAAATTCAACGAAAAAGGATTTGATGAAAGTAAATATGCGCAGCAAGTTGCAGATCATTTACAAACCGATCATCATGTTATAGAATGTAATTACGATGAAGGTATAGATCTTATAAAAAACTTCAATGAGTTCTATGATGAACCATTTTCAGATTCCTCTGCAATTCCATCTATGTTATTGGCTAAATACACAAGAAAGCATGTTACAGTTGCACTTTCTGGTGATGCTGGTGACGAAAGTTTCATTGGATATCACAGATATAATTGGACTAGAAAAGGAAGTAAAATCTATAAGCTACCACAGTCCGTAAGGAAGTTATCTGCATTTGGCTTAAACCTTATGCCACATTATAAATTAAAGGTCATTGCTAAGGCGATTCAATTTAAAGATTCAAATGAAGCCTATTTGAGTGCTATGACTGGTGTTGATCAATCTTACATTAATACTAACTATAACAATCGCGAGGTTGACGAACTTAAGTATTTAATGCACGATCATAAAAACCTTATGGAACGTATTTCAGATTTTGATACCAAAACTTATCTCAACTTCGATATCAATACTAAAGTTGATAGAGCCACAATGGCTTTTTCACTTGAAGCACGTGCCCCATTATTAGATCATCGTATTGTTGATTTTGCTAACTCACTACCCACCGAGTTTAAATTTCATAAAGGCAATACAAAACGTATTCTTAAAGATGTTTTATATCAATCGGTTCCAGAACATATTTTTGACAGACCTAAGGCTGGATTCACAATGCCATTTTCGCGCTGGTTTAAAGAAGATTTAAAAGATTTTGTATTGAGCGAACTTGACGATACTGCCTTAAAATCAATACCTTGCATTGATGTAGAAAAGGTGCAATTTATGATTAAGCAACATATGGATGGTAGCTGGAATAGGTATCCATTAATTTGGAAACTATTAGTATTAAAACAATGGCTTAACGACAACGGAAAAGGACTTTCTATTGTATAACTCTATGATGGATAAAACAATCAAAATCTTATTTATTTTACCGTCATTAAAAGCTGGAGGTGCAGAACGCGTCGTTTCGTTTATTGCCCAAAATCTCGACAAAAGCAAGTTCACTCCTATTCTATTGATTGTCGGGTTTGAAAAAGATGCAGCTTTTTCCGTAGAACATATTGAAACACATTTTTTAAATAAAAATCGTGTTTTAGACGGAATCACTGGTATATTTTCAAAGTTGAAACAACTCAAACCACAAATTGTAATGACCTCTATTGCGCATCTTACAGCAGTAACAGCGGTACAGTCTCTTTTTTTTAGAAAGATCAAATTTGTAGCCAGAGAAGCCAACATTAAGAAAATAACCAAACAGTATCACAACACCAACTTACTACCTTTTGGAAAAACCTTAAATAGCCTCAGCTATAAATTATTAGATGCTATAATTTGCCAATCTAAAGACATGGCCGATGAGCTTATTGAACTTCGTCCAAAGACGGCAAAAAAGATTACCATTATAAATAATCCGATAACAAAAGAATATTCTTCTGAAATTGAAATACAGTACAACTCCAAAACACAGTACATTACTGTTGGTCGTTTACATAATGAAAAGGGACATTGTCGAATTTTAGAAGCCTTGAGCTCGCTAGATCTGGCATTCAACTATACCATTATAGGAAGTGGGCCACACGAACAATTGATAAAAAATAAAGTCAATGAATTAGGCCTTAACGATAAAGTGACATGGATTGATTTTACCAACGATGTAGAACGTTATTTAAAAAACAGTAATGTCTTTATTCAGGGATCCTATGCAGAAGGTTTTCCAAATGCACTTTTAGAAAGCTGCGCTGTGGGCACACCTGTTGTAGCTTATAATTGTCTAGGTGGTACTTCGGAAATTGTAACGCATGGTGTTAACGGATTTTTGGTGGACTCTGAAATCGAATTAAAAGAAGCGCTTATTAAACTTCATTCTGTTCCATTAGAAAGAAAACAGGTGATTGCTTCCGTAGCGAAGAAATTTAGTAAAACTCGAATAATTGAACAATATCAAGACGTATTCACTAATCTTATGAATCACTAATGCAAAAAAAAGGAACCATAGATTGGCTTTTTGTTCTACCAGATGATTTAATTGGTGGAGGTGCTCAGCAGGTATTGTTTACCATCATCAACTATTTTATTGATCAAGGTAAACAATGTACAGTCGTATTTCTTGTTAACAAAAAACATCGTGGATGGGAGTCTTTGGAAGATAAATGCACTATTGTTTATTTAAACAACTCCTCTGTTTATAAAGGTTTTTTTGGTGCCGCTAAATACATAAGGACGCTCAACAAATTAAATGACATAAAACATGCTATAAGTTCTCAAGCACTCATAAATGGTCTATTGGGTTTTTTAAAATACACCAGAGTATTAAAGCATACGAAGCTCATACTAAGAGAATCTACTTCCATCTTTTTAAGGTTTAAAGGATTTAAACTCCTACTCTACAAAACAGCCTATATTATGGGATATAAGAAAGCCGATGTCATTATATGCCAAACAGATTTAATGAAAAGCCAGCTTTTACAAGCATTACCATGGTTAAAGAAAAAAGAAAGTGTTATTGTCATACCAAACCCTGTTAATTTAGACGAAATTTCTAAAAAAGCCCAACAGCAAGTAACTTTCAATATTGATAATTTTATAGTTGCAGCTGGTCGTTTCATACCAGAAAAAGGCTTCGATATTCTTATAGATGCGTTTCAGTTGTTAAAAGATAAAACCTTAAAATTGGTTATTTTGGGTGTTGGCACTAAAGAAGAAGAACAAAAACTAGTACAACAAATTAAAACACTAGACTTACAAAAACGTGTGATTTTATATGGTTATGTTAGCAATGTATATCCAATATTTAAAAAAGCTCGACTTTGTGTGGTATCATCTAGAATAGAAGGGTTTCCAAATGTTTTGCTTCAAATGATGTCGCAAAATGATCATGTTGTAAGTACGACATGTGCTGGGGAAATTTCGAACATCAAAGGTATTATAACTTGTGAAACTGAGAATGTAGATGCCTTAAGAGAGGCTATGGATAAAGGTCTTGTTGATACTACTAGCCATAGAGAGATCTATTTTAAAGATTATATTGAATCTAGAGCTATTGATAATTTTGTAAGAACAATGCTTAATCAAATGAACAATTAGTATGCAAAAAATTATTCGTATCACAACGGTTCCATCCTCCTTAAGAACGCTTTTGAGAGGACAATCTCGTTTTATGAGTAAGCATTATGAAGTTATTGGAATCTCTGGAGATGGAGATGCCTTGGCTGAAGTAAGACAAAATGAAGGCATCAAAACACATGTGGTGGAGATGACAAGAACCATAACACCAATAAGAGATTTAAAGGCAACTTTCAAACTCTACAAATTGTTTAAATCTGAAAAACCCTTTATTGTTCATACGCATACACCAAAAGCTGGTACTTTAGGTATGCTTGCCGCAAAATTGGCTCGTGTTCCGCATAGATTGCATACCATAGCAGGATTACCTCTATTAGAAACAAAAGGAAGTAAAAGGAAATTGCTAGACGCTGTTGAAAAATTCACCTATAGCTGTGCAACCAAAATATTACCCAATTCATTTGGTCTAGAACAGATTATTATCGAAAACAACTATACCAAACCTGAAAAACTAATGGTTATTGGAAATGGAAGTTCAAATGGTATAGATACTAGCCATTATGATACAGCTCATGTTTCAGAAGAAAAAAAACTAGAACTAAAGCAAGAACTTGGCATTGTAAATAATGACATTGTTTTTATATTTATTGGAAGAATTGTTAGAGATAAAGGTATTAATGAGTTAGTAAGTGCATTTAATAGGTTATCCAAAAAAGAACTGCACTGCAAGTTAATTTTAGTTGGGCCAAGAGAGAATCACTTAGACCCATTGTTACCAGAAACAGAGGCTCTTATTAAGGAAAATAATCAAATTTTGGCTGTAGGTTTACAAAAAGATATTAGACCATATGTTGCCATTTCAAACGTACTCACCTTCCCTAGTTATAGAGAAGGATTTCCTAATGTTGTATTACAGTGCAGTTGTATGAACTTACCATGTATTGTTTCTGACATTAATGGTTGCAACGAAGTCATTGAAGATGGCGTTAACGGACTTATTATACCTGTTAAAAATGAGCAAGCATTAGAGCAAGCTATGCAATTTATGATAGATCATCCTGAAAAAAGGAAAGGTATGGTAAATTACACCAGATCAAGAATTATAGAACGCTACGAGCAAGGTTTTGTGTGGAACGAAATTTTAAACTATTATAAAAGTTTGAAGTAATGGGATTGTACAAACATATTATCAAACCGTTTTTTGACATCCTCTCTGCAAGTATTGGATTCATCTTACTGTTTCCTATATTTTTAGTTACTTGGTGTGTTCTCATGTTTAAGAATAATGGTAAAGCCTTTTTTTATCAAGAACGACCAGGCAAAAATGAACGTATTTTTAAGATAATTAAGTTTAAAACGATGAATGATAAAACAGATGAGAATGGCGAATTACTCCCACCATCTGAGCGTTTAACAGCTGCTGGCATTTTTGTTAGAAAGTACTCCTTAGATGAAATCCCACAATTATTAAATGTAATTAAAGGCGATATGAGTATTGTTGGCCCCAGACCTTTGCTTGTTAGATATTTATCAAGATATAATGATCATCAAAAGCAACGTCACAATATCAAACCTGGCATAACAGGTTGGGCTCAAGTGAACGGTAGAAATGCAATTAGTTGGGAAGAAAAATTTAATTACGACGTGTGGTACGTTAAACATATGTCGTTTATATTAGACATTAAAATTTTATTTTTGACAGTATATAAAGTCTTTAAAAAAGATGGTATATATAGTGTGGAAAATGATATCGTTCCTGATTTCATGGGAACAGAAACTAACCAAAATTCAACGCATGGCAATTAATATATTATTTACTTGTGCAGGTAGACGTAATTATCTCATTAATTATTTTAAAGAGGCCATTAATGGTGAAGGGCTTATCCTTGCAGCCGACATGAGCGTATCTGCTCCTGCTATGGTAGATGCAGATATTGCCATTTTAGTCCCAAACATCTATGATGACACTTATATAGAAGCGCTTAAAAACATTATTATTGAACATCAAATCACAGCTGTTATTTCGCTCAATGATTTAGAATTACCAATCCTTTCAAAGCATAAAGCCGAATTAGAAGCTACAGGCACAAAAGTTATTGTGTCTAATGAAAATGTGATTGATATTGCTTTTGATAAAGTTGAAACGTTTAACTTTCTAAAATCGATAGGACTAAAAACACCAAAGACCTATACAACCTTAAAAGATGCGTTGCACGCTATCAAAAATGGAACTTTATACTATCCTTTGGTTGTTAAGCCTCGTTGGGGAAGTGCCTCTATAGGTATTGATTTTCCAGAATCTGAAGAAGAATTAGCATTAGCTTTTAAACTTCAGCACATTAAACTGAAAAAATCTATTTTAAATACAGCTAGTTCACACGATTTAGATCATGCCATCCTAATACAAGAGAAATTAGACGGAAGAGAGTTTGGGATGGACATTGTTAACGATTTTGAAAGCCAATATTACGGAACATTTGTAAGAGAAAAACTCAACATGCGCTCGGGAGAAACAGACAAAGCTATCTCTGTAATTGATCGAAAATTTGATAAAATTGGACAAATAATTTCAGAAAAACTAAAACACATTGGCAGTCTGGATTGTGATGTTTTTATTGCAGAAAATCAACTTTACGTACTTGAGCTAAATCCAAGATTTGGAGGAGGTTATCCGTTTTCACATGAAGCAGGAATTAACACAGCAGCTATCTATATAGAATGGCTAAAAGGTCATAAAAACGTTGCTCAATTTAACAACTATAGCGCCGGGAGAATGTTTTCAAAATGTGACCGCATGTTAGAAATAAAAACGTCTAACTGAATATAATTTTTTGCGCCTTCTTTGATCCAGAGATTACGAATTCCAACGCATCTATACGCTTATAAACTTTGACATTTTCTAATGGCTCTGGGTTAGCAAACAAGAATGTATAGACAAACTGGGTTAAAAAACGAAATGACTCAGATTTAAAATCGATGAGTTCATGATTATCAGATGGTTCAAAACTGTTTAATTTTTCAAATGTATAGTTATTATACGCCCTATCTTCCTTTTCTTTTCCGCCTCCTTTTAAATAAAATCTATACTTTCGATAAAGCTCATTAATTTTTTTTCGTCTTAAATATAATTTCAATTTATAATAAGCAATGGCATACTGAGCTCTTAATACAGACAATATCGATTTAGAATCGTATAAAATATGGTATTCAAAATCATAAGCCAAATTACTCCATTTATGTTTATAATCGAAGTCTCCTTTAGAGAAGTCAGAAATTCTATAGTTATGCTCAAAACACCATTCTAGCAGTTTAATTATGGACGTTTTACCAATACTAAATTTATAATAATCAGGATCAAAAACTGTGATCGCTTCAAAGAGTATATCTTCAGAATGAAAATTAAGTGTAATTCCTATTGGAGTCTTAGCATTGCTAATCACTAAAAGTGACGCTTGCTTCTTTTTCAACATATTATAAACCAACTCTTTATAATAATTCCATTTTTTAGAGCTTAAGTGGTGATAGTTGGTTTGTTTATCGGCAAAACGTCTACTTAACAACGCATAAAACTGTTCAAAAAGAACATTAAATTCTTCTTTCGGCATGGCCTCATGAATAAAAGCGTAGTCTATATCAAAACACGTTTCTAAGCGTCTTTGATTTGAACGGAACTCTCTTCTGTTTTTAGAACTAAATTGAGAGTTTATATATTCATCTTGATTATTAAAAGATGTGATGTCCATCAAAAAACCTTGGTATTGAAATACTCTTTTAATTCGCAGAGAAGAATGCGAAGGCGCATTAAAATCTTCGACATCAAAGTACGATGGCACATCGTAGATTAAAAAGGTTTTTCCCTTGTAATCTTGTTTATCATAATTTAGACTATAATATAAGCCTTTGGTAAGATTTCTACCTGCATTAACATAAATACCGTTTGGTTTATCTTTAATAAACCTTACCCCTTCTAAAAAATCAAAAGACATTAACGTCTTATCTTCATTGAAGTGTTTGGACCAAGAGGTCTCAAAAACTGAAGATGTGAATGGGTTGGTTTTCATGGTATTACAGATACGAGATGCAAAAGTAACATTTTTGCCATGTTATTATCAATTAAGAGAATTAAAAATTACTGTTAATTTTATTTACATTTGAAACCAATATAAATTAAACTATGAGCGGTCATTTTGTTATTTCATTAGATTACGAAATTCATTGGGGAGTTTTTGATAAAAAATCTGTAGACGACTATAGAACAAACTTAACCAATGTTGGAAAAGTTTTAGATAGGCTTTTAGAAATGAGTGACAAATATGACATTAAACTCACATTTGCTACTGTTGGTTTCTTATTTGCAAAAGACAAGGAAGAGCTCCTCAAGTATGCCCCTAAGCATAAACCGTCGTATTCAAAAGAAAAGTTTTCGCCATACCCTTTAATAGCGTCAATTGGAAACAGTGAGCAAGACGACCCCTTTCATTATGGTCTTTCTGGCATAAAGCAAATTCAAAACAATGGCAATCACGAAATTGGAACACATACATTTTGTCATTATTACTGTCACATTCCTGGTCAAAATGTTGAACAATTTGATAATGACCTTAGTTCGGCAATACAAATCGCAAAGCCACTAGGTATAGATATAAACAGTCTGGTCTTTCCCAGAAACATGGTCGACCCACTTAAACCGTTTGACAAGCCTTATTTAGAAGTGCTTAAAAAGCACGGCATCACTTCTTTTAGAGGAAAAGAAAAAGCATACATATATAACATTCATACTACAAAATTTTATAAAGAGTGGTATATTTTTAAGTTGCTAAAGTTTCTCGATGCTTATGTGAGTGTTACTGGACCAAATACGTACAAGTTAGAGGACATGACCAAAGAAAAAGATCTTTTCAATTTTCCATCGAGCAGATTATTTAGAGCTTATAGTAAGAAATTGAAGTTTTTAGAACCCTTAAAAATTAAGCGCATAAAGCGAGCAATGACGCATGCAGCTAAAAAGAATGAGCTTTTTCATTTATGGTGGCACCCTCATAATTTCGGAGCTCAAATGGATGAAAACTTCAAAAACCTAGAAGAGATTTTCAAAACCTACAAAAAGCTCAATGAAACTTATAATTTCAAAAGCGAAACCATGACAGGTTTGGCTAACAAAATTAAGTCTTCTTCTTAATTATTATGCTTTTCTAATAAATCGAAGGCTTAAAGGTCAACGTGAAAAATTGTTTTTTATCGTGTTTATTTGGTTGGTTTTATGGTATTAATGCATATTTAACAAGAAATTTATTCAGGTTACTAGCATTAAACATGTATTAACCATCCAAAATTTCACCCAAATCCCTCACTAAACGCTTAGCTGTATAGTAATAAACTTACTTAACAAGTTGATTATGGAATCAAAAATTTGGTTGTCATCTCCGCATATGAGTGGAAAAGAACAATCTTATATTAATAATGCTTTCGAAACCAATTGGATTGCTCCTTTAGGGCCTAACGTCAATGGTTTTGAGGCTGATATTCAGGATTATCTTAAAGAAGATAGTCATGTGGCTGCGTTAAGTTCAGGAACGGCTGCTATTCATTTAGGTCTTATTTTATTAGATGTTGGTCATGGAGATGAAGTTATTTGTCAGTCTAAGACGTTTTCGGCATCTGCAAATCCAATCGTGTATCAAGGTGCTACTCCAATTTTTGTTGATAGTGAGCGTGACACATGGAACATTTGTCCAGAACAATTAGAGATTGCAATAAAAGATCGTATTCAAAAAGGAAAGAAACCAAAAGCCATTGTTGCTGTACATCTGTATGGCATGCCTTATAAAGTTAGTGAAATTCATAAGGTAGCAAAACGCTACGATATTCCTGTTTTAGAAGACAGTGCTGAGGCTTTAGGTAGTACCTATAACAACATTAAATGCGGCACATTTGGAGATATCTCTGTATTGTCCTTTAATGGAAACAAAATCATAACAACTTCTGGTGGTGGTGCGATTGTAACCAAAAATATTAAGCTAAAAGAAAAAGCTGTTTTTCTTGCCACTCAGGCCAGAGATAAGGCGGTAGAATATTTGCATTCTTCTATTGGCTTTAATTACAGGTTATCTAACGTACTTGCCGGTATTGGCAGAGGCCAAATGGAAGTTCTCGATGACCGAGTTGCAGCTCGAAGACAAAACTATCAGCATTATAAAGATAGTTTTCAAGGTATTGAAGAACTTCAATTTGTTGATGAACCTCATGGTTCTTTTTCAAACCGTTGGCTGTCGTGCTTGTTAACGCCATCTAAAGCAATTAGAGAAGAACTAAGGTTAGAACTTAATACATATAACATTGAAACTAGACCACTTTGGAAACCTATGCACCAACAACCTATTTTCAAAGATGCACCTCGTTACCTCAATGGTGTTTCTGATGATTTGTTTGAAAAAGGCTTATGTTTACCTAGCGGATCTAACTTAACTGAAAATGAAATAAATAGAGTAACATCAGCAATAAAAACGTATTTTAGAGCATGATTAAACAATTACTTCAAAATATATCACATAAATATGCCTCCAAATGGTTGGTTATGTTATTCGATTTAACGATCGTCGCATTTACCTTTGTTGCTGCATATATTATAAGATTCAATTTCCATCTTGATTTTGATTTTGTAGTTATGTTTAAGCAAATTCCATTTGTCTTTTTAGCGGCTTTGATTAGCTTTTTATTTGTTGGATCTTATAAAGGTGTTGTTAGATTTACTGGGTTTAAAGATGTGATTAATATTATTATAGGAGTCAACATTTTGGCTACCATATTGATTGTTTCAACCTTTTTTAGTAGACGTTTTAATTACGAAAGCATTTTCAATATTTCTGGATCTATTATTTATATCCATTTACTTTTAAATATTCTATTCCTTGTTGGTTTCAAACTTTTTATAAAGTCTATGTACAACAAACTAATGCAAGATTTTAAAACGCAAAAACGCATTTTAATTTTTGGTGCAGGTAACTCTGGAATGATTACTTATGATGCTATCACTAACGACCCTAAGAACAGTCACCAAATTATTGGCTTTATTGATGATAACGAAAGTAAGATTGGAAAAAAGATAAATACGTTGTCGGTTTATAGTTTGGACAAAATAACACCAAAGTTTATTGAAAAGTATGCTGTTGAAGAAGTTATTATTTCAATTCAAAATATCGAATCGTCTAGGCTACTTCAAATTTCGGGCTTACTATTTGAATTAGGCTTAAAAGTAAAAATTGTACCTCCTGTTCAAAACTGGATTGATGGAGATTTAAGTGTAGGACAAATTAAAGAGGTAAATATTGAAGATTTATTAGGACGTGATCCTATATCTATTACCAATCCTGCTCTTTTAGATGAATATGAAAATCAAATCATTTTAATTACTGGAGCTGCAGGTTCAATTGGAAGTGAAATTGCAAGAAAGGCTTCTAATTATAATTATAAAAAATTAATTCTTCTCGATACGGCAGAATCTCCATTGTATGAATTACAACAAGAATTTGTACAAAAAGGAATTAAAAACTTTACAGCTATAGTTGCGGACGTGAGAGATTTTAGACGTATGGAGCAACTATTCCAAATACACAAACCTAAAATTGTCTTTCATGCAGCGGCATATAAACATGTTCCGTTAATGGAAAATAATCCTTACGAAGCTGTGAGTGTCAATATTGGAGGAACCAGACATATTGCGAGTTTATCTGTAAAACATGGTGTAAATAAGTTTGTACTTATTTCTACAGACAAGGCTGTAAACCCAACTAATGTTATGGGCGCAACTAAACGTATTGCAGAACTCTATGTTAATTGTTTACAAGGAAAAGGGAAGACCAAATTTATTACCACACGATTTGGTAATGTCCTTGGCTCCAATGGCTCGGTTATTCCTTTATTTAAAAAACAAATTGAAAATGGCGGTCCATTAACTGTAACGCATAAAGATATTACACGTTATTTTATGACCATTTCCGAAGCGTGTCAGTTAGTATTAGAGGCAGCTACAATGGGTAATGGAGGTGAAATATTTGTGTTTGACATGGGCGAATCTGTTAAGATTTATGATTTAGCCAAAAATATGATCATTCTATCTGGTTTAAGACATCCAGAAGATATTGAAATAAAAATTACAGGCTTGCGTCCAGGTGAAAAGATCTATGAAGAGCTACTCGCAGACGGGGAAAATACTAGGCAAACTTATCATGAAAAAATCATGATTGCCAAAACAAAATCTATAGATACATTAACTATAAGTGATAAAATTGCCAATTTGTGCACGATTAACTCTAAATCACAAAATCTAGAAATTGTATCATTAATTAAAGATATTATTCCAGAATACATTTCCAACAATTCTAAATACGAAGTATTAGACTCAAAAAAATAACATAACCAAATCAAAATATTATGCGTCAACATTCTAGCAACATATTCAGATTATTTCTACTATTTTCATTTGTAGCACTATCATCTTGTGGCTCGAGAAAAGATCTTGTCTATTTTCAAGATGAGCCAATAACAGATGTAAGTTTAAGCGAACTAGACAATAATTTTCAAATCACATATAAGCCAAATGATATATTAACAATTGATGTTTCTGCTGAAGTTTCAGAATCTGTTGCTGCCTTTAATTTACCAGCAGTAGCCTATAATACCTCTGGTGGTGCGGCAAACCAACCAACTGTTTTAAGACAAACCTATTTATTAGATCCAGAAGGTAATATAGAATTTCCTGTTTTAGGTACGGTAAAAATGGGAGGCCTTACAAGAGTTGAAGCTACAAAAATGTTAAAGGAACGTATTGGTGAATACGTGAAAGAGTTTATAGTAAACATTAGACTTATTAACTTTACTGTAACGGTTTTAGGTGAAGTAAACAGACCTGGTGCATACACTGTTGAAGGAGAACGTATTTCCCTCACACAAGCCTTAGGTTTAGCCGGAGACCTTACTATTTATGGAAAACGAAACAACGTATTTTTAATTCGTGAAGTGGATGGAAAGAAAAAATATGCAAAATATGATTTAACATCTATAAACGTTGTAAATTCTCCTGTGTATTATTTAACTCAAAATGATGTCATCTATGTAGAGCCAAATAATGCTAAAGTCAAGACATCTTCATATAACCCAAATACTGGCGTTCTAATTTCTGCAGTGTCTACACTAGCTACAATTGCAGCAATTTTTATTTTCAGAAACTAATATAGATTTATAGTATTATGTCTCAAAATTCCCTAACAAACAAAGACACAATAGTAAAACTCGTTGAGCTATATTTATCAAAATGGAAGCTCATCATTATTTTTCTATTAATTGCTCTTGCCGCAGCATTCGTTAAAATTAGATATAGCACATTTTTATATCAGGCTAATGCTACAATAAAGTTAAAAGAAGATGAAAACTCAAGGAGTTTAGCTGAAATATCTTCACTTCAAAATGGTGGACTAAATTCAACTTTACCAAATGTCGTAGATGAGATAGAAGTAATTAAATCGCGATCTATACTTACGCAAGTGGTTAAAGATCTTAAGTTAAATATTAGTTATTATGTTAGCGGAAAATTAAAAAAAGAGGAGATTTATTCTAATCCTCCTGTGGACATTAGTTTTTTTGTAAGCGACTCGATTCTTGCTGATGTAAATAAATCATTATATATAAAAATACTATCTGCTCAACAATATGAACTTTCTAAAGTTAATACCAATAAACTATTAGAATTTGATGATGGAGAAACAACAACTCACAGTTTTGGAGATCGCGTAAAAGGTTCGTTTGGTGACTTTGTTATCACTCCAAATATTGGTACCTATGGTTCTGAACCAGGTGATTATGTTGAGATTCATGTGAGACCAATACATAGTGTTGTTGAGTCATACCTTTCTAAGGTAAAAATCGCTACCACAGACAAATCGAATGTTATTAAACTGTCGTTAAATGAAAGCATTAAAGAAAAGGCGCGTTTAATACTAGATGAAGTTATTTTAAAGTATAATGCCGACGTTATTAATGACAAAGAACTTATTGTTAAAACAACTTCAGATTTTATTACAAATCGTTTAAACGTAGTGTCTAACGAACTAGAACAGGTAGATTTTACTGCCGAAAAACTTCAGAAAGACAACAGGTTAACAGCATTATCTTCACAGTCTAATATCTTTTTAGAAAGTGAACGACAAACCGAAGCAAAGATTAACCAAACCAGTAATCAATTGCAGTTGGTAGAATTCATGAGTGATCGTTTAAATAATAATGATTCTGGTACAGATTTATTACCTGCAGATATAGGTATTGCAGATAGTAATGTAGCACAGATTACAAAAAGTCATAATGATTTAGTATTACAACGTGATCGTATTCTAAAGAACTCAAGCAATAAAAACCCAACAGTAATAAAATTAAACGATCAAATTAATGCACTTAAAAACAACTTGAACCAAAGTTTAAGTAATATTAAAGATGCCAATCAAATTACGCTTAATAACCTAAATAGAGAAGATTCTAGAATTCGAGGACAAATATATTCTGCTCCAGGAAAAGAACGACAGTTTAGAGATATTAAGCGTCAGCAAGATATTAAAGAGTCACTTTACCTCTATCTTTTAGAAAAACGTGAAGAAACAGCTATTACGCTAGGTATGTCTACTGCAAATGCCAAAGTTATTGATTATGCTTATACCAATGATGATCCAGTTTCACCAAAGAAAAAAATCATCTATCTAACAGCAATGCTTATTGGTTTAATTATTCCTGTGTCTTTAATTTATGTAAAAGACCTCATGGACACAAAGGTGCATACTAAAGAAGATGTATTACGTTTGGTTAAAGCACCTTTCATTGGTGATATCCCAAAGGCAGACACAAAATCAAAAGTTGTAAGTAAGGTAGATTATTCTCCAAAAGCAGAAGCCTTTAGAATTATTAGAACGAACATCGATTTTATGCTGCAGAAAGTAGATAAAAAATGTAAAACCATTTTTGTAACCTCTACTACTGCTCAGGAAGGAAAATCACATACTACTACAAACTTAGCTAGTTCATTCTCTTTTTCAGATAAAAAGACACTTCTTATTGAAACAGATATTAGAGTCCCTAGAGTTAATGATTATTTAAAAATTAAAAGCGACAAAGGACTTACCGATTTCATTTCAGATAAATCATTAAGCATTGAAGATGTTACCGTAAAAGTAAAAGACAATGAATTTTTAGATGTGATTCCGTCTGGAACTATTCCGCCAAATCCCGCAGAGTTACTAATGAGTGATCGCGTAAAATATTTATTCGAAAAAGTCAAAGAACAATACGATTATGTTATCGTAGATACGGCTGCTGTTGGATTGGTTACAGACACCTTATTGATAAGCAATCATGCCGATATTTTTATTTATGTCGTAAGTGCAAATAATATTGACAAGCGTCAATTGCATATTGCCCAAACCATGTACGAAGAAAAACGTTTACCACATATGGTTACACTTCTTAATGGAACGATTAAAAAGAAAGGATACGGCTATGGTTATGGTAATAATCCGCAACGAAAGAAAAAATGGTACAAACCCTTCTAATTTAATAACACCCTAACTAAAAAATCCGTATTAAATTACGGGTTTTTTTTTGTCTATAATCGACGGCGTTTTTTCTCTTGTTTAAGTAAATTAAGTTCTCTACTTGTTTGACCTGCTACAGAGGTGTTTTCTTCAGCACGTCTAATTAAATAAGGCATAACGTCCTTTACTGGTCCAAATGGCACATATTTAGCAACATTATAACCCTGAGCCGCCAAATTAAAGCTAATATGGTCACTCATCCCATAGAGTTGACCAAACCAAACATCATTATCCTTTTTATCAATACCTAGTTCTTGCATTAATTTCATAGCAATATAACAACTGTGCTCATTGTGTGTTCCTATAAATAAAGAAATATCTTTTAGGTTGTTCAAAATGTAGGTCATGCATGTATTGAAATTATCATCTGTAGCTTGTTTGGTTTCACAAATTGGAGAAGCGTAACCCTTCTCTTCAGCTCGCTTTCGCTCCTTTTCCATATAAGCACCTCTAACGATTTTAAACCCAACTTTAAAACCACCTTCAACGGCACGTCTATGTGTTGCTTTCAAGTAGTCTAACCTGTCCCATCTATAGGTTTGCAGCGTGTTGTAAACTATAGGTTTTTCTACGTTGTACTTACGCATCATATCTTCACAGAGATCATCTGCGGCTTCTTGCATCCAACTTTCTTCTCCGTCAATTAAAACTTCCACATCTTTAGCTTTCGCTAGGCGACAAACGGCATCAAATCGTTCTACTATTCTATTCCATTCTTCTTGTTCCGCTTGAGTGAACTCTACTCCTTCTCCCTTCTTTTGATATAAATAGAAACGCCCAAAACCAGTAGGTTTAAAAACAACAATAGGCATCGATTCTTTTTCATCTGCAAATTTGATAATCTTTAAAATCTTATCTCGGGCTTCATCAAAGGTAGATTCTTTTTCCTTTCCTTCTACAGAGTAATCTAGAACCGAACTCACACCTTTAACAAACATCTTATCTATTACAGGTAGGCAATCTTCCTCATTTACACCACCACAAAAGTGGTCAAATACCGTAGAACGTATTAAACCTTCTACAGGCAATTTAGCCTTTAATGCAAAGTTAGTGGCAGCAGTACCAATCCTTACCAAAGGTTCATGAGAAATCATTTTAAATAAAAAGTAAGCGCGTTCTAATTCTGAATCATTTTTGAGAGCAAAAGCAACTTCAGTATTATCGAAAAGTGTATTTGAATCCATTTGTGAAAAATATATAACAAAAATAATTATTCAATAGTTATTATGTTACTAAAAGTCGCTAATTTTCCACTTTTATAAATCTATATGAATTCTATAATTACAAAAACATATTCTGTTCATTTTAATTCAACCGCATATCAAGAACTCAATAATTACATTGATTCAAAAGGATTTTCTAAACTATTTATTCTCGTAGACTCGAATACACATAAGCATTGTTTACCAGCGTTTATGGCACATCTTGAAACGTCTATTGCAATTGAAATTATAGAAATTGAAGCTGGAGAACAGTACAAAACAATAGACACTTGTGTTGGGGTTTGGAATGCTCTGTCTGAACTTGGAGCAGATCGTAAAAGTCTTCTTCTAAACCTTGGAGGTGGTGTGGTGACAGATTTAGGTGGTTTCGTAGCTTGTACATTTAAGCGTGGTATCAAATATATTAATGTCCCAACATCTCTGTTGGCAATGGTAGACGCTTCGGTTGGTGGAAAAACCGGTGTTGATCTTGGTGCATTAAAAAATCAGGTTGGGGTTATCAGTTCTGGCGACATGGTCATTATTGACACTTCATATTTAAATAGTTTGCCGCAAAATCAGATGAAATCTGGCTTAGCAGAAATGCTTAAACACGGACTGATAAAAGACAAAAGCTATTTTGATAAACTAACAGATTTATCAAAACTTACACTAAACGACCTTGATGATTTAATTCATGAATCTGTACTCATCAAAAAGAATATAGTCACTAACGACCCTTTAGAACAAGGTGAACGTAAACATCTTAATTTTGGGCACACACTAGGCCATGCCATCGAATCTTATTTTCTAAGTCATCCTGAAAAAGAAGAACTTTTACATGGAGAGGCCATTGCTATTGGAATGATCTTGGAATGTTATATTTCTTCAGAATTATTAAATTTCTCAAAACAAGATTTAAATTACATCACGCAAGCTATCAATAATATTTACGCTCCGGTTAACATAGAACCTTCAGATTATAATGCTATAATCGATTTATTAAAATATGATAAAAAGAATGAGCATGGTAATATTAATTTCGTTTTACTCACGGAAATTGGACAACCAAAAATAGATTGTCTTGTTGATAATGCTATCATTCTAAACAGTATTGAATATTATAAATCCAGCTAAACCAGCAAAGTGTTTTAGTTATGAATTCAACAAAAAATAAATTAAGTGCTGCAAAAACAAATGTCATCTTAGCTATCGTTATTATGAGTATGGGTACACTTTTTTTAATAATTGGCTTCACTTTTATGGGTATTCTAGGTCTCATTGTTGGCGCCCGCTTTTTTATACAAGCAAAAAAATATAAAAAAGAGTTAGAGGATAACTAAAAACCATAAATAACTAATGACACATCCTCTTAGACAACATATAGAAGAAATAATTAAACTCTCAGACGAAGAGTTCGAATTCGTATTAGGTCATTTTGAGCAGATCAATAGACGTAAACATCAATATATAGTTCAAGAAGGAGATATCGTAAATAAAGAATTTTGGATTTTAAAAGGTTGTATAAAAAGCTATTTTATAGACGATAGCGGAAAAGAGCATATTCTTCAATTTGGTATGGAGAATTGGTGGATTACAGACTATGAATCCTTTGTTAAACAAACCAAGGCAAAAACCTTTATTGATTGTATAGAAGATTGTGAACTCTTATATATCACCTATGAAAATCGCGAAAAATTAACTGCGGAAATGCACAAAATGGAACGTTTTTGGGCTAAAAAAAGTAAATTAGGTAGAATTGCTCTTCAAAATAGAATACTGTCTCTATTGAAAAATTCGGCAAATGAACGTTACAATTTACTTCTTGAACAATATCCTAAACTCTTTCAGCGTGTGCCTAAAAAAATGATTGCGGCCTATTTAGGTGTTTCCAGAGAAACCCTAAGCAGATTAAATTCTTAAGACATTCCACATTTTTATTCCTCAATGTGACTTACATCACTCCAAACGTGTGACATACCTCCTTAGTCATATTGTAATTCCACAACATCTTTGCATAACTAATAATTTAATAACAAAGTTATGCCATACATTAATATTAAAGTTACTGACGAACAAGTAACAATGAAACAGAAACAACAATTAATTGAAGGAACAACACAACTCTTAGTTGATATCCTTAACAAAGACCCTCAAACAACACATGTTGTTATTGAAGAAATAGCTCTTGGTAATTGGGGTCACAACGGAAAACAATACTTAGGAACTAAAACCAATAGCAATGAAAAATAAAACAATAATTATTACAGGCGCATCAACAGGAATTGGTAAAGAAATAGCAAAATACTTTATAAACAAAGAAAGTAATGTTGTTATGAATTCTTCAAATGAAGACAATCTTAAAAGCGCATACCAAGAATTGGGCGCACCTTCAAATGCTATTTATTTAAGTGGTGATATAAGCAAACAAGAAACAGGTCAAAAACTTGTTAAACTGGCTTTAGAAACATTTAATTCTGTTGATGTTTTAATCAATAATGCAGGTCTATTCTCTCCAAAACCATTTTTAGATGTTGAAGAAAAAGATTTAGACCTGTATTGGAATGTTAACTTAAAAGGTACATATTTCACTTCGCAAGCTGTTATTCCAGAAATGATAAAACAACAAAGCGGATCTATAATTAATATAGGTACAGTCTTAGTTGAACATGCTATAGATGGTTTTCCTGCAACAGCTCCATTAACAAGTAAAGGAGCCATTCATTCATTAACACGGCAATTAGCCGCAGAGTTTGGAAAAAGCAATATAAAGGTAAACACCATAGCACCAGGAATAATAAGAAGTCCTTTACAAAGTAAAATTGGAATTGAAGATGCTGATAGTTTAGCAGGATTACATTTGTTGAATAGAATTGGTGAAACAATCGAAATCGCTGAAGCGGCTTATTATCTCGCTACTTCAAACTTTATAACAGGAGAAACCATTAATGTCGCTGGAGGTCATACAATTGGACACAGCATATAAAAAGAACTATAAATGTATAATAAGAACATAAAAGAAATAGAAACGCAGGTTGCAAATTATTTTGAAGGCATATTCTACGGAAACATTTCAAAACTAAACACTTGCTTTCATGAAGATGCCTATCTCTATGGAGATATAAAAGGAGTAGATTATTTAAAAAGTTTTAAAGCATACTCTCAAGGCGTAAAAGACAGACAAAGTCCGAATGATTTAGAAGAAACTTTTAAAATGAGTATTATCGGAATAGACATCATAGGAAAAATTGCGATGGTAAAATTGCATGTTCCTATGCTTGGTTATAATTACTATGATTATCTATCTTTTTCTAAAATTAATAATGAGTGGAAAATCGTTAATAAAATATTTACTCACGTTGATTAAAACATCATAATTTTATTTTAAATGCCATAGTGATTTAGGTTTTACCAAGTCGCTATGGTTATATTTAAAAGAACCTTGCTAATAACAGGTTATAGCTATTTCATTTTTATTACCTTTAGTTATTGAGTAAAAATGATATGAGATCACAAAGAACTAATAATATATATAATAAACTTGTTTTAATAGTATTCCTAGTGAATTGCCTATTATCCTGTCAAACCAATACTTCTAAAAACCAATCAAATGATCTTGGTTCATTAAAACATCAAACTGTTCAAGATTCTGTAAATTCTCAAGCACTTAAAATTGCATATACAGGTAATATGGGCGTTTGTATGGAATTAGATGATAAAACGGTTATAATAGATGGTTTACATCAGTATTACAACAAACCCTACGTTTATCCTCCAGAGGATATGGTAAATCAATTAATTACAGGAAACTTTAAAGATTTTTCTCCTATCGAATTTTGTTTATATACGCATTTGCATGGTGATCATTTCAGCGGAAAATACGCGAAGAGGTTTTTAGAACACAATAGTAATGGGGTTGTCATGGGATCTTCTCAATTAAAAAAGGATGTCGTTACGTTTCACTCCAATGCAGATAGTATTACTAGCCGATTTTATAGCGTTCCTTATGACAAAAAGCCACATACAACAGAGACATCTGGAATCGAAATTACAGCCATAAGATGTGACCATACAAACCCACAGCGACACAATCAAACTGAAAACATCGCATATCTTGTAAATCTAGGAAACTATAGTGTTCTTCATGTTGGTGATACCGATTGGAAATTAACTCACGAACCTTTTAAAACCTTAGATATTAAAAACAAAAACATTGATATTGCTGTACTTCCCTATTGGTTACTTCTAGATGATAATGACATATCACAAGTAAACGAACTTATTGCTCCAAAACACATTATTGCCTCTCACCTTCCTCCAGATTTTAGCAAGAATGATCAAGAAGAATTACGCAAGCGATTTTCGAATATTACCTTATTAATGGAGCTTGGAAAAGTACATTATTTTACAGAATAAATTATAGGAGCTAACGTTGATCGTGACTACTTTAATAAATAGAACCTAACCCTTCTAAAAACAGTTAATAACTCTCTACAAATCTCTTTCAAAAAACAACAACAATTTCCTATTTTGCAGTTCTGTTTACATCCTAAAACTAAAATTATAAATGAAGGTCTGTATTGCCGAAAAACCTAGTGTTGCTCGAGAAATTGCACAAGTTCTTGGTGCCAATACCAAGCGCGATGGCTTTTATGAAGGTAATGGCTATGCAGTAACCTATACGTTTGGGCATTTATGTACACTCATGGAGCCAAACGACTATAAACCTTATTGGAAAAGTTGGGATCTAAACAACCTACCAATGCTACCTGAAAAATTTAAAACCAAAGTAGTAAGCAATTCTGGCATTGAAAAACAATTCAATATTGTAAAATCGTTGTTCGATAAGGCCGATGTTGTAATCAATTGTGGTGATGCTGGTCAAGAAGGAGAACTTATTCAACGCTGGGTTTTAGACCAAGCCAATTATAAAGGTAAGGTTCAACGTCTTTGGATTTCTTCGTTAACTATAGAAGCAATTAAGGAAGGTTTTGAAAATCTCAAAGATTCTGAAACCTATGATAATCTCTATTATGCAGGCTTTTCTCGTGCTATTGGTGATTGGCTTTTAGGAATGAACGCAACACGTCTATACACTGTAAAACATGGTGGATACAAACAAGTGCTATCTGTTGGTCGTGTGCAAACTCCAACCTTAGCAATGGTTGTGAACCGATTTAAAGACATAGAAAATTTCAAACCAAAGCCGTATTGGGAATTACATACGCTCTATCGTGACACTTTATTTGTTTATGAGGAAGGACGATTTCATAAAATGGAAGAGGGTGAAATTTTAGCCAATAAAGTAAAGGAGCATGATTTTGAGGTTGTATCTATAACCAAAAAGAAAGGAAAAGAATACGCACCTAAACTCTTTGATCTTACAGGGTTGCAGGTTTACTGCAATACAAAGTTTGGGTTTTCAGCAGACGAAACCTTAAAAATTGTTCAAAAACTATACGAGCAAAAAGTAGTGACCTACCCAAGAGTAGATACCACTTTTTTACCCACAGACATCTACCCAAAGGTGCCAGGCATACTTCAGAAATTAACCAACTATTCTGAACTAACCCAATCACTTTTAGGAAAAAAAATAAAAAAATCGGCTAAGGTCTTCAATGATAAAAAAGTAACCGATCACCACGCTATTATTCCAACCGGAATTCAAATTAATCTGCAATACAACCAACAGCAAGTCTATGATATCATAGTAAAACGTTTTATTGCAGTATTTTATCCAGATTGCGAGGTATCAAATACTACAGTTATTGGGAAAGCAGATGATGTAAACTTTAAAACGACAGGAAAAGAAATCCTTAAAGACGGATGGAAAACCGTATTTAAATTCGGAAAAAAGAGCAGTTCAAACACCTCAGAAAAAGATACGCTTCCCACATTTTCAAAAGGTGAAAAAGGACCTCATGAGCCATCATTCCTAGAAAAGCAAACCAAACCACCAAATCAATTTACTGAAGCGTCTCTCCTACGTGCTATGGAAACTGCAGGTAAACAAGTAGACGATGACGAACTACGCGATTTAATGAAAGAAAACGGTATTGGAAGACCATCAACACGGGCCAATATCATCGAGACTTTATTTAAACGCCAATATATTAAGCGCAACAAAAAGCAAATTTTACCAACTATAACTGGTGTTGCCCTTATTGACACCATTCAAAATGAACTTTTAAAATCTGCCGAACTTACCGGACTGTGGGAAAAACAGCTCAAAGACATCGAAAAGGGTGAATACAGTGCTAGCAGATTTATCAAAAACATGAAAAAGATGGTAGATGATTTGGTCTATGAAGTACGTAGCGAAACCTCTCGTGCCAATATATCACAAGCCACAGTGATTGAACAACGTCAGGTAAAAGCAAAGCAATCTGAAGCTGCTGGTTTATCTTCGGAAATGTGCCCGCAATGTAAACAAGGGCAGTTACTTAAAGGAAAAACAGCCTATGGATGTAGTCGTTTTAAAACAGGCTGCAACTTTATATTGCCGTTTAAAGTTTACGGAAAGAAGATTTCTGAAAAGCAACTCATCAGATTATTGCAAAAAGGGTCTACTGTTAATCTCAAAGGGTTTTCATCAGATGATGGAACAACTGAAGGGTTGTTACGTTTCAACGAAAACTTTAAGTTGGTTTTAGAAGCAAAAAAGGACAAAACTAAAATTTCCGAAGTAAAGAAAAGTAAAGCTGTTAATTGCCCTAAATGCCAAAACGGTACTATAATTAAGGGGAAAACTGCTTACGGTTGCAGTGCTTATAAGTCGGGCTGCAATTTCAGAATGTCATTTGAGACAATTCGTGCAAAGGCGCAAGGACAAACACTTACAAAAGATTTAGTTTATTCTATTTTAAAAACGAATGTTTAACATGGAACACCGCCATTTTAAACTGTTTAAGCCTTATGGATATTTAAGTCAGTTTCAAACCAATGCCAAGCATGAAAAAAACAAGAAGTTCTTAGGAGAACTCTATGATTTCCCAAATGGCACTATGGCTATTGGGCGTTTGGATAAAGATTCTGAGGGTTTACTTCTTTTAACCACAGACGGAAAAGTAAGTTTCGATGTTACCAGTTCAAAAACAGATAAAGAGTATTATGTTCAGGTGGATGGGGAAATTACTAGTGAAGTCATTGAGCAATTGCAACATGGTGTGTCTATAAGTCACAAAAGTGAATCCTATATAACCAAACCATGTAAGGTTATAAAATTAAATCAAGCTCCAAATTTCCCAGAGCGAGGAAAGAAAATTCGTGATGAACGCCATGGTAAAACCTCCTGGATTTCCATAACGATTAACGAAGGTAAATTCAGGCAAGTACGAAAAATGACAGCTACTGTTGGATTTCCTACACTAAGACTAGTAAGAGTTAGAGTTGGACACCAAAGATTAGATGATTTAAAAATGGGAGAAGTCATTGAAATTGATTCTATCTTCTAGTACCAGAACTTTAGCATATAGCCAAGAAGGGCGATACATAGGCATAAAGGAGCATATAATCTAGTATCATATCTGGCAAACGCAGTAGATTTTACTGTTTTAAAAAACCCAAGATATTTAAATTCACCGATGGCTCTTAATAAAAAAATGGATGGTATGATCCATCCAAAATATGTAAAAACCCAAGAACTAAGGGTTATATCTATAAGGTTGGCTTTCAAAAAATAAAACACAGAAAACAACAACAATCCTAAACCAACTATAGCACTATCAATAGGCTTAGGATTTAACATCCGTTGTCCTTCTTCATTAGTTGGTAAGGAAGCATCAAAACCAAAAGTTCCACCAAACACCCAGTTTATATGGATTAAGGAGAGTATTAAAAAAATTATACTCAGTAGTAGTGCTAAAATTAGCATGACTAAATTTATATCAGCTTCACTCGAACCGCATTCATACCACGATTCCCTTTTTCTAATTCAAATTGAACTTTATCGTTTTCTTGAATTTCATCAATAAGGCCACTTACATGGCAGAAGTATTTTTCTTGATCTTCAGTATCAATTATAAAACCAAATCCTTTAGAATTATCAAAGAAAGACACTTTACCTTTTCTAATTGGATCGTACTCTTCTTCTTCAACATCTTCTTTTTTGGGTATGCCTAAAACTATACTTTTGGCTTTTACTTTTATTTTATCAGCCGGATCTGGAGGTGTATCTGTTAAATTACCAAACTGATCTACGTAAGCAAAAGGGATGCTATCTACCCCTCCTTTTTCTTCTTTTTCGAGCTTACGCGCTTCCATTTTTTTACGCTTTTCTTCACGCTTTTTTAAACGCTTTTTTTCTTTTTCGCTTTTGTTAAATGTCTGTTGCGACTTTGCCATTCTTTACTCTGTAATCTTTTATTAATTAAGTACACATTGCACCTATAACGTAAAGATAAGTGTAAAATTTGGATTAATACAAGAATATTAAAATTAGTTAATCAAAAGTTAAACATTGGCAAATTAATAGTATTACTATTACATTTGCGTGTAAAATATATTAAAATGAAAACTTTACTATCAAATTTAAGAATTGACATCAATGACAAGATCTATTTAAAGGATCCACAATCATCAGATTTAGGCAAACGTATTATAGAATTCAGCATTGAGCTCATTGATGAAATTGGCTTTGAAAGTTTTACATTTAAAAAATTAGGAAAACGAATTAGCTCTAATGAGAGCTCTATCTATCGCTATTTCGATAGTAAACATAAGCTATTACTCTATTTAACTTCTTGGTATTGGGCATGGTTAGAATATCAATTGGTTTTTTCTACCACCAACATTTCTAACCCTAAAGAAAAATTAGAGAAGGCTATTAACATTCTAACACGTACCATAGAGTCAGACTCCACTTTCGGTCATATTAATGAGGTGGTTTTGAATCGTGTGGTCATTAATGAATATTCAAAATCGTATTTAACCAAAGAAGTTGATGAAGAAAACAAAGAAGGCTATTTTGCCATATATAAGCGGCTTGTGACGCGTTTACATGATATGATTATCGATGTGAGTCCAGATTACAAATTTCCACATAGTCTTGCAAGTACTGTATTAGAAGGTGGGTTGCATCAACATTTTTTAAAGGATCATTTTAAATCGCTCACAGATTGTAATGAGGATATACGACCTTCAGATTACTTTACTCATTTAGTTTTTAACACCTTAATGACTAACAAATGACAAAAACAATATTGACGTCTTGGCAACGCTTAATAGGTCTTCTAAAACTAGACCGTAAAGATATTAAGCAAGTATTTTACTATGCCATATTTGCAGGTTTAGTGAATCTTTCATTACCTCTAGGAATACAAGCAATCATTAACCTTATTCAAGGTGCTCAAATAAGCAGTTCCTGGATAGTCCTTGTGAGTTTAGTTACATTAGGTGTAGCTTTTGTAGGCGCCTTACAACTGATGCAAATGCGTATCATTGAAAACGTTCAACAAAAAATATTTACGCGATCTTCATTTGAATTTGCCTACCGTTTTCCAAAAATTAAGATGAGTGAGCTCCGAAATTATTATCCGCCAGAATTGGCCAATAGGTTTTTTGACACGATTACTGTCCAAAAAGGTTTGTCAAAAATTTTGGTCGATTTTCCTGCGGCTTTACTTCAAATTATTTTTGGTTTAATGCTTTTATCATTCTATCATCCATTTTTTATTATCTATGGCATTTTACTCATTTTATTAATCTATATCGTATTTAAATTTTCAGCCCAAAGGGGCTTAGACACAAGTTTAGATGAGTCTAAACAAAAATATAAAGTTGCGCATTGGCTACAGGAAGTAGCCCGCTCAATACTTAGCTTTAAACTATCAGGAAAAACAAGTTTGGCATTAACAAAAAATGATCAATTAGTAACAAACTATTTGGATGCGAGAGAAAGTCATTTTAAAATTTTGGTGCAACAATTTATAAAACTAATCGGCTTTAAGGTCTTAGTTACGGCAGGATTATTAATCATTGGTGGCGTGTTAGTTTTAAGTCAAGAAATGAACATTGGACAGTTTGTAGCTGCTGAAATTATCATTCTTTTAGTTATAAATTCTGTTGAAAAATTAATATTGGGACTAGAATCATTTTACGATGTACTCACGTCTATTAAAAAATTAGGCCAAGTTGTTGATAAAGAATTAGAATCGCAAGATGGTGACACTATTGTGAATAAAAATCATAGCATAGTTAAGGTTGAACTTGATAAGGTCTCTTATTTGGTTCCAGAAAAATCTAGTCCGATTCTCGAAGATGTTTCATTAACAATTAATCCAAAAGATCGTATATTAATCTTAGGCTCTCATGGTTCGGGCAAATCTACATTATTAAAACTTATAGCCGGAATCAATTTACCTTCAAAAGGAGGTATTTATATTAATGACATTGCACTTAGCGCTATTAAACTTAATGACTATCGATCTTTGATTGGGCAATCTCTTTCAGAAGAATCACCATTTGAAGGTTCTATTAGAGAAAACTTAACTTTTGGAGACGAGAACATTTCTCAGGAAGACCTTAATATAGTCCTTGAAAAAACTGGACTTATTGATTTCGTAAAGACCCAACCTTATGGATTAAAAACCATACTGTACCCAGAGGGACAACGGCTTTCATCTACGGTGTCCAAAAAAATAGTTTTAGCAAGAAGTATTCTTAAAAAACCAAAACTGTTATTACTAAAAGATCCATTAGAGCAATTCGAAAAAGAGGAAGCGCTAAAGATTATGGACTATTTGACGCACCCAAGTAATCCATGGGCTTTGGTTGTGGTAAGCTATAATAAGGATTGGAAAAGTAAATGTACACGATTCATCAATTTAGAACATGGTAAAATTGTTTAAACCTCAAAGATTATGCTCAATATATCTCATAACAAGCTCAATAAAAAAGTAGATTTATCGTCATATAAATCGGCTAAAAAGGTTTTTCACAAAAGGCATTTTAAACATTTTAATCGGTTTTTGATAGCCTTTGCAATTACAGTAGTTATAGTGATGTTTTTACCTTGGACGCAAAATATCAATAGTCAAGGGCAGGTCACAACATTAACACCAGATCAAAGACCACAAACGATTCAATCTCCCATACCAGGGCGTATTGAAAAATGGTATGTGCGAGAAGGTGATTTTGTTAAAAAAGGAGATACCATTTTATTTATTTCTGAAATAAAAAATGCCTATTTCGATCCAAATCTCGTGAATAGAACTGGGCAGCAAATTAAAGCTAAAGCTGCAACAGTAACATCATACAACTCCAAAGTTAATGCCTTAGATAATCAAATTGGAGCTTTAAGTAGAGAACGCACGCTCAAACTTGAGCAAGCACAAAATAAGCTGCTACAAGCAAATCTTAAGGTAAAGAGTGATAGTATAGATTTGGAGGCGGTAAAAATCAATTTAAGCATCGCAGAGCGTCAAATTGATGCTACGGAAAAATTATATAATGAAGGACTAAAATCTTTAACCCAATTAGAAGAAAAGCGTTCTAAATTTCAAGAGACACAAGCTAAGATGATATCTCAAGAAAATAAATACCTCTCATCAAAAAATAAGATTATAAACGCCAATGTAGAAATAAATCGCATTCAGGCCGAGTACACAGATAAAATATCCAAAGCACAAAGCGAAAAATTTACTGCAGAGTCTAATAAGTTTGATGCAAAGGCACAGGTCACCAAATTAGAAACAGACTTCACTAATTATGAAATGAGAAATGATATGTATTATATCAA
This sequence comes from uncultured Psychroserpens sp., assembly GCF_947494225.1. Classification (NCBI taxonomy): domain Bacteria; kingdom Pseudomonadati; phylum Bacteroidota; class Flavobacteriia; order Flavobacteriales; family Flavobacteriaceae; genus Psychroserpens; species uncultured Psychroserpens sp. The sequence continues at coordinate 308,361 of NZ_CANLUG010000003.1, forward strand.
AGCTCCTCAAAACGGGTATATTAATAAAGCCATTAAAGGTGGTCTTGGAGAAACATTTAAAGAGGGTGAAAAACTTGTAGGTATTATGCCGTCTAATTATGATTTGGCTGTTGAGACTTACGTAGCACCAATAGATCTACCACTTATTCATTTAAATGAAAAAGTACGTGTTCAGTTTGACGGCTGGCCAGCAATCGTTTTTAGTGGTTGGCCAAATGTTAGTTATGGCACCTATGGAGCAAAAGTTGTTGCCATCGAAAGTTTTATTAGTGATAATGGCAAATTTAGAGTATTGCTCGCTCCAGATGAGACCGATCACGAATGGCCAAAAGATATTCGAGTTGGATCTGGTGCCAAAACCATTGCATTGTTAGAAGATGTTCCCATTTGGTTCGAGCTATGGCGTAAACTCAATGGCTTCCCTCCTAACTATTATCAGCCAGAACATGCTTCAGCTTCAAAAACAACGACAACTAAAAAATAGCCCAATGATGAATTATTATGTTCGTGTTCTCATCTTTGCACTCATTTCATCGCTATGCTCAGCACAAGAACAAGATGTTACAGTTTTGAGTTTTAGTGAGTATCTCGGTTATGTAAAAAAATATCATCCAATAGCCAAGCAAGCTCAGCTTACATTGCAACTTGGACAAGCAAACCTCATGAAAGCAAGAGGAAGTTTTGATCCAAAGATTGAGGTAGATAGTGAGCGGAAGGTTTTTAAAAATATCGAGTACTATGATCAACTGAGTACAACATTTAAAATTCCGACTTGGTATGGCATCGAATTAAAAACCAGCTTTGAAAAAAATGACGGTGTGTTTTTAAATCCGCAAAACTCAGTTCCAGATGAAGGGCTTTACAGTGCAGGTATTTCTGCATCACTTGGACAAGGTTTATTTATTAATAAGCGTATGGCTGATTTAAAAAAGGCAAAACTATTTAGGGAGCAAACGAAAGCAGATAGAGAAATTCTAATTAATCAAATCTTATACAATGCCTCCATAGCTTATTTTGACTGGTTGCAAACTTATAACGAAGTGAAGATATATGAACAATTTTTAGAAAATGCTGATATAAGGTTTCAAGGTGTAAAGCGAAGTACAGAAGCTGGAGATAAGGCCGCCATAGATTCTATCGAAGCTAGAATTATAGTAAAAAACCGAGTTTTAGGTCTAGAACAGTCTAAAGTAAAACTAATGAAATCTTCATTAGAACTCTCTACATTTTTATGGCTAAATGATGATATTCCTGTGGAGTTACAAGAAGGTGTTATTCCCGATATCGATATAGAAAACAACATTGATAATGTTTTAGAAATTTCAGGAGTATCATTAAGTGATTTCATCCTAGACAATCATCCAAAATTACAATCATTAAATTTTAAGTATCAAAGTTTAGAAATAGACAAGCGCTTAAAAGCCAATAAATTATTGCCGAAAGTAGACGTGCATTACAATTTTTTAACGACCTCTCCAGATCTTGTAAGCTCCTTTAACTCTAATCAATACAAAGGCGGATTTAATATATCTATACCACTGTTTTTAAGAAAAGAACGTGGTGATTTAAAATTAGCAAAAACCAAACTGCAGGACGCAAGATTTGATATTGATAATGTCAAAATTACAATTCAAACTAAAGTTTTAGCTTTATTTAGAGAATTAGAATCTTTTGAAGTCCAAAATCAGCTCATAGAAGATATTGTTTCTGATTATGACGCCATGCTCAGTGCAGAAGAACGAAAATTTAGTTTTGGAGAAAGTTCGGTTTTTTTAGTTAACTCTAGAGAAAAAAGTTTAATTGATTCGCAATTAAAAGCCATTTCGCTTCAGAATAAATATTTAAAAACAAAGGCAAAACTCTTTAACAGTTTATCCAGAGATTTACAAAATCTCTAACTAGTTATTGCTTTTTATTTCAGGTTCCTCTTCCTTTTCTGGATCTTGTTTTATCACATTAACTGTAGCTTTAACTCCAGTAAGAAGGTTCCATTTTTTGGACGAAACAAGATTCCCTTTGTCGTCGTAAACAATAAACTCTGCCGTGTTTGGCCCAGAGTCTCCTTGATTTAAAGCTAAGAATACAATTTTATTAACTCCTGGAGCTAATTGAACATCGAAACCTCTGTAGCCTGAAGTTAATAACAGTGAAGGAACTAGCATGAGATCATTTACAAATACACGCACCAAATCGCCATCTGGATATTCGTGATCGCGGCAAACAATTTTCACAAAGCCACCTTTTGTTTTAATATCACCAAGAAAAACATCTGCCATAGTTTCTGTAGACAAACCTTGTTCTACAGCAACTTTTTTAAAACGCTTTTCAAAAAGCTCACCTGGATTACGTAAACCATTATTGTCTATCATAGAAAACTCCTTTTTAGGCTTTTTGATAGAAATTTTGCTTTCTGTAGGTACAGCAATTCCAGAAATGTTTTTTTTGGTTTTAGTAATCCCAATCTTGGAATTAGGTTTGATGTCAAGTTTTGTTGGTGTAGAATCTTTTTTCTTTGACTCGATTGCTGGAATTTTAATAGACTTCTTCTCACTCTGATCTGGCGGTTGACTAAACGCAGACATAGAGCACAGCACAAAAAGTAAAAAAATAAGATAATTCTTCATCACAATTTATTTAGTATAGTCGCTTCAAAAACTATACCTAACATTAAAAGTAACGACTTTAAACCGTAAACATTTTAATTTTACGTTAAAACTTTCCGTTGAAACTTAAACGTAGCTTACGCGTATATTCTTCTAAAAGCCAATCTTTGTAGTTTTTAGTACTATTCATAATGCAATAACAATATTGCTTTATGCGATAACAAATATCATCATGCAACAGCTTAGCCAATTCCCTTGCTTCAAAAACATCTTCGCTATTTGCTATCACCAATGCAGAATGTTGTGCTATACTATTCTCTATAGCTTTCATTGATTTTTGCCCTTCACGAGTTACTTTTTTATACTCCGCCTTGATATCAAAATCATCGCTAGGATTTTTCTTGAATCGCTTTCTTAAGGATTCTGGCATCTTATAGACAAACTCACGTTCAATATCTTCATCATTTCGAAGATTTTCAAGATAAAAATCTGGATTTTTAAAGATATGTTGCCAATCTACAGGTTGGCTCCAAGGACCAAATCGAACTGCATTATTTCCTAAATCAATAACTGTAAACTTACTTTTATCACCATGAATTCTCGATCCTCTACCAATCATTTGAAAATATAAGGTCAAAGAACGTGTGGCTCTATTAAGTATAATGGATTCTACAGAGGGCTCATCAAAACCAGTAGTTAGGATACTCACTGAGGTTAGAATTCCGTTTGGTGTGTTTTTAAACCACTTCAAAATTTCTTTACGCTCCTGCTTGCTAGATGTATTGTCTAAATGTCGAACATCATAACCTGCTCTCTTAAACGTATAATAAACCTCTTTTGAGGTATTAATACCATTATTGAAGATAAGGGTTTTCTTTCCTTTAGAAAGCTCTTCATAAGCAAACAATAACTTTCCTTGCATTGCTGCATTGGTATATAATGCTTCTGAAGATTTAACTGTATAATCGCCATTAATACCTATCTTAAGGGTATTTAGCGATACATCATAATTATAAATTTCTGCCGAAGCTAAAAATCCGTTTTTAATTAGGGTTGAAATATTATCACCAACAATCAACTCTTTATAGTTGTCTTTCATTGGTAATTTGATATTACTACTTAATGGTGTCGCTGTAACACCAAGAATAAAGCAGTTGTCAAAAAACTTAAATAGTTTTCTAAATGAATTATAATGGGCTTCATCAATAATGACAAGTCCAATATCCTCTAGATTAAGTTTTCCATCATTTAACCTGTTATTTAAGGTTTCTACCATGGCCACGAAACATTGATACTGATCCTGGTCTGGTAACTCTTTAACCTTACTGTTAATTATTTTGTTATTTACACCAAAACCATGCAACACTTTCGACGTTTGTTTGCATAGTTCAATTCGGTGTGTTAAAATAACAACCTTCTTTTGGTGCTTCTTTATATATTGTCTAACAATTTCAGAAAAAATAACCGTTTTACCTCCTCCTGTTGGCAATTGGTATAATAAATTATAATTATCAGGAGCAGCTTCAAAAACATCAAATATGCGATTAAGATCTGCTATTTGATAGTCATATAGGCGTTTTTTGGTTTCTTTCTTTGTTATTTCAAGGGTTTCGGACATAAATTAATAGCTTCAGAAAAACAATTCTTGCAAAATTAAGGTTTTATAAGAGTTATTAAGCATATTGTTAAAAACAATTGAAAAGTAATTCCTACTCTTCTATGTTAAAAAATGTTAAATAACTACTATGTAATGCAAAGTACTGTAACATTTTTTTAATTCTGTCGTCTTTCTAGTATAACATTAATCATTAAAATCAATTATTATGAGAACTTTAAACAACAATCAATTATCAAATACATCTACAGAAACGAGATTGTATACGTGGAATCAAAAAAGAAGATATAGATCATAACATCTATTTTAAATCATCAATCAAAAAAATCAAATATCATGAGAACTTTAAACAACAATCAATTATCTAGTACATCTATTGAAACGAAAATGTACACATGGAACCAGAAAAGACGATATAGATAATCAAACTATATCACATCATCAATCAAAACATCAATCTATCATGAAAGCTTTAATTAAAATTATCAACACATCACATACAACAAATGACGACTTAGAGACGTTACGTTAATAGTGATCAGAAAAACATTTATTCATCAATCAAAATTGATATTGAACTAAGTATCAATATTATATCCGGAAAAACCAGTAGACTATTTAAGTATACTGGTTTTTTTGTGTTCTGAAATTGGTATCGTTTTTGAGACGTATCTAGAATACATTAATCTTAAAAACTATTATTATGAGAACATCAAGACGACAATCTCCACAGGTTAATGCCGGTTCAATGGCAGACATTGCATTTTTATTACTAATCTTCTTCTTAGTTACAGCTGTGATTCCACAAGATGTTGGAATTAAAAGAAAACTTCCTGCACCTTGCCCTCCTAATGAAAATTGTGATGGCATAATAAAACAAAGAAACATTCTTGAAGTAAAAATAAATGCTAAAAACGAATTATTCGTTGAAAATAAAGTTATTGGCATCAATGAACTCAAAGATGTTACAAAAGATTTTCTTGATAATAATGGAGATGAATCTTGTGCATATTGTAACGGGTTAAAAGATGAAACATCATCAGAAAATCCACAAAGTGCAGTAGTCTCTCTTACTAATGACAAACTCACCTCTTACAATTTCTATATTAAGGTTCAGGATGAATTAACTAAAGCCTATTTCGAATTGAGACGTGATTATACTGAAAATATTTTAAAGAAGTCAACAAATGAGCTTACTAAGGAAGAACTACTTCAAGTACGAAAAGCATATCCTTTTAAATTATCTGAAGCAGATGTTAAGAATCAATAAACCTAGTTAGACTCTAAGGAGTTTGGCTCTATTTTAACTCTATAACTGATGTTAACGCTGCGCCTGCCCCATTCTTTTGCTGCCTTGACATCAGTTCCCATATAAATATCAATACGCTGCCTCCAACGTCTATTCATTTTATCTTTAACTAAATACGTCCCCTCCAGTCCTTCTATTTTTACAAGTGTATTGTGAGTTAATCCCTTTTTAAGTAAATCTCTAGACACAGCAATATAGCGTAAGCCTGGCTTTAAACTATCTCCAAATGCCGTAATATGCGGATTAGAACTTGTTTGGTACGCTAAAGAATTGTAGGCTGTTGCGGTGACTTCAATAGACTCCCATTGGTAAGGATTTGGAACTTCTTTTTTGCATGACAAGATTAGTATAAATGTCAAAAACAGTGCAACGAATGAATATGATGTAGAGGAATTCATATTTAAATATAAGATTTGTAACTTCACAATTGAAACGAAATCTAATTTTTTATGAAATCACTCTACCTTCCTTTATGCATTTTAATTATGGTCTCTTCTTGTAAAAATGACACTAAATCTAGCAACACAGCTACAAGCAATAATGATTCAATTACCCTTATAGAACGTGCAAAAGCCATTCATGAACGCGTAATTACATTAGATACGCATTGTGACATCAATATTAAAAATTTCACAGACTCTATCAACTACACTCAAAATCTAGAGTCTCAAGTTAATTTGCCTAAAATGAAAGCAGGAGGATTAGATGTGGCCTGGTTCATTGTATATACTGGACAGGATACCCTTAGTACAGAGGGCTATCAAAAAGCATATGATAATGCCATGTCAAAATTTAATGCCATTCATAAACTTGTTGATGATATCGCTCCAAATCAAATTGAACTCGCCTTAAACTCTAATGACGTTCGTCGTATCTCGAAATCTGGAAAAAAAGTAGCTATGATTGGTATTGAAAATGGCTACCCTGTGGGTACAGAGATTTCTAATGTAGAAAAGTTTTACAATTTAGGTGCGCGTTATATGTCATTATCACATAATGGTCATAGTCAATTATGCGATAGTAATACTGGTGAAGAAGATGGTGTGTGGTTGCACAATGGCTTAAGTGATCTTGGAAAAGAAGTCGTTAAGGAGATGAATCGCTTAGGAATGATGATTGATGTATCTCACCCATCAAAAGAATCAATGCGTCAAATGATCGAACTCAGCAAAGCTCCAATAATAGCATCTCATTCTTCAGCTAGAGCACTTTGTGATCATAGCAGAAATTTGGATGATGAACAATTAGAATGGATGAAGCAAAATGGAGGGGTTATTCAAACTGTAGCATTTCAAGCCTATACCAATACTGAAAAAAACGACGCTAGAAATAAAGCTATAAAGGACATACGAAAAGAAATAGCTACATCTTTAGGAACTACGTGGTATGATTGGAATGATATGAAAGGGCTTTCAGATGACGAAAAAAATGCCTTCTTCGAACTAAGGGCAAAAATTATAAAATTGGCTGATAAAAAAGCTGAAAACATGAGCAACTTCCCTCCTAAAGTAAACGTATCAGATTTCGTAGATCATATTGATTATATGGTTAAAAAAATAGGTTTAGAACACGTAGGTATAAGTAGTGACTTTGATGGTGGCGGTGGTATTGAAGGCTGGAGTGACGCTTCAGAAACATTTAACGTAACACTAGAATTGGTAAAACGTGGATATACCGAAAAAGAAATAGAAATGCTCTGGAGTGGAAACCTTTTAAGAGTCTTAGACGAGGTTCAAGCCGTTGCCCAAAAGAGCTAAGACGTCTAGGTTATTGGAGCTTAAAACGAACTGTTAAAATCTATAAACCTCACAATCACAGTAACTACAAACAAAATAAAAAGTATAGAATTAGCAACTATTCCAAAAATCTTCTTAATCGAGTTTGGCTCTTTAAGACCTTTCATGCTAAATACAAAACCAATAATTGAAGACACGAAAACAAGAATCATCAAAAAGCCACTGGCATACCTATAAAAATCGAGTGATATTTTTTCATTAGCCGCCAATATTTGCAATAATAAAAATAAGAGAAAGGTCACAATAGTAATCATTGCGAACTGAAATCCTTTTTTTGAGTTTGATGGTGTATTCATTATTTAATTAATCTTTTTAAGATAATTATTTTAAAAATTAAAATTATCTAAAATATTATAACAACATAACCTTAATAAATAGTTTAGAAATTTAAAATTAACTATCAATAAGCTAACAATTCCTTTAAAGCGACCTCAAAACGCCCTTTAGCCATATATTGTTCTTCCAATTGGTTAATAAACGGAATTGGCGTATCCATACTTGCTACACGTTTCACAGGTGCATCCAGCTGTTCAAAGCAGTTTTCCATAATTAAAGATGAAATATCACTAGCAATACCACCAAAAAGGGAATCTTCTTGCAAAACAATGGCTTTTCCTGTTTTCTTTACAGACGCAAAAATAGCATCGGTATCTAAGGGTTGTAGACTGCGTAAGTCAATCAAATCGGCATTGATATCACTATTGCTATCCAAAATTTCTAATGCCCAATGTACACCCGCGCCATAAGTAATGACCGTCACATCTTTACCTTCTTTAAGGACAGATGCTTTTCCAAAAGGCAAAGTGTAATAATCTACTGGTACGTCTTGTCGTACGCTTCTATATAATGCCTTATGTTCAAAAAACAGTACTGGATTAGGGTCTTCTATCGCAGTGGCTAACAAGCCCTTCGCATCAAAAGGAAACGCCGGATATATCACTTTCAACCCAGGAGTTTTTGTAAACCAAGCCTCATTGGTTTGAGAATGAAATGGCCCAGCTGCTACACCTCCACCACATGGCATTCTAACCACGACATCAGCTTGCTGATTCCAACGGTAATGCGATTTTGCCAAGTAATTTACAATCGGATTAAAACCAGAAGTAGCAAAATCTGCAAACTGCATCTCCATAACCGCTTTCATTCCAGTAATAGATAAGCCCATAGCCGTTTCAACAATTGCAGATTCACAAATAGGCGTATTACGTACACGTGCTTTTCCAAACTGTTTTACAAAACCTTCAGTAATTTTAAACACACCTCCATATTCAGCGATATCTTGTCCCATGATAACTAAATCATCATGCTTCTCCATAGATTGCTTTAATCCTAAAGAAATGGCATCAATCAACCTTAATTCTTCTGTTTTAGAAGAAGGTTTGGTTTCTTTATAATCAAATGTTTTATAGATATCGTCAAGTTCAGTTTCTATATTTGGAACAATAGGCTCTTCATCAAAGGCCTTTTTTAAATGCTCATTAATTTCCGAAGTAATCGTTTCTTTTAGTGTTTCGTCTTGCTTTTCTGTAAGGATACGCTGTGCTAATAAATACGTTCTAAAATTATCAACAGGATCCTTTTTTGCCCATTCATCCATGAGACTTTTAGGCACATACTTTGTACCACTTGCCTCCTCATGTCCTCGCATTCTAAACGTTTTGAATTCAACCAAAATAGGTCTCGGGCGTTTTCTTATACTTGCCGCCAATTTTTCCATTTTAGTATAGACTTCAATAATATTATTTCCATCTAAAACGAACGATTCCATGCCATACCCTTTGCCTCTATCGGCAATATCTTTACATCGATATTGTTCATTAGTAGGTGTTGAAAGGCCATAGCCGTTGTTTTCAACACAAAACAAAACGGGCAATTGCCAAACAGAAGCAACATTTAAGGCTTCATGGAAATCACCTTCACTAGTACCACCTTCGCCTGTAAACACGGCAGTAACGCAGTCCTTATTTTTCAATAAACTCGCCAAGGCTATCCCATCTGCAACACCTAGTTGAGGACCTAAATGAGAAATCATCCCAACGATATTAAATTCTTGAGTTCCAAAATGAAACGAACGATCTCGTCCTTTCGTAAAACCGTTTGCTTTTCCTTGCCACTGACTAAATAAGCGATATAAAGGGATGTTACGTGTTGTAAACACACCTAAATTACGATGCATGGGCAACATATATTCTTCAGTTTTCATCGCCATTGTTACACCAACTGAAATAGCTTCTTGTCCAATTCCGGAAAACCATTTTGATATTTTACCTTGACGCAATAGAATGAGCATTTTCTCTTCTATCATGCGAGGTTTGAGCATATTTTTATATAGACTTAAAAGGGTCTTGTCGTCTAAGTTTTTCTTATCGTAGGTTATTAAACTCTTGGTTGAGGTCAACATTATATATGAAATTGCGTTTGTAAATCAAATGTAAATAAAAATTGACGTTTTTAATGGTTAAGACCATTTATTTTTAACCACTATTTAAAAGTATGATTTTAGGACTATTTTCGTTATTTTTGTTAGTTGAACTGCATTAAATACATTTTATAATGAATAAAATACCAAGTGTAAATCTTCAAGATTTTATATCTGGAGATGAGAGTAGAAAGCAAAAGTTTATAAACGAAATAGGAAAAGCCTACCAAGATATTGGATTCGTGGCACTTAAAGGACATTTTTTAGACGATCAACTTGTTGATAATTTATATAAAGAAGTAAAGAACTTTTTTAGTTTACCAGTAGAAACCAAAAGAAGTTATGAAATTGAAGGCATTGGTGGCCAACGTGGTTATGTTTCCTTTGGGAAAGAAAGTGCTAAGGGTAAAAAAGAAGGTGATTTAAAAGAGTTTTGGCATTTTGGACAATATGTTGAAGATGATCCCGAACGCGCAAAGGAATACCCAACTAACGTAGAGGTAAAAGAAGTTCCTGAGTTCAATTCGGTTGGTAAAGAGACTTACCAAATGTTAGAAAAAACGGCCAAATATGTATTACGTGCATTGGCTTTATATTTAGATTTAGAAGAAACTTATTTTGATAATTATATCCACAACGGTAATTCAATATTGAGGCCTATCCACTATCCTCCTATTCTTGAAGAACCTGAAAATGCGGTTAGAGCTGCAGCTCATGGTGATATTAATCTTATCACTTTGTTAATGGGTGCCCAAGGAAGAGGTTTACAAGTACAAAATCATAAAGGCGAATGGATAGACGCTATTGCTGAGCCCGATGAACTCATGATAAATGTTGGTGACATGCTATCTAGACATACCAACAATAAATTAAAGTCTACTATTCATCGCGTAGTAAATCCGCCTAGAGAACTATGGGGAACCTCACGTTATTCTATACCGTTTTTTATGCATCCTATTAGTGAAATGAAATTAAACGTTTTAGATAGCTGCATTGATGAGAATAACCCTAAACAATTTGATGATATTACGGCTGGAGAGTTTTTAAATGAACGATTAATAGAACTCGGACTTAAAAAATAATTCTTAATTCCTTTTCTAGATATCTATGCTTATCATTCTAGGTATTACTGAAAATTAAGAATCGAATATGTCACGCTTATGGACTTACAAGACCAGTTAAAAAATCTCTTTCCAGATCATGTACAAAAGGACGACGTTTCCGAAGAAAAAGAAACTAAAGACGATGGTATATGGTTACAAGACAATCCAATCATTTGTAAATATGAAAAACGCAAAGGAAAGCCCATAACTATTTTGGAAGGGTATACCGGAGCCGATGAAGACTTTAAGAAATTAGCGAAAGAATTAAAGCAAAAACTAAGCGTTGGTGGTAGTTTTAAAAATGATACAATTATAATTCAAGGCGATTATAGAGATAAAATCATGCAGATTTTAAAAGACAAGGGTTTTAATGTAAAGCGTGTTGGTGGTTAAATGAGTACACAAACCCTACATATCACTAATGGTACGAGTCTGAGCAATTATTTGTATCAATTAGATATTGCAACAAAAAGTAATACAGTAACTTGGCAAGAAACCCTATGTGTTGGTCCAACTGTTGAAGATATTTCATCTAAAGCATTTTTTGAAGCTAGAAAAGCATTTTTTGAGTCCTTTTACAACATTAGTTTAAGTCGGAAAGAAATGACTAGCGAACTTAAAAAGCTAGATGACATCTCTGGTTTTACTGAAATTGTATTGTGGTTTGAATACGATTTGTTCTGCCATATTAATATGGTTGCAGTCATTAGCTTATTAGAGCAAAAGGGCATTTACCTTCCTATTTATCTTGTATGTAGTGGTCGTATTGAAGGAGAAAAAGGCTTAAAGGGTTTATCTGAATTAAAACCTGACCAGCTAAAATCCCATTTTGAGAATAAGGTTAAACTTTCTGTTGACGACATTGCTCTAGCAAAAGGCATATGGCGAATTTATTGTGGAAAAGATCATAACCTTCTGCTCCCACTCATATTAAGAACATCTTCTTTTAAATATATGAGTAACTGCTTAAAAGCGCATATTAAACGCTTTCCAGATCTTAGAAGTGGAATAAGTACTTTAGAATATAATATTTTAAAACTTGTTAAAGAAAATCAGATTACCTCGAAACATCATTTAGTTGGATATACCCTTCACTATCAAGGATATTATGGCTATGGTGATTTACAATTAGAACGTGTTATTGATTTATTATCAATATTTTTTACTGAAGAAAAGGGGTCATTAAAGCTCAACAGAAAGGGACACTTGGCTCTAGAACATCAACATAATTATCAGAAAGAGCTAAATAACACCATATACTTTGGAGGTGTTAGTAGCTTAAATTACACGTTCGACAAACAACAAAACAAACTCATTAAAACCGTAGTTCATGCCAATTAAAGCATCTGAATTAATATTAAACCCAGACGGGAGTGTATATCATTTAAATCTTCGACCTGAAAATATTGCCAACACGATAATCACAGTTGGCGATCCAGATCGTGTTGCAAGTGTCACAAAACATTTTGACCATATAAGTTTCTCTACGCATAAAAGAGAGTTTCATACGCAGACAGGTGAATATAAAGGAAAACCAATCACTGTGATTTCAACAGGAATAGGAACAGACAATATAGATATTGTATTTAATGAGCTGGATGCTCTAGTAAATATTAACCTTGAAAAAAGAGAGGTTAAATCAGAACTGACATCTTTAGATATTATTAGAATAGGAACCTCAGGATCCATCCAAGAACATATTCCTATTAACTCATTTTTGGTGAGTGAATATGCCGCTGGTTTTGACAGCCTGTTGCATTTCTATGATAGTGAACATGTTCAGTTTTTTGAAATTTCTAATGCATTAAAACGACAAACGAACTGGTTTGAGAAAAAATCAGATCCCTATGTCGTTAGAAGTAGTAAGCGCTTATTTGATCACATTGTCAGCGAACAGACAGTATCAGGCTTCACAGCTACTAACGTTGGGTTTTATGGTCCACAAGGTAGAATTTTAAGACTCGCTATTCAAGACAATGATTTGAATGATAAACTTGCCAGTTTCAATTTCGATGGTCTAACCATTACTAATCTAGAAATGGAAACTGCAGGGATTTATGGAATATCAAACTTACTAGGGCATAATGCATTATCTATGAACGCTATTATTGCAAACAGGGCGACTGGAGAATTTAGTGAAAACCCAAAACAAATTGTAGATGATCTTATTGTGTATACATTACATAAGATTTTAGATTTAGATTAATAAAGACAAAGACAGTATATTGAAAACTATAAAAATTGGAGGTGTTCCAGAGCATTTTAACCTTGCTTGGTACTTAACATTAAAAAATGGTGAGTATAAACAAGAAGGAATTAATTTACGTTGGAAAGATTACTTTGGTGGTACTGGAGCTATGAATAAAGCTCTACGAGAGAGTGAGATTGATATTGCTGTGATTCTAACAGAAGGCATTATTAAAGACATTATTGATGGAAATCCATCTAAAATTGTGCAAACTTTTGTAAAATCTCCATTAATTTGGGGTATTCATGTAGCTCAAAATTCTGATTACAATACAATTGAAGATATAAGAGGAACAAAAGCAGCTATTAGCAGATATGGTTCAGGTTCTCACCTCATGGCTTATATCAACGCCGAAAACAACGATTGGAACCTCGAAAAAGATTTAAATTTTGAAGTTATTAAAAATCTAGATGGCGCAGTTAAAGGGTTAACCGATGGCGATGCAGACTATTTCATGTGGGAAAAATTTACTACGAAACCCATTGTAGATAATGGTGTGTTTAGACGCATAGGAAACTGTCCTACACCTTGGCCCTGTTTTGTTATTGCCATAAGAGAAGAGTTTTTAGACACCAACTTAGATGACGTCAAAATTATACTTGATATCATTAATAACACTACTAAAGAATTCAAACAAATTCCAAGTATCGATAAAACCATTGCCAATAGATACGATCAAAAATTAGACGACGTTAGAGAATGGTTATCATTGACCGAGTGGTCTCAAAAACTAATAGATAAAAAAACGATCCAAACAATTCAAGACAAGTTATATCACCTGGACATCATTCCTAAAAAAGTTGATTATAAGTCGCTTGTTTATGAAATTAAGTGATTTTAGCAGTAGGAAAAAGTAAAGTTCAGTTGTTATAATAATGATTAATAGCCGTACCTAAAAGGAGCAAAAAATTAACATAATTTTGGCTTTTTATTTAGTTAACTTTCTATTTATCAAAATTTTAATTACATTTACCCCAACCAAATCTTTATGCTACTTGACTAAAACTATATAATATGATAATAACAATTACTCTAATACTTTCTTTTTTAGTTGCATTAAATTTTTTGTTATTGATTTTTAGCTGTAACAAAACCACCAAGAAAGTAACCACTGAACGCCAAATATTTAAACCTAAAAAAGTTGTAAAACCTACACAGCAACTTGCTTCTGCACAACTCGCTCCTACAGGAAGTTAAAGCTTACCAGTTTATTTCTTTTATATGTTTTGATTTCAATTGATAGTTAGCTTTACTGAAATGTTGATTTCCAAACCAATACCCTCTATTAGCACTTAATGGAGAAGGATGACCCGAACTTAAAATCATATGCTTATGTTCATCAATAAGTTTTGCCTTCTTTTTTGCAAATCCGCCCCAAAGTAAAAATACCACATTCTCTTTCTCTTCACTTACAGTCTTTATAACTGTATCTGTAAACGTTTCCCATCCTTTTTTTTGATGACTTCCCGCTTGATGCGCTCTAACCGTTAAGGTAGCATTTAGTAGTAAAACACCTTGTTTTGCCCAACGCTCTAAATTACCAGAACTTGGATACGCTACATTTAAATCAGAGGCAATCTCCTTAAATATATTAATTAAAGATGGTGGATGTGCTATACCATCATTAACAGAAAAGCATAAACCATTGGCCTGACCTATTCCATGATAGGGATCCTGACCGATAATAACCACCTTAACATCATCAAAAGGGCAGCTATTAAATGCCGAAAAAATTTCAGAACCTGGAGGAAAACACTTAGTCGTTGTATATTCACTTCTAACGAAATCTACCAAACTTTTAAAATACGGCTTGTCAAACTCGTCAACCAGTTTATCTTTCCAGCTATCTTGTATATCTACTTTCATTTTATCTAAAAAAAAATCTTATTATCTAAAATATGAAATATGTCATGAATTTGTAGTTTCAAATATAGTATATTAGCTAGTACAATAGTTAGCTATTATGGAAAATGAGATTTTAGAACGAGTACAAGGCATTCTAAATAAAGACCTTAAAGAAATTAACAGCATTGAAAATATTTCTCATGATGCTTTCTTTAAGGAGCATATAAAAAAGAATGTTCCTGTTAAAGTAACCAACATGATGTCCCATTGGAAGGCCATGGAGTTATGGTCTCTGGATTATTTTGAAAAAATTGGAAAGGATAAAGAAACGTATTCGTATAAAGGTAATATTAGGCAAAATGATACCAATTGGCAATTTGGTGCTTTTCAGGATTATTTAAATGAAATTAGAAATACAAAAACAGAAACTTACCTAGGCAATATGCCCATAGCGGAAATGTTTCCTGAATTATTAGAACATGTAGATTTTTCGTTAGTATCAAAAAATACTGTAAGGAATTCAACATCATTATGGATAGGACCTTCAGGCACACTCACTGGTTGGCATACAGATCGATTAGCCAATAACATATTAGCGCTTATTGAAGGTCGAAAGCTCGTGTTTTTAGTCAACCCTAAAGAAACTAAAACATCTATGTATCCAAGCAATAAATACGAACCAGGTTCTCGTTTGAGTGATGTTAATATGGAAAAATTTGATGACGTAAAGCATGCGAATTTTAAAAATGCCAATGTACAATACACGATAATTCACCCTGGAGAGATGTTATTCATTCCTCAAACTTGGTGGCACTGTGTATATGGCTTAGATGTATCAATAAGTTCAAATAACTTTGCATTTACACCTCTAGATAATTTTAAAATGAAAACATCTGAGTTAATTAAGCGCAAACTTCACAATGCAGGATTGTACAGTCCGAATAACTGTGTGTGTCATTATAAAGACGAAAATGGAAAGCGCGTTAAAAGATAATCTTTAATAGTTTTTAAACATTTTATTTCTTTGTTTTAATAATTACCTTTGGCACTTTTAGCTAAAGAGGTAACACCTAATGATTAATATTCACGAAAAGACATTACAAGATATCGAGTTCTACTCAGTTTTGCAACACGTAGCAGAACTCTGTATTACAGATTTAGGTCGCGTACAGGCTTTAAAAATAAAACCTTTTACAACGCGTGAACTCGTCTTACAATCTCTTGAATTCACAAATGAGTATGTTTCTTCCTTTGCTAATGACAATAGAATTCCAAATCATGGATTCGAACCCATAACAAAAGAGATCAAACTTCTACATATTGAAAATTCTTATCTAGACACTAAAAGTTTTAAAAAAATCGCTTCAATTAACTTGACTGTAAGTGATATTGTAAAATTTTTAAAGAAGTTTGACGACTACTATCCGTCGCTATTTAAACTATCGTCAAATCTAGAATTGGTTAAACATATAGTCACCGAAATTGACGCGACTATTGACCGTTTTGGAGATGTAAAAGATAATGCATCAGACACGTTGTATCAGTTAAGACAACAAATTAATTCTGTAAGAGGAAAAATAAATCAGAGTTTCACATCTGCGCTTAACACCTATCACAACCTCGATTACTTAGATGATATTCGAGAATCTGTTGTAGAAAACAAACGCGTATTGGCTGTAAAGGCCATGTACAGACGTAAGGTAAAAGGGAGTATAATGGGCAGCAGCAAAACGGGAAGCATTGTTTACGTTCAGCCTGAGCAAACATTTCAATACGCCAGAGAACTCAATAACTTGGAGTTTGAAGAAAGTGAAGAGGTTGACAAAATCCTTAGAAATCTTACAGAATTCGTTAGACCATATACACTGCTATTTCAACAATACCAAGAGTTTTTGGTGCATTTAGATGTGGTTTATGCTAAGGCTAAATATGCACAATCTATAAACGCTATTCGCCCAGAAATTAATACTAACAAAACCTACGAGGCGAAAGACGCTTACCATCCTCTACTCTATTTATCAAATAAATTAGAAGGTAAAAAAACGTTTCCGCAGTCGATCATTTTAAATCCTAAGAATCGAATTATTGTCATTTCGGGACCAAATGCCGGAGGAAAAAGTATTACCCTAAAAACCATTGGACTGCTACAGGTTATGATTCAAAGTGGCTTGTTGATTCCTGTACATGAAAAAAGCAACATCTGTTTGTTTGATCGCATCATTAGCGATATTGGAGATAATCAATCTATAGAAAATCACTTAAGTACCTATAGCTATCGATTAAAACAAATGAATTTTTTCCTTCGGAAATGTAACAAGAATACACTCTTTCTTATTGACGAATTTGGAACTGGTAGTGATCCAGAACTTGGTGGTGCTCTTGCAGAAACATTCTTAGAAGAGTTTTATCATCGTGAAGCTTATGGCATCATAACAACACACTATTCCAACTTAAAAGTATTAGCAAATGAACTTCCTTTCATGCAAAATGCTAATATGATGTTTGATGAGAAAAGTTTAGAACCTATGTTTAAGCTTATTTTAGGTCAAGCAGGAAGCTCATTTACCTTCGAGGTGGCTCAAAAAAACGGTATTCCTTATAGTTTAATTAATCGCGCTAAGAAAAAGATTGAGCGAGGCAAAGTACGTTTTGACGCCACTATCGCAAAACTTCAGAAAGAACGCAGCAAACTTGAAAAGACAGAGCGCTCTCTTAAAGAAAACGAAAAGAAAAAACAATCTGAAGCAGATAAACTAGAAGAAGTTAATGCAAAGGTTCAAAAGAAACTTGAGAACTTTCAAGAGCTATATGATTCTAATCAACGGCTAATTTATCTCGGACAGAAATTCAACGATATTTCAGAAAAATACTTTGACAATAAGAAGAAACGGGAGCTTATGGCAGAATTATTTAAGCTCGTTCAAATAGAAAACTCTAAGCGAAAGAAAGTTTCGGCTAAACAAAAACGAGCCGAAAAAGCCAAAGAAGCACAAGTTAAAAAAGAAGCTGAAAAGAAGGTTGCAGTGATAAGGCAAAAGAAAAAATCGGCAAAACAAAAAGAGGCCAAAGTAGAAAAACCGAAGCCTATCCTTAAAGTTGGAGATCGAGTACGTATGCATGACGGTAGAGCTATTGGCAGTATAGATAGTATAGAAAAAGGAAAGGCCATAGTAAACTATGGCATTTTCACAACTAACGTTAATACAGATTTGTTAGAACTCGTTGAAGCTAAAAAATAGCTATAATAGAAACGCCCCGTTAAGAAAAGATCTTATAAACGTGTGATTGAATACGTTAACTTAACCTCAAGACCATCTCTGTCATTCCATTACAACTCATAGGTTCGTCTTAAAAAGAAACTGGATTTAGACAAAGTTGACGATTTAACTCAATTTTTAAATACCTTGTAATTGGTTGTCGTATCTTTGTTATGTGATAGAAAGTCTACCAAAACATAAACAACTGATCTTATTTGATGGCGTTTGCAACCTTTGTAATTCGTCTGTACAATATGTTATCAAATATGATAGAACCAATACCTTTATGTTTGCTCCTTTACAAAGTCATGTAGGAAAACAAATTATTGATCACTATAAAATTGATACTTCTAAAACAGATTCAATACTACTATACTCTAATGAAAATGGACTTTCGATCAAATCTACAGCGGCTTTAAAAATTGCCAAACAATTAGGGTTCCCTAGATCTTTTATGGCGATATTCTTTATTGTCCCTCCAGTGATGCGTAATTGGGTATACGATTACATTGCAAAAAATCGTTATAAATGGTATGGTAAAAAAGAAGCCTGCATGATTCCAACACCCGATTTAAAAGAAAAGTTCTTAAATTAAAAAAGCCCTTTCGGGAAAAAGGACTTTAATAATTAACAACTAATTAAAACTTAATTTAACTCTTAAATAATTTTTAATCAAAGAGGGATTATCTAGTCTAAGATGTTTTTGATTAATAGCACATTATTTATAGTATAAATCTACATCATAACCCCAGTTTTGAGCAAAAACATCGTTATAAACGTCAAAAAAATTGTTCAAAAAACCAGACATGCAAAAATCATCTATGAGATGCATGGTATTACTATTTTTAATCTAACCTCATTCAAAATACGTCTTTGCTCATTCAACAAACACCTTTGCTCAAGTTTGGTTTTAGCAACCAAAAATGTAAGCTAGTTTTACCATAAACAAAACCAGCACACCATGAAAAAGTTAACATTATTATTAGTTTTAATTACAGCAATTAGCTTTGGAAATACTGAAAAAGGCACAGCTTCAATATTAAAGGAAGTCACAGTATATCTAAGCGGAGCACAAATTGAGCGTACGGCGAAAATTAAACTTCCAAAGGGCACAACGACATTTACCTTTGATAGACTTTCACCAAACATTCAAGAAAGTAGTATCCAAATATCTGGTCTTAATAACGCTACCGTCTTATCGATTAACTACGGCATAAACTATTTATCTAAACAAGACCGTTCTGAGGAAGTTGAAACCATTCAAGATCAAATTAAAGATTTATATGATCAAATTCAGGTAGAAGAACATGCCATTACTGGATATAATGAAGAATTATATTTAATTACCGAAAACAGAAGGCTAGGTAATTCGACAGAGGTAGTAAACCTTGAAAAACTTCAAAAATTCGCCACATACTTCCGTACGCGAACTACAGAAATCAAATCAAACATTTATAAGTCTAATAAAGTAAAAAAGGACTTAAATGCTCAAATTTCAGATTTAAAGAAACAACTTAACGAGCTAAATGTAAATGACAAAGTACAAACAGGAGAGATTACTGTTAAACTTAATTCTACTAACGCCTCAGAATTAAATTTAATAATCAAGTATAATGTTAGCAAAGCTGGATGGTTTCCTATCTATGATATCAAAGCAGAAAAAATTAATGAACCTATTCAACTAGTATACAAGGCACATGTGTATCAAAGCACTGGTAACGACTGGAAAAATGTAAAACTTACATTATCTACAAGCGATCCAAACACAAACAATGTAAAGCCCGATGTAAACCCCAAATATTTAAACTTTATAAGTGCCAATAGTAACTATCAAAGTCAGAGAGCCACCAAAAGTTACAACTATAAGTTTAATCCTTTAGTAAAAACAGTGTCTGGTGTGGTTACCTCAACAAATGACGGCTTACCACTTCCGGGAGCTACCGTTATAGAAAAGGGAACAACTAACGGCACACAAACCGATTTTGATGGCAACTATTCTTTACAAACTGCTGGCGGACAAGAATTAGTTTTTTCTTATGTAGGTATGAAAACCGAAACCTTACCAATTCATTCTAGTATTATGAACGTGTCTTTAGACACAGATGCAAGTATAGATGAAGTTGTTATTGCAGCTTACGGTGCTAAAGCAAAAAGGAAGAATCTCAATTCGAGCGCCGTACAACATCTAGAGGGTCAAGTTGCTGGATTAAATATTTCTAGCGGAAGTGGCCAGCCTGGAGCCAATGCTTTTATAACGCTAAGAGGTGCTGGGGCAATTAATGGCAATGTAGAGCCATTATATATTGTAGATGGTGTTCCTGTTGATGCGTATAGTTTTAGAGCATTAAACCCAAACGATATCAAATCTTTTCAGGTGTTAAAAGATGCAGCAGAAGGCACTGCTATTTACGGTAATAGAGGCCGTAACGGTGCTATTGTTATCACAACGAAAAAAGGAAAACACACGTCTAAAGGTGATATTATTGAAGAAGGCATCACCAATACACGCTTTGAAATTGCTAAAGCATACACAATACCAACAGATTGCGATGTGACCGTTATAGAAATTGAAGATTATAAAGTGCCTGCATCTTACGCCTATTTTGCTGCTCCAGTATTAAATGAAAACGTTTTTTTAACAGCCAAAATTGATAACTGGGAACAGTATAACCTATTGCCTGCAGAAGCCAATGTGTATTTTGAAGGAAGCTATTCCGGAAAGACTAATATCAATCCTCAAAGCACTACAGAAAAATTAACCATCTCATTGGGTGTAGATCCAAATGTAGTTGTAAAGCGGACACAACCAACAGATTTCAAAAAGAAGGCTTTTATAGGAAGCAATAAAATTATATCTAAGCATTATGAGATTGAAGTAAAGAACAACAAATCGGCTGCCATAGATTTAGTACTGTATGATAGGATTCCTATTAGCCAGAACAAAGAAATAAAAATAGATGACATAGAAACGGGCAGCTCAGAGTATAACGATAAAAAAGGAATTTTAAAGTGGAATGTTAACATTCCTGCAAATAAAAAAGAAACGTACACATTCTCGTATATCGTAAAATATCCAAAATATAAACGTGTTAATTTATAAAAAGAAGCAACAAAATGGGTAACATATCACGATATCATGGAACCATTAGTTTTAACGAAACAATAACATTGTTAAAACATTTTTTAAGAATTATTTTTTAGAATTTGATAGTTGAAAATTATAAAGTCTTAAAGTGACATATTCAGCTTGAGCCCTACTTCTGTTAGTAAGGAATTAATTAAGCTCTTCTTTAACGTAAAGGTCTAAACATTAAAGAAGTTTCTGAAGTACACAACTTCAGATTAGAATTGTTGGCTTTAAGGCTTTTATTTTAGACTTTTTAAGATAAAGTCTAAGTTTTTATTGGAGTTGTCGTTAGTAAGATAGGCGTCGGTATAATGTTTGGATGGTATTGCGAGTCCTTTATCTTGTAATTTTTTAATAGTACCAATATAATCTAAGGAGACTTTACCTGTGAGTAAAATATCCAGATCACCATCACTTTTAGCATAATTATAAACGCGATTAATACCACTCAAATATTGATGATCTTTTGTAAATCCACCACCTCGATGCACACGCAGCGTAATTGAAAATGCCTTATCTCTATTAAGTTTATATTGGCTATATAACAAATCGAACGTGTCAGCAAAACTATAGCCTTTATTTAAAGTATCAACAGCAATAACCCGATATGCTAGTTCCTTAAGGCGTTTCATCGTTAAACATCCAGACATATATTCGGAGTAAACCGCTAACCCTTCTTGAGTCTCTACATTATTTGGAAATCCATTTGAAAACACCTTGAGCGGTTGTGCCAAACCGTTAAACGTTGTAACCATGTGCACACCAATTTCATGATTAGTTAAGACTTTTAGTTGGTTTTTACTGAATTTATGATTCTTATGCAGCACCAAGGTCTGTGAATGATTTAAAACCATTGCAGCTGCCGATAAATTCGTTGACAACTTGATATTATAGTTAAAATCATAACGTTTCGAATACTTATTAAAATAATCTACAGCATCCGAAGCCGAAAAAATAGGCAACATTTCCTCATCAAAATCACTATCGTCAAATCGTAAGATAAATTTAGCATTATCAATCTCCTTTTCAGTAGGTGTTCCAAAACTCTTAAGACTGTTAAAATAAAATTTGCGCCCTTGGTTAATGGTTTCAATACATTCTATTAAGCCAGAGTATTCATAAATAACGTCTTCATACAACTGTCTAATTTCTTCATCAGATATGCGCTCTAACCGCTGTGAAAAGAACAGGCGATGTAACTTATATCCATTAAATTTCATCTTTGGATACTTAAATACAGGATCATAATTAAACTTGGACGAAAAAAACTGCTTTTTCTCGCGTTGAATATTCAAAGGGTTGATATAATTAAGTACTTCAATTTTTTTTACTAATCGATTCAAATTTGCATCGATATCAAATAAATCTTGGTATTCGTCTGTACTTGTAATTTGTGGCATTTTAGGCGTACTTATTGTAAAAATTAGTGGCATGCTCTGGCAATATGGCTCTCAATTGTTCTTCAACGCTAGCGACAACCTCAGGATAAATGATGTAATCATATTCATCACAATAAACCTTAGCAATTTCGGTTGCCAAAACTAAGGTATTTTGAAAGTTTTTGGTAATAAATTTTAAGAAATATCCATTCCCTTGGAAGGTGTCATTAATTTTCGAGGTCGATTTAATAGCATGAGGAAGCCGTAACTCAGACAAAGCCTGTCTCCATAACTCAATATCAGCGCCAAACCTATCATTATCTACATTTGAAGTACCCAAATTCCAAGTTGGCACTTCCCTATCCCATCGTTTCCAATTATAACTGTGCATATCATAAACTATAGCCACACCAAATTTATGCTCTAGTTTAGCTATTAACGCATAAACAACTTTATAGAAATTCTTGTGTTTTTCGAGGCTTTTCCTTTTTTGTTCTTCGGAAAGTGGCTCATGCCATAATTCCTTTCCCCAAGCCGTATCAAAAACGGCATCTTCAGGAGCTCTATTTAAATCATATTCAAAACGTGAATCACAACCAGCAATAACAATTGGGTGTGAATTTATCATGTTTTTTGTTTCAGGATCTTCTTCATACCAACGTTCATACTCTGTATGTATGCAGTTACCCCAAAGTTCTTTCCTAAATTGGTGACCATCATGTACTGCACCACAAGCATAATGTACATAGGCATCAATTTTGATGCTAAATGAATAATCTTCGGCTACAGCATGAAATATCTTTTCATTATTGATATGTTCAATGATCTGTTCAATGCTTAGCTTTTCCATAATGAAGTTTTAAAATATTCTAAATTCGTCCATACATTTATACAAAAATAAGGCTATAAGTGCAATCAAAAAAACAATGTATATGGCTCTATACTTAGACGGTTCGCGCTCTTGCTTAGCCACTGTTGTATAGGCCAAACTATCATGCCATCCTAATTTACCAAAAAATGAAAAGGCATCAAAAGGAATACGTCTACAAAGCGTTCTGCCTAAAACATTCGAGAAGCTAACAACTTCGTTATTAAGATTTACGACACTGGTTTGACTTAAATACTTCGCTGGTGTAGCTTTAAAAAAACCTTCAAAGACTAAGAAATAAAACGAACTAAACATAAAGAAAATAATAGTAGCAGCAAAATGTTCACCAACAGCTAACTCTAAAGATGATACTAATCCCCTAAAGTTAAAGTCAAAAATATACACTGAAAAGATGCTCATTATTAGAAATATATCCAAAATGTAATGCATGAGCCGTTGATACCATTCTGCCCGCTTTAACGTAAAGGATTTAAAATCTGGTAAAATCACTTTTTCAGTATCAATATATATACGTTGTGATTTCCACGAGTTCAAATACAAATAACACACATAAAATAAAACAATGGCCTTCACGAAATAAAGTAATGAAAAAACAATCATTTCATTACCTGGCTGAGTATTAAGTAATAGATAATAAAGTCTAAATAGCATTGCTATTAATGCAAACAAGAACAAAAGACTATAACAAAACTTGAGCACTTTAGATTCTTTAAATCTTGAAAGTTTATAGACAATGACTGAAATTAAGAATAGTATATAGAACACGAAATTTAAATAACTCATAGAGGAATATGAGCTCTCTTCTATATTAAACTTAAACTCAAAAACATCTGCTCTAAAGAAATTAAAATTAGCATAACCATAATTAAAAATTAGGCTAATCCATTTACTGCCTCCAGTATTCATAAAATCATACATGTAAACAAACTGAAAGGAAATGCCTGATAAAGCCAGAAACAAAGACATTCCAAAGATGTTATTCAATAACCATTTATTTAATTTTTGCATACCAAATTATTTAGTTAATGTGCCGTATTCTGTCCAAGATCCATCATAAACAGACAGGTTTTTTATTCCTACAATTTCTGCAGCCAATGCCAAAATACAAGCTGTAATTCCAGAACCACATGAAAACGTAAGTTTTCGTGACCCAATATTAAAAGCACTAAAAATAGTTTTTAAGTCTTCTTTAGGCCTTAAACAATGGCCATCAAATAAAGAAGTGTACGGAAGGTTTTCGGAGTTTGGTATTGTTCCGCTCCTTAAGCCCGCTCTAGGTTCTGGAATAATACTTTTAAAACGATCTTCAGAACGTGCATCTAAAATTATGGCATCTTCATTTTTGGAAATCTCATTAATATGATAAAAAAAACGCATCTTATCTGCTTGATAATTTGCTGTAAAATTTCCATGTTGATTTAATTGATGTTCTCTATAAAAGGTTGTTTCAAAACCTAGTCGTTGCCACTCAGGAAGTCCACCATCCAATACAGCCACATTTTGATGTCCGAAAGATTTAAATAACCACCAAACTCTCGGACTCCAATACACACCTTTATTATCATAAACGACAATCAAAGACTCATTATTAATGCCGAGTTTTCTAACTTCTATTTCAAATTGTACTTGTGAAGGAAAGGTATTAGGGAATTCGCCATTGCTGTCGCTCAATTTTCGCTTAATATCGACGTATTTGGCTTCAGAAATAATTTTTCGAGCTAAAGATTCGTTTTCAGAATATACACTAGCATCAAGAACAACAAGTTCCTTCTTGTGACGGTTTTTAAGTAGCCATTCACAACTCACAACAGGTGATGGAAACCCATCAGTTCTATGCATCTTCAACTGTTTTTCTCAAACGTGTACGTCTATCAAATGCTTGTAGCTGATCCACAACTTTACTTTCTAGAAAGTCAATAACGCGTTCTTCAACCCTAATTTTACTTTTATACACTTTGTTAATGTAAGTAATCCCGCCAGGAGACATCACATTAACTTCAACAAGTTTCCCACCAATAACATCAATACCAACAAAATAGAGTCCGTCTTTGACAAGTTTCGGACCAATTTGTTTGCACAATGCTTTTTCAGCTTTAGTTAATGTATGTTTTTGAACAGAACCACCAGCAGATACGTTAGAGCGATGATCATCAGACCCTGGAACACGTTTCATAGCGCCTACAGGTTCCCCATTAAGAAGTAAAATTCTAACGTCACCTTGATCTGCACCTTCAATATAATCTTGAAGTATTACATAATTCGAAGTACCATCACCACTAGTAATATAAAAATCTAATAACGAGTTAATGTTGCTCATTGCAGACTTTTCAATAAGTATCACACCAGAACCTCCAAAGCCATTTAAAGGCTTTAATATCATTTTGTCTGCCTTTGACTCCTTAATTTGCTGAATGAGATAGTTTTTATTTTTTGAAACATGCGTATTCGGTATAATATTACTATGTGCATCTCCAAATGCCGCTGTATATAATTTATTATTTGCCTCACGCATACCTTGTAAAGAATTTACGATAAAGACATCGTCTTTTACCGAATCTAAGAAATTAAGCATGATTGGATCTAAAGGTGGATTTGCCCTAAAGAAAATAGCATCAAAACCAGCAAGTGGTAACATTTCTTCTCTCAATTGGGCTTTATTATAAAAAGCCTTCAATGTAGAAGGCACCTTCTCCATACGATTAATAACTGTGCAAAACGCATTTGTAACACTATCTCTAATAGTCAAATTAGCAGGCGTGCACATCGCAACACCATGACCTCTTTTTGCGCATTCTTTTATTAGGGCTAAGCTCGTATCATTTTCAGGATCTATCTGTTCCCAAGGATACATGATAAAACAAACATTCATAGTCAATTATTTTGGTTGATATGGTTAAATTTAAAAATAAAAATTGTTTACTGAAACTATTTTACGTCTTCATAATTATCGTCCCAATTTTCTACTTTAGGTTCTCCTAGTTTACCCACCGATTTAGCTACAACCATAGACACTGTAGCATCACCTGTAACATTTACAACTGTTCTACACATATCTAATGGTCTGTCTACTGCGAATATAAGTGCTAAACCTATTGGCAATAAATGTGGCGGAAGACCAACAGATTCTAAAACAATCACTAGCATTACCATTCCTGCTCCTGGTACAGCAGCACTACCTATAGATGCCAACAAGGCTGTCAAAACTATAGTGATTTGATCGGCAAAAGTTAAATCGAGTCCAAGTGCCTGAAATATAAATACTGCTGCAACGGCTTGGTATAAACTTGTACCATCCATGTTAATCGTTGCGCCTACTGGTAATACAAAACTCGACACTTCTTTATCAACACCAATATGCTCTTCAACACGCTCCATAGTTACTGGTAACGTTGCGGCACTACTGCTGGTTGAGAAAGCCAGTAGTTGAGCAGGGCTTATTTGCTTTAAAAACCAAAATGGGTTTTTCTTTGTAAATGTAGCTACAAGAATAGCATAAAAAACAATCATTAAAATTAACCCAGCTACTACTACACCAGCATATTTTAACAAGGCATATAAAATGTCTGGATCATCAGAAGACACCACGACATTTGCCAATAATGCAAAAACTGCAACAGGAGCAGTTAGCATTATTAAATCCACCATTTTCAAAACAATATCATTTAGTGAGTCAAACAAATTCTTCATAGGTTTGGCACGTTCTTCTCCAATAAGTAGCATTGATATACCCAAAAATATTGCAAAGAAAATGACTTGAAGCATTAGTTTATTATTCCCTAAGGCTTTGAAGGCATTATCAGGAACCATATCTTCTAGAAATTGCAAAGGTCCAGTATCCATTTGCTTTGAGGCTTCGGCAATTTTTGCTTTAACACTACTATTTTGAGAATACGTCTCTGTTAGCTTTGTAATTGTCTCTTCAGAAACACCATCTCCTGGTGATAAAATATTCACTAATGCTAATCCAATTGAAATAGCTATAACTGTGGTTACTATGTATATTCCAATCGTTCGTAATCCAATATTTTTAAATTTAGAAATGTCTTTTAAATCTGAAATACCCTTAATTAATGATGCCAGTATTAACGGAATTGCAATTAGCTTCAATAATTTAACAAAAATCGATCCTATTGGCTTTATCCAATCTTCGGTAAATTCTCTTCCTCCAACTTGAAGCATAACAAAACCGAATATTAGACCCAATAACATTCCTATTAAAATTTTCCAGTGTAATGCTAATTTTTTCATATGTAGTATTTAATCTTTTCCTAACGAAAAAGGAATTATTATGTTTAGTTATATATCTTATTCAATAAATAGAAATCTGCTAATACCAGTGCCGCCATAGCCTCTACAATTGGGATAGCTCTAGGCACCACGCAAGGGTCATGTCGACCTTTGCCCTGCATTTCAACAATATTTCCAGAACGATCTAAAGCGTCTTGTTTTTGAATTATAGTTGCTACAGGTTTAAATGCTACTCTAAAATAGATGTCCATTCCGTTGCTAATACCACCTTGGACACCGCCAGACAAATTGGTTTTTGTAGTACCATCTTCATTAAACAAATCGTTGTGAGTACTTCCTTTCATTTTTGCACCACAAAATCCACTACCATATTCAAAACCTTTAACAGCATTTATTGATAGCATGGCTTTACCAAGTTGTGCATGTAGTTTATCAAAAACCGGTTCGCCTAATCCTACAGGTACATTTTGAAGTACACAAGTCACTGTGCCTCCTATCGTGTCTCCTTCTTTACGAACATCCTTTATTTTGGCTATCATCTGCTCAGCAATTGAGTCGTCAGGACAACGCACAACATTACTTTCTATCTTTGAAAAATCTAAATCCTGATATGGTTTCTCTAAAAACAAATCACCAACCGAAGAGGTATAGGCATTAATTTTAATTGAGCTCAGTAACTGTTTAGCAATGGCTCCAGCAACAACACGACAAGCAGTTTCACGAGCAGAACTGCGTCCTCCTCCTCTATAGTCACGAATACCATACTTTTGTTCATAGGTATAATCGGCATGGCTTGGTCGATACACATCTTTAATATGCGAATAGTCTTTTGATTTTTGATTTGTATTATGTATTGTAAACCCAATTGGAGTTCCCGTAGTTTTTCCTTCAAAAATTCCAGATAAAAAAGATACTGTGTCTGGTTCTTTTCGCTGTGTAACGATTTCAGATTGACCAGGCTTTCTACGATTAAGTTCTTTTTGAATGGCATCAAAATCTAATTCTAATCCAGCAGGACAACCATCTATTAAACCTCCAATAGCCACACCATGTGACTCCCCAAATGTCGATAACTTAAAAATTTCTCCAAAGGAATTTCCTGCCATAAATTAAGATTTTACGCTAATGTAGTCGTAAAAATAGAGAAACAAAAACAGAATTCAATAAAGCACTTGTATTCAATTCACTAATTATTTAATAATTTACAGTTAATAACCTAATTTGAGATTAAAGCCTGTCTTAAAATAGTTATAGGATGTAATGCTTCTCGTTCTGTTCCATCTTTGATTTGATGTCTACAACTTGTTCCGTTTGCTGAAATCATAACAGTATCGTTTGCACGTCTAATTGCAGGAAAAAGTGTCTGTTCTCCAATTTGCATACTCACTTTATAGTGTTCTTTTTCATAACCAAAACTCCCAGCCATCCCACAACAACCACTAGGAATGATTGTCACTTCATAATTTTTAGGTAAATTCAAAATTGCAAAACTTGACAGTTGATTTGATAATGCCTTTTGATGGCAATGTCCGTGAAACTTTATGCGCTTTGCTTCCAAAGTAAACTGATCTGATGTAATATGACCACATTCAATTTCTTGATGTATAAACTCTTCAACTAAATACGTATGTTCAGCGATCTTATTAGCCGAAACTTTATCATCTGCCAACCGAAGATATTCATCTTTGAAAGTTAAAATTGCAGATGGTTCAATACCAATAAGCGGTGTATCCTTAGAAATTAAATCTTTAAAAAGCTCAACATTTTTATTTGCATATGCCTTCGCTTTGCCTAATAGTCCTTTCGACAAAAAAGCACGTCCGGATTCAGAATGTTTTATAAGGATAACATTATAATTTAACGCTGTAAATAGTTCTATGGCATCGATGCCAACAGATGTGTCTAAGTAATTTGTGAATTCATCATTAAATAGATAAACATCTTTTAATTTTTTGTTTCTATTTACCTTATTGTTAATAGTTTTAAATCTTTTATATAAACTTTTACTTGATATCTTAGGAAATGTTCTCGCGTTGGCGATTCCGAAGATTTTCTTTAAGACCGAAGCTGTTAATCCATTAGAAAATATCGCATTTGACAACCATGGAAATCGACTCCCATAGCGATTTATGGTATTGTTATAAGCAAATAACTTTGTACGCCAATTTACCCCGTTTGCCTTTTGATATTGATGCTGAAATTCGGCCTTTAACCTTGCCACATCCACACTGCTCGGGCATTCACTTGCGCACGCCTTACAACTCAAACACAAATCAAAAACCTCCTTTAACTCTTTATGATCAAATCTGTTTTCTTTTTCGGAATGTGTCAAAAATTCACGAAGTGCATTAGCCCTTGCCCTGGTAGTATCCTTTTCATTTCTGGTAGCGCGATAACTTGGACACATTGTTCCTCCAAATTCTGGTAACTTCCTACAATCCCCAGAACCATTACATTTTTCAGCCTCCCTCAATATACCAAGCGTATCTGAAAAATCTAAAACAGTCTCAATTTCAGGCTCTTCCCTATCCGATTCATAACGAAGCGACTTGTCCATCGGAAAAGCGTCTACGATTTTACCTGGATTAAAAATATTTTCTGGATCAAAAACTGATTTTATTTGCTTTAAGATAGCGTAGTTTTCATCACCAATCATTAAAGGAATAAACTCTGCTCGCACAATGCCATCACCATGCTCACCACTCATAGAACCCTGAAATCGCTTTACCAAATGAGCAACATCTGTAGTAATTTCCCTAAACAATTTAACATCAGATTTTTTCTTTAGATTAAGAATAGGACGCAAATGCAGCTCTCCTGCTCCAGCATGCGCATAATAGACAGGTTTCTGGTTATGCGTCTCCATTAATTGAGAAAATGCCTTGATATAATCTGACAAATCTTCAAGAGCCACAGCAGTATCTTCAATGCAGGCAGCTGTTTTTTCATCACCAATCATATTTCCTAACAAGCCTAAGCCAGCTTTTCTGAGCTCATTTGCTTGATCAATTCTTCCTCCTTCAAGCAATACATTTGCATAGGCCAACCCAGACACTTTAAGATCATTAATTAATAATCCTGCTTTTTTTGTTAACTCTGACTTATCATCAGATTTTAACTCACACATCAAAATAGCCTCAGGATCACCATCAATAAACTCGCGATTAGCCTGCTGTTTTTTATTATGCTTAGTGAGATCCAAAATAGTCTTATCTAACATTTCACAAGTATACAGATCATAGTTCATCACCAATCCAACAGCATCCAAACAATGCTCAATAGACTTAAAATGAGCAGCAACCATAATACTTTCAGCAGGAGGAAGCTCATCCAACTGCAATGTAATTTCCGTTGTAAATGCCAAGGTACCCTCACTTCCCGTTAAGAGATCACACACATTAATAGGGATCTCAGAAGTTTCAAACACCTCACTTTTAATTAATTTATCAATAGCATATCCTGTATTTCTTCTATGAATTTCAGGCTTAGGAAAATGATCTTTTATCTGCTTCTTTATATGATCTGATTCTAATGTTGTTTTTAATGTTCTATAGATATCACCTTCGAGCGTATCATATTTAAGTTTCTCATCAAACTCTTGCTTAGACACATGAGAAAAAACAACCTCACTTCCATCACTCAAAACGACGTCTAACTTTAAAACCTTATCACGTGTAACTCCGTATTTAATAGAAGTAGTCCCAGACGAGTTATTACCAACCATCCCTCCTATCATACAACGATTTGATGTTGAAGTATTAGGACCAAAAAACAGCCCGAAAGGCTTCAAATAAGCATTCAGTTCATCTCTTACAACTCCAGGCTGAACAGTCACAGTTCGCTGCTTTTCATCAATATTAATTATCTTATTAAAGTACTTTGAGATATCAACCACAATACCAGTTCCAACGCATTGCCCAGCCAATGATGTTCCAGCTGCTCTTGGTATTAAAGCTGTTTTATACGTTTTGGCAAATTTCACAAGACGCATTATATCATTCTTCGTTTTAGGAACCGCTACAGCAAGAGGCAACATCCTGTATACAGAAGCATCTGTGGCGTATATAGCCTTCATTAAGTTATCAAAATACAACTCACCTTCTAACTGTGAGGACAAATTTTGCAATTGCGATGTACTTATCATATATGAATAACTCTGTTTATAAAACTAAAAATAAATTTAATAAAACCTTTTTTTTGGCGTTATTTTTGTAAAGTTAAACCGAAACTGTGACATTCGACTCCTTAATGGGTCTTATTCATATTCGTATTTAATTATTAACAACAAAAACTTAAATTTTATGAAAAAATTATTTTTAGTAGCATTGGCTTTTATGGGTTTAACTGCCGTTAACGCTCAAGATATTTCAGATCATGCTATTGGTCTACGTTTGGGAGACAGTGATGGTTTTGGAGCAGAAATCTCTTACCAAAAAGCGCTTGGTGATAATAACCGTTTAGAACTTGATTTAGGATTACGAAGCGGAAATAATTACGATGGCTTTAAACTTACTGGTTTATACCAATGGGTATGGAATATAGACGATGGATTTAATTGGTACGCTGGTGCTGGTGGAGGTGTTGGATCTTATAACTTTGACAATGTTCCGAATGGCGCAGATGACAGTGAAACATTTTTGTTTATTGCGGGCGACGTAGGAATTGAGTATAATTTTGACATTCCTTTACAGCTTTCTTTAGACGCAAGGCCTGAATTTGGCTTTGGTGATTTTAGAGACGATTTAGATTTTGATATCGCCTTAAGCATTAGGTACAGGTTCTAAAACAAATAGTATACATTCACAAAAGCCACTTCAATTGAAGTGGTTTTTTTTTAAAGATATCGCTCTTTTATAATACCACAATGATGATTCTCATGTCCAATAGTAATAAACGCAACTGCTCTTGGAGATAAATTGCTATTACTCGCTGTTCCTATTCTGGTTAACATATCTTCAGAAAAGCTGTCAAACAAAATTATAGTGGCTAAACGAACAGCCTTATACTCATTCATCAAACTAATCATTGAACGCTTATTAGCCTCACAATTAGCAGCATATTCATCCTGATCATAACCCGGAAACAAGGTTTTGTCTTGCCTTGCTATACACAGAGCTCTATAAGTAAACACACGTTCTGTATCAATTAAATGCTGGATAATTTCTTTAATGGTCCATTTACCTTCCTCATATCTATACTCTAGTTTATCTTCAGGAATAGACTCTAAAAAAGCAATAGTCGCATCGCCATTTTCTTTTAAGCCTACCTTCAATGTTAAGGAGCCTGATTTTTCAATATACCTATCATAATAAGGGTTATACTCATTTTTTAATAAATCGTCTTTTGTCATAGTAGTTCTTGTTTACAAATTATAAGCAACAAAAAACCCTTCATCAAATTCATGACAAAGGGTTAATTTATAAATGTTAAAATAGTTATAGTTCATTAAAAATAGTGTGCATTAATCGCTTTTTATCATTAATGCTCTCCTCTAAAGAAATCATAGTTTCTGTTCTATAAATCCCTTCTATATCGTCTAGCATAAAGATAATATCTTTAGCATGAGACGTGTTCTTAGCCCTTACCTTACAAAAGATATTAAACTTACCTGTTGTTATGTGAGCCACTGTAACATAAGGTATTTCAGCAATACGCTCTAGAACAAATTTTGTTTGAGACGTGTTATTTAAGAACACTCCAACATAAGCAATAAATGAGTATCCTAATTTTTGATAGTCTAACGTTAATGATGACCCTCTAATTATTCCTGCCTCTTCCATTTTCTTAACTCTAACATGCACTGTTCCTGCCGAAATCACCAACTTTTTAGCAATATCTGTAAAAGGAATCCTTGTATTATCGATTAACATATCTAAAATTTGATGATCGATTTCATCTAATTTGAATTTTGCCATTTTCATTCTTTTTAGTAAATATAATACAAAAATAATGCAATTTCTTTAAAGATATTGCATCAAAAATCGACTTTTTTACAGTTTTAGTAAGAATTTTTCATTACCAATCCTTACGAAATCGATTTCGCTACCCACCTCAATTGTAGTATTATTCTCTCCAAACACCTGATGTCCATTGGCATACAACTCTTTATGTCCATGAAAATCGCTTAAATCGCATATTTTTTCAATTTTAGGAACAAACTTTATCTCTCCATCAATTAGTTTTTCTTGAAACTGAATTGCAATATCCAAACCACTCGTATCCCTTATTACAATATCATAAAACGTTTTTTCATTTCTAGGGATTTCAACATACGATTTATAATGATCCCCTTTAATGTCTGTTGTAGCAATATATTCTAACGACACTAATAGTGACTGAAAGATAAATTCTCGTGTTTGCTCTCTATCGTAGTCATTAGCAAAATGCCCTGCTTCAAACAAAATCGTTGGAACGTTAGACGCCTGAAACGTATCGCCTACGCAGTTAATATTAAATCCGTCATCATAGATCCCAACCTGGTCCTTTATTTGGGCCTGAAGGTTTTCATTCATTTCTACAATCACATCCATTGCAATTTTTCGCGTGGTTGTTACGGATCGGTCTTCGTCTTGTGCTGGAGCAAGGAAGGACACCGTTGCAGACTTAGGTTTTCTTCCTGCGCTAAATATCGTGCGTTGACCATGAAGGTTAAAACAAAAATCAGGTTGAAAATCCTCAAATACACTACGAAGTATAACACTTTCTGGTTGGGAAAGATTTTGAGCGTCCCTGTTTAAATCAACAGCATTGGCATTAAACCTAGTATAAGCCTTTGCTCCATCTGGATTCAAAATTGGGATAATAACAATCGAACACTCCTCTAAAACCGCATCTAATAACCCATTTTCATCAGAAAACACATTTAGTACATCGAAAATAGCCTTTGTTGTGGTACTTTCATTGCCATGCATTTGTGACCACATCAAAATTTTCTTTGGACCAACTCCTAATCGAATTGAATATATAGGAATATCATTTACCGATTGGCCAACATTATGGATGACAAAATTTTCTTCAAATTTCTTCAACAAAGACACTATCATTTCATGATGAATATACCGCCCAAAAAGAGTCTGTTCTTTATGAGTTTTAAATAATGAAATAAGCGTTTCTAATTGCATGCTTTATAATTAATAGAGACAAAGGTAAACATTTGATAATTTACAATTGTAAACATTACAATTGCACACATGACCTCTTGAGTTTATCAATTTGTATACAAATTCACACAGCTTGCAAATTAGTAGTTGCAAAATTCTCAAAACAAATCACATTAAAAATTCAAATATTTTAAAACTAGATAATTACACACCACTATTTAAACTGTTAATTTTAGTAATAATAATATATGTCAACTTATTTTAGCATTAAGAATGCAATTTGTTTACCTTTGTAACGTTACAATGTTAAACCGCAGTGTTGTCAATGATAAACAACGAAGAATTTACAAAAAGACTACAAAAAGTCATCAATTTTTACGGAGAATCAGCCTCGTCTTTTGCTGAAAAAATTGGTGTGCAACGTTCTAGTATATCTCATATATTATCGGGTAGAAATAAACCCAGTTTGGACTTCGTTTTAAAAGTACTCTCCTCCTTCCCTGAAGTAGAATTATATTGGCTAATGAATGGCAAAGGACATTTTCCTTCAAAACAAAAAGAAGCTCATAAACCTCAAGTTTCGGAAACAAAACAAAAGTCGATCGCAAATCACACGACACCTTCTCCTTCTCCTTCTCCTTCTCCTTCTCCTTCTCCTTCTCCTTCTCATGACAAAGACATTGACCGTATCGTTATTTTTTACAAGGATGGTACATTTAAAAATTTTGAACAGTCTTAGCTCGTCAATCCTTGTAGGTCTATTTTTACTAATGAATATGTTCAGATTTCAAGGAAATCGCGTTCGGTTTTGTAATTTTGTATAAAACAAATTCTATGCGCTACCGTTTTCTCTTATTACTTCCTTTGCTTTTCATAAACTGCTATGAAGTAGAACGCAATTGTGCCGATTTTAAAACTGGCACTTTTGAATTTACTTTTATGGTAGATGGCGTTGAAAAAACCGGCACTTTTGTGAGAACTCCCGAGTATAATATTGATTACTTCGATAATAAAGTAGATTCGGCATCTATACGCTGGATTAACGACTGTGAGTTTATTCAAAAAGAACTGCATCCAAAAAGTCGAGATGAACAAAAAGCCATACATTTTAAGATATTAAGTACTACGGAAGATTCTTATACATTTGAATATAAATTGGCAGTAAAAGAAGATTACAAAAAGCAACGTGTTGAAAAGGGTACTGCTAAAAAAATAAAGTAATATGTTAGAGTTTTTATTGACAGGTGACGCTATTATGGCATTGCTAACATTGACGTTTTTAGAGATTATTTTAGGTATAGATAATATTGTTTTTATTTCTATAGCTGCAAATAAACTCCCTGAAAATGAAAGAAGTAAAGCCACAAATATCGGACTTATACTTGCTTTGGTGCAGCGCGTTATTTTGTTGTTTTTCGTGTCTTTTCTCGTTGGACTTTCAAAACCTTTTTATCATTTTGAAACCAGTTGGATTGAGCTCCATATAAGTTGGCAAGCACTAATTTTGTTCGTAGGCGGTTTGTTTTTAATCTATAAGAGCACATCCGAGATAAGGGAAAAAGTAAACTTTCCAGAGCATGATGAAGACCAAATAAAAGGAAAAAAAATAACTACACTCTCGAATGCTTTAGTGCAGATATTGATTATTGATTTTATTTTTTCAATAGATTCTATTCTTACAGCTGTTGGAATGACTAATGGCTTACACCCAAACCATAATTACACTTTAGTATTAATGATTATTGCGGTAATGATTTCTATTGCGATCATGATCATATTTGCCAACCCAATTCGTCGTTTTATTGACACCAACCCAAGTATTCAAATGCTAGGTCTTGCCTTTTTAATTTTAATTGGCTTTATGCTTATTACAGAGGCGGCCCACTTATCTCATACATCCTTCTTTGGAAACAAGGTTGGCGCAATACCAAAAGGTTATTTATATTTTGCTATTGCCTTCTCACTATTTGTTGAATTCTTAAATTATAGAATTAACAAGAGCGCTAAGAAAAAACGGAAATCATAATCACGCTCTTAAAACAATGTGATTTGTCCCTGATCATCATCTTCTCCTCCTTTTTCAGAGCCGTTATCAGCTTGAGGGTTATCTTCGTTTTTCGCTTCGGAAACACTATTGGCATCAGAAGGCTCAACAGTTTCACTCACAACCTCTATTTCTTCTGCTGGTTTTTCTTCAGGAGCCTCATACGGCAAAGGATCTAACAAATTAACTTGGTTGATTTTTTCTTTGGTTAACTGGTTGCCAAGCGCATTAATCCCTTTTATTGCGATAAACTCTTCTAGATTAACAACCTCATTATCTTTTCGGTCTTTGCCTCGTTCTTTCTTAAATTCTATTTCGGCCATTGGCTTCCAATCTGTGGACACAATTTCCAACTGAGAATCTGGATGTTCCGAAATAAAAGACTCTTCTCTACCCTCATTCTCAATTAAAAAACGTTTCACATAATACATGTCTTTTTCGCCATTATAATACACCACAGAAATTGGTTTTTTAGGAACCCATTTTTCTAACACAATCATGTCATCATCAAAATGTGTACTTAATTCTGGGAGAATGGTTTTTACATTTCCAGATTGCGTAATAATAAGTAACCTGTCTTCTCCTCTAAATTCTCCAATTAATTCTCCACGATCATCAACGTTAAGTCGCTGAACGGTATCATCAAACCAGATTTTACGAGGCTTTAGAGTTGACACTCCTTTTTCTTTAAGTTCAATTTTCTTTACAGCATATTTAGTCACTAAATTTCCTTTTGAAGCTCTCCCTTTGATAAGAACATCTGCAAAATCTAAGTCCCATTTCAACTTTTTAATACTACCAACTTGCCTCAAGTGAACTGTAATGACCTCTGCCTCTCCATTTGGGTTAGCCGAGAAATACCACAGTTTCGAACTTTTAGATCCGTTGGTTAAATCGTATTCTTTATCTCTTGTCATCGATGTAACGGCAAAACGTTTTACATAAGTAGAGCCTTTACTTCCATCGCGATAAATCATATTGTAAATTGTACGTTTGTCTTTCTTTTTAAAGACTGCAACATGGATAATATCCTTTCCTACGAAGGTTTTACTACCAACCTTAGTCACCATCATTTTTCCATCTTGGGTAAACACAATAATATCGTCAATATCACTACAATCGCAAACATATTCGTCTCTACGAAGCGAGGTTCCAATAAACCCTTCAGCTCTATTTACATATAATTTTGTGTTTCTAATAACCACCTTTGTCGCGTCAACATCTTCAAACGTTCTTATTTCTGTTTTACGCTCTCTACCTTCTCCATATTCTTTTTTCAAACGCTGGAAATAAGCAATAGCGTAATCAATTAGATTTGCTAAGTGATGTTTCACCTCAGCAATTTGATCTTCAAGAGCATCAATTTTTTGTTGTGCCTTATCAATATCAAATTTTGAAATACGCTTAATTCTAATTTCTGTCAAACGCGTAATATCTTCAACAGTTATTGCTCGTTTCAAATGTTTAACATGAGGTTTCAAACCTTTGTCAATGGCTTGAATAACACCTTCCCAAGTCTCTTCTTCTTCAATATCTCTATAGATTCTCTTTTCAATAAAAATACGTTCTAAAGACGCGAAATGCCACTGTTCTTCAAATTCTCCAAGTTTAATTTCTAATTCACTTTTCAAAAGCTGAACCGTATTATCAGTAGAGCGTCTTAACATTTCAGACACGCCAATAAACAGCGGCTTATTATCTTCAATAACGCAACCTAATGGAGATATTGATGTTTCACAGTTTGTAAATGCATAGAGTGCATCGATAGTTTTATCTGGTGAGATGCCACTTGGAAGGTGCACCAAAATTTCGACGTCTGCAGCAGTATTATCCTCAATCTTTTTAATTTTAATCTTCCCTTTATCATTCGCTTTTAAAATAGAATCAATTAAAGACGATGTATTAGTTGCAAAAGGGATTTCAGTAATTACGAGGGTATTTTTATCTAATTGCGAAATTTTCGCTCTTACTCTTACTTTTCCTCCTCGAAGTCCGTCATTATAATTTGACACATCAGCAATACCAGCAGTTGGAAAATCTGGTACAATGGTAAATCGTTTTCCTTGTAAATGCTTTACAGAAGCGTTGATTAATTCGATAAAATTATGAGGTAAGATTTTGGTAGATAAACCAACCGCAATTCCTTCTCCTCCTTGAGCCAACAACAATGGAAACATTACAGGAAGATTAATAGGCTCTTTACGACGACCATCGTAACTGGCTTGCCATTGTGTTATTTTTGGGTTATACACAACATCCAAACCAAATTTAGAAATACGAGCTTCTATGTAACGTGAGGCGGCTGCACTATCACCTGTGAGAATATTTCCCCAGTTTCCTTGAGTGTCAATCAACAAATCTTTTTGGCCAATTTGCACCATTGCATCTGCTATACTTGCATCTCCATGTGGATGATATTGCATGGTATGCCCAACAATATTGGCTACTTTATTATATCTGCCGTCATCTAAATCTTTCATAGAATGCATAATACGACGTTGAACAGGCTTAAAACCATCTTCTATAGCTGGCACTGCTCTTTCTAAAATTACGTACGACGCATAATCAAGAAACCAGTCTTTATACATGCCTGTAACCCTCGTTATACTTTCTTGAGGCTCGTCTTGATTGTCAATGATATCGGTGTTATCTTCGCTCATTAATCTGTCTTGTTTTTATTCATTTTAATCATCTTGCTCAAAGATTGTTTAATATAACGTCTTTTTTTTCGAGACACTAAAGTAACATTAAACACCTCACTAGTTTTTCTATCGCGATGATCTTTAAGATAAAATGTTAGTGTTTTATATACAATATAGTTGTTAAACTTAAAACCATAAAGTTGATCTTTTTCGAATTCTAATTTATACTCTCTATAATTATACTTTTCTGAAATGAGCAAACCTCTATTAATGACCACAACCTTAAGGCCATCACTATCATATTCAAAGTATTTAGAAATAAAATGAACCAAAATAAAAAGCAATGCAAAACCAAAAGCAATAAGTAAAAACGTAAGTGTAGGGTTTCTTGTAAGATCAGTAAAAACCTTAAAGACAGTAGCAAAAACAATAGCCAAAACCATCAATATAAAATATACTGATATAATTGTATTTTTAACTTTTGAATTGTTTGTTCGCATATTCTAATTCAATCGAATATTAAAATCATTTAAAATTTTATCAAGTTCTTTTTTGGTAATAAGAACATCTACAATATTCCCTTCCTTATTTTTGATTTTTAGCTTTATTTGGTTTAATGATTCTGACGTTGATGACTTTGTAACGTACTCACAAATCTTACTTTCGGTAAGCACTTCGTCATTTATAGCTAAAACCTCATCACCATACTTCAATTTCGTTTTCAGGTCCTCATCCCAAACATAACCAATAACAATCTTACTATTTTTAAAGGTTCTAGTAAAACCAAGCATTGGCTTGCTGACATCTAAAGTTTCAGAATACGGATTAAAATAAAAGCGTTTGTTCTTAAAGTCTATGGTCATTACACCATAATTTAAGAGCTCTGCTCCAATCTTAGAATTATCATCTTTGGTTGTATGGGTGATATAATTTTTAATTTCAAAATCATTTATTACCAGTGTTGGCAAATGCACTCTTATTTGATTATTCACAGGAACCTCCCCAAACAAACTAATAGATGATGCGCCATCACTTTGACCAATGGCATTAAAAATAGTTTTAGATTTAAAAATGTCGAAATTTTCTCGAGAGACATCATACAAACTTCCCATTCCTGTATCGATTAGCACAAGTTCCTTACCGCTCTCTTTTCCCTTAAGTTTAATCCACACATAAGGGCTGCTTTGATTTCCTACTAATTTAATCTTTTCGGAAAGTTTCTTATCCAATTGTAATCGCCTAGGTCTATCCGTTAGTTTTAAAACTCTATTTTTGGCATCAATTTGAAGTATTGATTGCCTAAGTAAATTACTTCCAATAAAACCGTCAATACCGAAGCATTTAAAAATATCACTCCTATTAAGGTCATAAACCAAGGCTGTAGCATTTTCAAACTCTACAGCACCAAGTTTTAAACTCTTTAATGAAACAACATCGAGGTTTTGTTTTTTTCTATTAGCATCGTTGGTTGGAATAGTAGCTATTATCTTAGGCTTGACAGCTTGCAAGACTTCAGCCGATATAATATTTGGCGCACCTGTATCTAATAAAAATCGATACGTTTTGCCTTCAATCTCAACTGGGATTATAATCTTATTTTTATCAAACTCAAACGGAATCTCTTCGTAGTAGTTTTTACTTTTGGCGTACCCATTTTTTAAACTAGCATTTTGAGCACACGCCGTTAGTGAAAAAGCTAAAACAAGTAGCTTACATACAATTTGAATTCTTATCTTCATTCTACTTCTCCTCAACCAAATCTAATTCAACTTTCAAATTATTAATTATAAACTCTTGACGTGATGGTGTGTTTTTACCCATATAAAAAGATAACAACTCTTCAATAGACATGTCTTTATCTAGCATTACAGGATCTAAGCGAATATCATCTCCAATAAAATGCACAAACTCATCTGGCGAAATTTCACCAAGTCCTTTAAATCGTGTGATTTCTGGTTTTGGTTTTAATTTATTAATCGCGTTTCTTCGTTCTTCCTCAGAATAACAGTAAATCGTTTCTTTTTTATTACGCACTCTAAACAAAGGCGTTTGTAGAATATACAAATGTCCTTCTTTTATGACTTCTGGGAAAAACTGCAGAAAAAACGTAATCAATAACAATCTAATGTGCATACCATCAACATCGGCATCAGTTGCAATAACAATGTAGTTGTATCTTAAATCCTCTAAGGATTCTTCAATGTTTAATGCTGCCTGTAAGAGATTAAACTCCTCGTTTTCATACACAATCTTTTTACTTAAACCATAACAATTAAGCGGCTTTCCTTTTAGGCTAAATACGGCTTGCGTATTAACATCTCTTGATTTTGTTATACTACCAGAAGCAGAATCTCCCTCTGTAATAAACAATGTAGTTTCAAGATTGCGTTCATTCTTAGTATCTCCAAAATGCACGCGACAATCTCTTAGTTTTTTGTTATGTAAACTGGCTTTTTTAGCTCTGTCTTTCGCTAATTTTCTAATTCCTGAAAGTTCTTTACGTTCGCGCTCAGCTTGTAAAATTTTACGTTGAATTTTCTCAGCTGTATCCGGATTTTTATGTAAATAATTATCCAGATAGCGCTTCATAAAGTCATTGATATAAGTCCTTACTGTAGGTAAATCACCTCCCATATCTGTAGACCCTAGTTTTGTTTTGGTTTGACTTTCAAAAACAGGCTCCATTACTTTTATTGAAATTGCTGAAGCCACCGATTTTCTAATATCCGAAGCTTCATAATTTTTTCCGTAAAACTCGCGCAACGTCCTTACTAAAGCCTCTCGAAATGCAGCTAAGTGCGTTCCTCCTTGTGTAGTGTTTTGTCCATTTACAAAACTGTGATATTCTTCACTGTATTGCGTTTTACTATGTGTTAGTGCGACTTCAATATCATTCCCCTTAAGATGTATTATATCATAAAGTCTGTCGGTTTCAGATATATTTTCTGCTAAAAGATCTCTAAGTCCGTTTTCACTAAAATACCTTTCTCCGTTAAAAACTATAGTTAACCCCGGATTGAGATACACATAGTTTTTAAGCATCTTTGCTACATATTCATTACGATACTTATAATTTTTAAATATACTATCGTCTGGTATGAAAGATACTTTTGTACCCTTGCGTCTAGATGTATCATCTAACTTTTCCTCATTAGTAAGATTACCTTGTTCAAATTCAGCTGAGGCCGATTTGCCATCACGAGTAGATTCTACTCTGAAATAATTTGATAAAGCGTTTACTGCTTTGGTACCTACACCATTTAATCCTACCGATTTTTTAAATGCTCTAGAGTCATACTTTCCTCCTGTATTCATTTTAGAAACTACATCCACTACTTTTCCTAACGGAATACCACGACCATAGTCTCTCACAATAACTTTGTTTCCTTGAATAGAAATCTCGATAGTCTTACCTGCTCCCATGACATATTCGTCAATTGAGTTGTC
The DNA here is from genome assembly GCF_947494225.1 of uncultured Psychroserpens sp. NCBI lineage: Bacteria > Pseudomonadati > Bacteroidota > Flavobacteriia > Flavobacteriales > Flavobacteriaceae > Psychroserpens > uncultured Psychroserpens sp. The sequence goes on from NZ_CANLUG010000003.1 coordinate 351,432, forward strand.
TAAGACTTCTTTAAGCAATATGTATATACCATCATCTGGTGATGATCCATCACCTAGTTTACCAATATACATACCTGGTCGCATTCTAATGTGTTCTTTCCAATCGAGCGAGCGTATATTTTCTTCAGTATATTTGGTTTCTTGAGACATAAAAGGAAAAAAATTAAGATAGAACGCTAATATAAGATAACGTTGTAAAAAATGAAATAGGGATTACACAAAGTAATTAACAATAAAAGCCCAATTTTGTTGAGAACATTGCTGTTTTAGAGAATATGTGATAATTCTTCTGCTTTTTACTTTAAATGTCTATTTCTAGTGTGCAACAAATTAGTCATATAGCGTTTTAAAAACAACATATTTACTAATCTACCAAAGATACTGAAAGGTGCTTTAAAATCAAACTTATCGATCATCAATGTACCATCATTTTTTGCTTTGAATATATGCTCGTGTCGAAACGATTTAAAAGCACCTGAAACCATTTCGTCTACAAAATAATGAGGCGTCTCAAATTGAGTTATTTTTGAAATAAGTTGCTGTTTAAACCCTAGGTGCTTGGCTTCCCATGTCACCCATTCATCCAGCTGGATTAAACCAGAAGTTTTTCCTGCAATTGCTTTTTCGTTTGAATGTACTAGGGTTTATGTATGAAAATCAATATCACGTGAGAGCTCAAAACAAATTTGAACATTTGCCTTGACATGCTTTTTGATTTCAATTAAAGGCATTATACATTAAATAGGAAATGCATGACATCTCCATCTTTTACGATATAATTTTTTCCTTCAACACGCATTTTTCCTGCCTCTTTCACCTTAGATTCGCTTCCATAATCTGCATAGTCATCATAAGCAATAACTTCAGCTCTAATAAAGCCCTTTTCAAAGTCGGTGTGAATAACGCCAGCTGCCTGAGGAGCAGTTGCTCCAATATCTACAGTCCAAGCGCGCACCTCCTTCTCTCCTGCCGTAAAATAGGTTTGTTGGTTTAGCAATTTATAGGCTGAACGGATTAATTTAGATGAACCTGGTTCGTCTAATCCAATATCTTGAAGAAACATTTGACGTTCTTCATAGTCATCTAATTCGTTAATATCGGCTTCGGTACCAACGGCCAATACAAGCACTTCTGCATTTTCATCTTTAACAGCTTCTATCACTTGCTCTACGTAAGTATTTCCATTAACTGCACTACCTTCATCAACATTACACACATACATTACTGGTTTTGAAGTAATAAGTTGTGCTGGCTTTACAAATTCTTCCTGTTCATCATCACTAAACTCTAATGCTCTTACCGATTTTCCTGCTTCGAGTCCTTCTTTGAGTTTTAACAATATAGCTTCCTCTTTTTGAGCTTCCTTATTCCCAGTCTTTGCTGCACGCTTTACCTTATCAAGCTTCTTTTCGACAGTTTCTAAGTCCTTAAGTTGCAACTCCATATCTATTGTTTCCTTATCTCGTATAGGATCAACACTACCATCTACATGTACAATATTGTCATTATCAAAACAACGCAATACATGAAGAATCGCATCGGTTTCACGTATGTTTCCAAGAAATTGATTACCAAGACCTTCTCCCTTACTCGCTCCTTTTACCAAACCTGCTATATCAACAATTTCTACTGTTGCAGGCATCACACGTTCTGGGTTAACCAAAGATTCTAATTTTTGGAGTCTAGGGTCTGGTACATTAACTACGCCAATATTTGGTTCAATAGTACAAAAAGGAAAGTTTGCGCTTTGTGCTTTAGCATTAGACAAACAATTAAATAAGGTTGACTTTCCAACATTTGGCAGTCCTACAATTCCAGCTTTCATAAGTTTTGTTTTTGCGAGTGCAAAGGTAATTAATTAGAATAAAATAATGCTTGAATATTCGTTTTTTGATAGTCAATTATAATTCAGTGATTTTATACTTTCATTCCTTGAAATTTGTTTCATGTGTCAAAATAGATTGTTCTCTGATGATATAAATACGTTCCCTAGCTAAAAAGGCACGCTTACTAAATGATATGACCCGCTTACTAGTTTAGCATTTCCAGAATTAATATAACTATATACTTTTAATTCAAATTCTATTGTCATGTTCAAAAAACTCAGTTTCTTCATCGTCTTAATTTTTGTGTTCGGTTGTAAAAAAAACACAAAGAATGATTCAGAATCATTAGACATTGCCAAATCAAATACGCTTCTTAAAGAGCAAACTATCAATGAAACACTTACAAAAAACACTGAAATAGTCTTCTGTTTGGATGCAACTGGCAGTATGAGTGGGCTCATAGATACTGCCAAAGAAAAGATTTGGGATATTGTTAGTGAACTGGCCCAAAGCAATGAGGTAGACACCTTAAAAATGGGCATGATATTTTATAGAGATCGCGGGGACAATTTTATAACTCGACAAATTCCAATGACCACAGATCTTGATGAAGTCTATGCCGACTTACTTGAAATCACCGCAGATGGCGGAGGCGACACACCTGAAAGTGTTAATCAAGCATTACATGAATCTGTGATTGACATGAAGTGGTCTTCGAAAGCAAATACATATAAAACCATTTTTGTTGTTGGAGATTGCCCTCCTCACATGGATTATCAAAATGATGTAAAATATACTGAAAGTTGTAAACTAGCCGCATCAAAAGGCATTGTTATAAATACCATAAAACTTGGCAACAGTTGTTTAGACGCCATTACACATTTTAAACAAATGTCTACATGCACCAATGGTCAGTTTTTAAAACTAGATCAAAATGCAAAAGATTATACTATTGCTACACCTTATGATTCTGAAATTAATGCACTTTCAAAAGACATTGACGACTCAAGGATGTATTACGGAACACATGCAGAACGCGAATACAATTACAACAAAAAGAGCAAATCGATGAAGGTTTATGATGATGGTTCTGTAACTGCCAATAGTGCGCGTGCCGAATACAAAAGCAGTAAAGTAGGAAAAAAAGGGGCTTATGGTACGAACGAAATTATAAGTGATTATGATGAAGGAAAGCTAAATTTAGATAAGATAAAAGAAAGTGAATTACCGAAAGAACTCAAAGGTTTAAGTGTTTCAGAAAAAAAGGAATATATAGAATCCCTTTCTAACAAGAGAAAAGAAAATTACACCAAGCTCAATCAGTTATTCAAAAAGAAACGAGCATACATTAAATCTAAAGAAAATGAGCAAAAAGACAGCACGTCATTTAGTAAGGAAGTCATTAAAGTTATGAAAGAACAGTCAAAAAAAGACCATAGCTAAAAAGAGAGGTTACCTAGTAAGGGGAAAAGACACTCTTTTGTTTGCTCCGTTGTATCGAGAGTTGACATAAGGTGTCTTTTTTATATTGTATTGTTTTATGGGATGGAAAACCTATAGAATCAAAATCTGTAGTTATGGTATACAAAGGATCTTTAGCATCTTCTTCAGCATACATTTTATCTTCCACTAGTTTTAAAACACCATTATTCCAATTGTAGCGTAGTACATTCTTTTTAAATTGAAATTCACCACTAGGATGGTTTTTTCGTGTTCTAATTTTCTTGACTAAGAGATTGTCTTCGTTATACTCAAAATGAGTAACATCATAAAAATCCAAGTCTTCTGGAAACGCTCCTTTACCCAATTGTCCAACGCGAGATATTAGTCTTTCATTTTGAATGACATAAGTGTAATATATAGACCAACTTACATTTGAGACTCTAGATTCAAAAATAGTATCTCCTTTACGCTGCCTTTCGTAAACAAACAACTCAGAATAATCTGTAAATAAATTTCTCTTTACTAATAATCCTAATGAGTCATATTTGTAAGTATTATGACAGCACATAAACCCTTTTATATTCTCATTTACTATATTAAATTTGTTTTTGATAGAATAACTTGAAGTGTCCCCTAATTGGAATCTATTGATAGACCCTGAGACTATAATTTCAAATGTCGAGTCTATATCTTTTTCATGCATGAGATATGGCATGTTATCTACATAGTCTATCAGGATAGGCGTTAAAGACTTATTCTCCTCCTTAGCATTAGAACAAGAGCACAAACAAAAAACAAAAGATACAAGTACAACCCATTTCATATCAATCACTAACAGAAAAAAACTGTGTTTATTGCCAGTACCATGCTTTCATAAGGTGTCACTTTAAAAATGATAAGCTTACAATATTATAGATAACCCATATAAATACACAAGCTATAACAATCATAAGGACACAACCGAAATGTTTCCAAAATCCAGTATAACCTTCTTTATTTTGACGATCCATAATGGCAATTTAAACAAAAAACCCGAGCAATAGTGCTCAGGTTTTGTTTATCATTTAGTCCTTTTACTAATTAATCTTCTGGATGCATAAAACGTTGTTTACCAAGAAGCTCTTCTTCAGACTCTACATTGTCGTCATCAGGAACACAGCAGTCAACAGGACAAACAGCAGCACATTGAGGTTCTTCATGAAATCCTTTACATTCTGTGCACTTATCTGGAACTATATAGTAAATCTCATCACTAATAGGTTCTTGCGATTCCTCGGCGTCAACGGCATTTCCATTTGGCAAAACAATACTTCCTTCTAAACTTGTTCCATCATTATACCTCCAGTCATCAGCACCTTCGTATATAGCTGTGTTTGGGCATTCTGGTTCACATGCACCACAGTTAATACATTCATCTGTTATTATAATTGCCATAGTAATTTTTCTTTTGAGTTTGCTTACGTAAATTTGCAGTTGCAAAAATAAAGCCAAAACATCGTATAACCAAACACAATATGGATTTACAACAAAGAATTAATGCATTTGTAAAACTAGGCGAATTTTTAAGCCAGTTTTCTCAAAAAGCTATTGAAAAAAATCAGCCTGTAGCTTTCAATGATCTATTTTTTGATGGCTTTAAACATCAAATAAAATTGGCTCAGGAGCATAATGGCTGGTTTACTCAAAAGAATGTTCTATTTTCAATTGATGGATGGTCTAAACAACTAACAAACAGCACTATTAATGAATGGCTGTCAAAGTATCACTTTAATACTGAAAATTTAAAAACTATTGCCATTATTATGGCTGGAAACATTCCTTTAGTTGGATTTCACGATTTCTTATCTGTATTAATTTCAGGACAAAAGGTACTTGTAAAACAATCGTCTAACGACAAGCATCTACTTCCCTATTTAGCTAAGTATTTAGAGCATGTTGAGCCAGAATTTAAAGGCAGAATTGTATTTACCGAAGAAAAATTGGAAAATTTTGATGCCGTTATTGCTACTGGCAGCGATAATACAGCGCGTTATTTTGAGTATTATTTTAAAGACAAGCCTTCCATAATAAGAAAAAACAGAAACTCTATAGCTGTATTATCTGGAGGCGAAACCAGTGAAGAACTTAAGGCGCTTTCGGAAGATATTTTTAGATACTATGGACTTGGCTGCAGAAATGTGTCAAAATTATTTGTACCTCATAACTATAATTTCGACAGCTTTTTCAAAGCTATGTACGATTGGAACCCAATTATCCATCAAGCAAAATATGCCAATAACTACGATTATAATAAAGCAGTGTATTTAATGAGCGAATTTGACATGCTTGAAAACGGATTCCTCATGATTAAAGAAGATGAAAGCTTTTCATCTCCAATCGCAACCGTATTTTATGAAACTTACAGTTCTAAAGAAGAACTATTAAATGTATTGGAAGCAAAGAAAGATAAGATACAATGCATTGTTGGGAATGGTGTTAATGAAAGTGAAGTGAAGTTTGGACAAACTCAATTACCAAACTTATGGGACTATGCAGATGATGTGGATACTATTTCGTTTTCGTTGACAATCTGTTAATAAAATATCGGTATTTTACTGCATTTTTTATGAGAATTTACCACCTTTGTGAGAATTGAAAACACAATATATTTTTCGTTCTTTCGGAAATAAAAATAGACATAAATGAAAAGACATAATTTTAGCGCCGGACCATGTATTTTACCAGGAGAAGTGCTTCAAAAAGCATCTGAAGCCGTTATAAATTTTGATAATGGATTATCACTTTTGGAAATATCGCATCGTAGCAAACCTTTTGTTGATGTGATGGAAAGAGCCAGATCATTAGCCTTAGAACTTCTTGGCTTAGAAGGCAAAGGTTATAAAGCCTTGTTTTTACAAGGTGGTGCCAGTACGCAATTTTTAATGGTTGCCCTTAACATGCTTGAAAAACGTGCAGGTTACTTAAATACAGGAACTTGGAGTGACAAAGCAATTAAAGAAGCAAAAATATATGATGATATTTATGAAGTAGCCTCGTCAAAAGATGCAAATTTCAATTATATCCCAAAAGGTTATGACATTCCTACAGATTATGACTATTTCCACTGCACGTCAAACAACACTATTTTTGGAACTCAAATGAAAACGTTTCCAAATTCACCAATACCTATGGTATGTGATATGAGTAGTGATATTTTTTCTCGTAAGTTGGATTTTTCAAAATTTGACCTAATTTATGCTGGCGCTCAAAAAAACATGGGACCTGCAGGAGCTACTCTGGTTGTAGTCAAAGAAGACATTCTAGGCAAAGTGTCTCGAAAAATTCCATCAATGATGGATTACAAAATTCATATAAGCAAAAGTAGTATGTTTAATACGCCTCCTGTATTTTCAGTTTATGTATCAATGCTAACATTGCAATGGTTGAAAGATTTAGGAGGAATTCCAGCTATTGAAAAAGAAAATGATAAAAAAGCCCAACTCATATATTCTGAAATAGATCTCAACCCTTTATTTAAAGGATTTTCTACAAAAGCAGATCGCTCAACTATGAATGCCACCTTTACTTTAGCCAATGAAGATTTAAAAGAAACTTTTGAAACTATGGTTAAAGACGCTGGTATTAACGGTTTAAATGGCCACAGAAGTGTTGGAGGATATAGAGCATCAATGTACAATGCATTACCTCTTGAAAGTGTTGGCATTTTAGTGGATGTTATGAGTGAATTAGAAAGAAAAGCATAAATAAAATTAAATGAAAGTATTAGCAAACGATGGTGTTTCACCAAGCGGGATTGCAGCATTAGAAAATGCTGGTTTCGAAGTTTCAACAACAACTGTAGCCCAAGAACAACTCATTAATTATTTGAACGATAACCACATTGACGTGCTCCTAGTACGCAGTGCAACAACCGTTCGGAAAGATTTAATTGATGCCTGCGACCATTTAAAAATAATTGGTCGTGGTGGTGTAGGTATGGACAATATTGATGTTGATTATGCACGCAGTAAAGGAAAGCATGTTATTAACACTCCAGCTGCGTCGTCGCAATCTGTTGCAGAGTTGGTTTTTGCTCATCTATTTGGAGGCGTTCGTTTTCTACACGACTCTAATAGAAATATGCCTTTAGATGGTGACACACGATTTAAAGCCTTAAAGAAAAACTATGCTAAAGGTGTAGAACTTAGAGGTAAGACACTTGGTATCATTGGCTTTGGTAGAATTGGTCGAGAAGTTGCTAAAATAGCTCTTGGCGTTGGAATGAAGGTTATCGCTAGCGATAAATTTGTTGGAAAAGCAACAGTAAAGGTTGAATTTTACAACGGACAGTTTATTAATGTAGATATTGAAACAGAACCAATGAAGGATGTATTAAAACACGCCGACTTTGTAACACTTCACGTTCCTGCACAAAAAGATTACGTCATTGGCGAAAAGCACTTTGCTTTAATGAAAGAAGGCGTTGGTATTGTTAATGCTGCACGTGGTGGTGTTATTGATGAAGTTGCTCTGGTAAAAGCCATCGAATCTGGAAAAGTAGCCTTTGCAGGATTAGATACTTTTGAAGAAGAACCAACTCCTGCTGTTCAAGTACTAATGAATGGGCATATCTCACTTACTCCTCATATTGGAGCGGCTACCAACGAAGCTCAAGATAGAATTGGAACGGAATTAGCCGAACAAATTATTAGCATTTTAAAATCATAGCATTTTAAAATGTGACCTAAACAAAAAAAATGAGTCCTACTTAATGTTAGGACTTTTTTTTGTAAATTGAATGTCCAACTTATATTAACTTTATTTAAAAACAATTATGTCAGGAATTTTAGACTTATTAAACAGTGACCTTGGTAAAACAATTATTAGTGGTGTATCAAATGAAACAAGACAACCACAAAACAAAACACAAGATGTATTAACCATGGCTTTGCCAGTATTAATGGCAGCTATGAAACGAAATGCATCAACACCAGAAGGTGCACAAGGTTTAATGGGCGCTCTTAGCAATAAGAAACATGATGGAAGCATTTTAGATAATCTTGGTGGCCTATTTGGAGGTGGCGTTAATGATGACGTTAAAACAGATGGTGATAAAATTCTAGGACATGTTCTTGGTAATAGAAGACAAGGTGTTGAAAAAATTATTGGTGAGAAATCTGGTATCGATTTAGCTTCTGTTGGAAATATTTTAAAAGTGGCTGCTCCTATTTTAATGGGTGTTTTAGGAAAACAATCTAGACAAAACAATGTAAGTTCACCAAATGATTTGGGTGGCTTATTAGGAGGTCTTCTTGGTGGAAATCAAGCAAAAGAAGAACAGAGTTTCTTAGAGAAAATCTTAGATGCAGATGGCGATGGAAGCGTTATTGATGATGTTGCAGGAATGGTATTAGGAGGTTCAAAGAAAAAAGGTGGACTTGGAGGTTTACTTGGTGGTCTTTTTGGCAAATAAAATAGACTTAAAGCATTTAAAAAAGTCAAACAAAATGTTTGGCTTTTTTTTATACCCTTTTGACTCATTCAAAGCATGACTTCACTCATTATTAGTTTAGGAAACAATTTATTCGTCATACTTTTGATTCAACTTAAAAATTAATGGTTAAAATCATTAGCATACAAATGCTTCGGAATGATTTTTGTAACTTTAAAAGAAAAAAAGATGAAACATTATTTTAGCCTTTTAGTCATGGGCTTGTTATTATTTAATTGTGGAACGGCTCAAACTGTAGGTAATGACACCGCACAAGACAATATTCCTGAAGAGGATATCGTTAAAATATCCAACGACGACATTGAGTATGAAATTTTAATTATTGAACCTGGTTTTAATGGTTGGTTAGCCTCGATGGCAAGACCCGAAGGTTATTATTCTCAATCATTTCTTGAAGCCAGAAATACAATTCTTGTAAGAGAATGGAATACTAGAGTATTACAAGTAAATAGGTTTGACCCCAACCTTTATGAAATGCAAATAGATTATCAACCTCATATAGATTATGGTTATGACGTAAACTATAAACTCTATAATTACTTTATATACTTTCAACTTACGCACAAACAACAATTATCCACATTTGTTCCTAGAATTTAAAGTATCTTTGCATAGCAAATTTAGGCTATGTTAAAAGACTTTAAAACAAAATGGCAAATACAACAAAACTGGCAACTATTGTTTCCAGTTTTGGGGTTAATAGGATTAGGATATAGTGCCTATAAATTGGCATTAGTCTTTACTAAAACACTTCATATCACAGTAACTATAGGCGTTGCCATATTGTTGATGTTTATACTTTTAAAATTAACATTGTTTGTTTTTAAAAAGCTTGAAACAAAGTGGATCGTTTCCTACCGATGGGAAATGATACGTATTTTTATTGTATTTGCCATCACTGGCTCCTCCTCTGTCTTTGTTGGACGACCAATAACGCAACTATTCGGAATTACTAAAGAAAACTTAAATCCCTTTATTTATTGGGCTTTATTTATTATCATTGGCCTAATTTTTTACCAAATCCTTTTGGTCGCCTTTGGTTGGCTTTTTGGTCAGTTTAAATTTTTCTGGGAATTTGAAAAGAAAATGTTGAAACGATTCGGGTTTGGTAAATTCATTAAGGAATAATGTCAGATAAAAAACAACACATATCTACTAAGTTAGTGGCGCTTTTGTTAGCTTTTACGCTAATAGTGCCTTCTGTTGTTAAATTTTCACACGCCTTAAGCAGTCACGAACATGAGGTTTGTTTTGATGAAAATCAAACTCATTTTCATAATGTTGATGTTGACTGTGAATTTTATAAATTTAAGTTAAGTAATAGCTTATATATTCAATTAGAAGATTATTCGTTATCAGCAGATGATACGATATATAAACCTATTACTCCTTATCATAATTTCTTAAAAAGTCATCAGCAATTATTCTCTTTCTTAAGGGGGCCTCCTTGTTCAATGTAGTTATATATTTAGCATTATACACATTTAACAATTTTCAATGAAATATTATTTTTTATGCATTGCGATTTCATTTTTTGGAATTACAAATGCTCAAAATTGTTCGTTGACGTTTTTAGGAGAAATCACAGATTTTCATGATGCCTCTCCTATTTCTGCAGCAACAATTTATATTAAAAACTTAGACCGTTACATAACCTCAGATATTGATGGTAAATTTAAGATAGAAGATCTTTGCGAAGGTGACCTAACTTTGGTTATTTCTCACGTTGGTTGCGAAACTAAAACTGTTACGTTCAATATGAATAGTGATTTATTTAAAGAAATCGCATTAGAACATCATATTGAAGAACTTGGTGAAATTACTGTTAAGAACAGTGTTGCACGTAAAGAAACCAAAACAGCACAAGAAACCACAATAAAGTCTAAAGAGCTCGCAAAATATAGTTCTTTAAGTCTTGGAGATGCCTTAAAAGAAGTTTCAGGGGTATCATCTATTAATACAGGTAACACGATTGTTAAACCAATGATTAATGGGATGCATAGTAGCCGCTTGCTAATTTTAAACAATAACGTACGTTTGCAAGATCAAGAATGGGGTATTGAACATGCTCCAAACATTGATATTAATTCTGCTAATCAAATTTCTGTAATCAAGGGTTCTGGTACATTAGCTTATGGAGGTGATGCTATTGGCGGGATTGTAGTCATTAAACCTTCTAGATCGTTACTTAAAGATACCATATTTGGAAAAACCACTATTGGTGGCCAAACCAATGGTAGAGGGTACAACTTAACTACAAGTTTAAACTCAAATTTTAAATCTGGGTGGTTTGCCAACATACAAGGTAGTTTTAAAAAGAACGGAGATTTCAAAGCGCCCGATTATAATTTAACTAATACGGGATCTCAATCACAAGGCCTTTCTATAAGAGCTGGTAAAAAGCAATTTGAAAGTGGTTTTGAGATTTTTTATAGTTATGTGAATAATGAAATAGGGATATTAAGAGCATCTCATATTGGTAACATAGCGGATTTAGTATCAGCAATTAACACACAAGAACCTTTGGTGATTGATGATTTTAGTTATGACATTAATTTTCCAAAACAAGACGTTACTCATCATTTAATAAAAGCATCTTATTATAGGAGGTTTAAGAACTTTGGAAAATTATCATTACAATATGATTATCAGAATAATCAACGTTTTGAATTTGATGTTCGTGTAGGAAGTGATAGAAACAAACCTGCTTTGGATTTGACACTTCAAACGCACACATTAAATGCTGATGCCATATTAGACGCTAAAGACACATATAAGTTGAAATTTGGCGCTTTAGCGCGTTATCAAGATAATTTTGCTAATCCTGACACTGGAGTAAGACGATTAATTCCAGATTATGAGCGTTACGACTTTGGTGCGTACATAACATCTGAATGGGATATCTCTGACGAGTTATTATTAGATGCCGGTATCCGATATGATTTTAACAGAATCGATGCGAAAAAATTCTATCAAACTAGTAGATGGGAACAACAAGGTTATGACCAAGATTTTGGTTCAATTGTAATTGAAGATTTGGGAACACAATTGTTAACCAATCCTGTTTTCGATTTTCATAATTTTTCATTTGCTTCAGGTTTAAAATATGAATTAAATGATCAAAGTTTTATTACCGCTAATTATGCATTAGCTAGTAGACCTCCTAACCCTTCAGAGTTATTTAGTGATGGTTTACACCACTCTGCTGCGAGAATAGAATTGGGAGATTTAAGACTTGATCAAGAATTATCAAATCGATTTTCTGCAAGTTATTCATTTGAGAAGAAACGCTTAAATATCTTGTTAGAGGCTTTTTATAATCATATTAGCGACTTTATGTTTTTACAACCAACTGGGATAGAACAAACCATAAGAGGAGCATTTCCTGTATGGGCTTACCAGCAAACCAATGCCGCTTTATACGGAATTGATTTTTCTGCAAATTATGAATTCAATGATGCCCTGAGTCTTTTGAATAAATCGGCCTATATAAAAGGTGATGATCTAAAGAACGACACGGCACTAATCGATATTCCTGCATTTAATACAATCAATCAAATTAAGTATACCAATCCTAAATGGAATGGTTTTTCTGCAAGTTTGAAAAGTGAATGGGTTTTTGAACAAAAAAACTATCCTGATTATAATTTTGAAACCTTTATTGCCTCAACAAATCAAACTGTCTTGGTAGACATTAGTACGCCACCAGGAGCATACCATTTATTACATCTTTACAGTGATATCAACTTTGATATTACGAAGCATACAAAGTTAAACTTAGCTTTATCGATCAATAATTTGCTTGATACAAATTTCAGATCATATTTGAACAGACTCCGTTATTTTGCTGATGACTTAGGAAGAAATGTGATGTTACAAATTCAATTAAATTATTAACTCAAAATTAAATTACAAACACAAAATTTTAAAATTATGAAAACTATTAAATATTTATTTATATCAATTTTATCTTTAGCTACATTTACTAATTGCTCAAGTGATGATGACAATCCACCACCAGTGAATGAAGAAGAAGTAATCACAACCTTAAGAGTAACTCTAATTCCACAAGGAGGTGGAGATACAGTAACTTTAGAAACTCGCGATTTAGATGGTGACGGACCAAATGCACCTGTTGTAACCGTTTCTGGCGATTTAGCTGCAATGACAACGTATGCAGGAAGCGTAGTTGTGTTAAACGAACTTGAAGATCCTGCAGATAATATTACCTTAGAAGTTCAGGAAGAAGATGAAGATCACCAATTCTTTTACACCTTATCAAATAACTCTGGTGTAACAGTAGCTTATACTGATCAAGATGCTGACGGCAATCCAGTAGGATTAGCATTTACTTTAACTACTAGTGCTGCTTCAACAAATAATACGTTAACGGTAACACTAAGACACGAGCCTAACAAATCTGCTTCTGGTGTAAGTAATGGAGATATTACAAACGCTGGAGGAGAAACCGATATTGATGCATCATTTCCTTTTGATGTTGCCAATTAGTAGGATTCTTTTGTAAAAAACGAAAGGCGTGCTTATAAGCACGCCTTTCGTTTTTTAATATTGTTTTTTAACTTACATCAATAACAGTTTCATCTGATGGTTTTTCCGAAGAAAAAACATAAGTATAAAACCACATTATTGTAAACGATGGAATAAAGTCAGTTCCTGGGATTATTTCTTCAATAAACGTAAAGATACCAGCCAATTTACCCTTACTTCCTTTATACATTTTAGTCATTAAGTAACCCGAAAATGGCGCCCAAACAATATCGATAAATGGAATCATTCCGATAGCATCCAATATAAGGCTTAATACTAATTTTTTATTTTTTGAAGTGTTTTTCAATGTCATAGTGTATTTGTAATTTACTTATTATAAAGCAAATAGTGTTCCAAATATTGGTTTATGACAATTTTTCGCTAATGAGCTTTAAGAACTCTGTTCGTGTTTCCATATTTTTAAAAGCACCCCTAAAACCAGATGTTGTGGTGGTAGAGTTTTGCTTTTGCACACCTCGCATCATCATACACATATGGGATGCTTCTATAACAACAGCAACCCCTTCAGGTTTCAAGGTGTTATTGATACAATCCAAGATCTGTTCGGTTAAACGCTCCTGCACTTGCAAACGTCTAGAAAATACATCTACGATTCTTGGTATTTTGCTCAAACCCACAATATGTCCATTAGGAATATAGGCAATATGTGCTTTTCCAAAAAATGGAAGGATATGATGTTCACAAAGAGAATACAACTCAATGTCTTTAACAATGACCATTTCATTATAGGACTCCTTAAACATTGCACTTTTCAAAATCTCTGCGGCATCTTGATCATAGCCTTGTGTTAAAAACTGCATAGCTTTAGAAGCACGTTCTGGCGTCTTTAAAAGTCCCTCGCGTTTAGTGTCCTCTCCTAACTCCTTTATGATTTGTTCATAACGCTGCTTGACGTCATCGGTTACTTGGATATTGTATTCTTCAAATTTTTGGTATGGCATTATAAGTCTAAATTAAGTTTTACTAAATGTAAGTAAAAAAATTAAGACAAAATTTTAGTATTCCATTATAAAAACATTAACAGTAAGCTAATCTTTTTAACGTTTACTTATGAAAATTGAGCGATTAGCATAGGTAGTTTTGTATACCTAACTGTAACAAACTAAAAAATCTAGGGTCTTTAAATTAATTAGAGACTAATCATCAATCAAAATAAAATGAAATTTCGCTTAATCTTATTAGCATTTATAGCATTTGGCTTTCTCACAAATGCTCAAGAAAAGAAACAACTCCAAATTAAAAGAACCTCTACACCTCCAAAAATTGACGGTGTTTTAGATGATGCTGTTTGGCAAACAGCAGATATCGCAACAGATTTTACGCAGTTTAGACCCGAAATGGGAGTAGCACTTCCTGCGCATCAAAAAACAACAGTAAAAATGGCTTATGACGATAATGCCATTTATGTATCTGCCTATTTGAAGGATAAACCAGAAGACATTCAAACGCAGTTTACTAGTCGCGATAATTTTGGTAATTCAGATTTTTTTGGAATCATTCTTAACCCGAATAATGACGGACAAAATGATACCGAGTTTTTTGTATTTACTTCTGGTACCCAAGCCGATGCCGTTGCATCTCCAAGTAATGGTGAAGATTTTGGATGGAATGCCGTTTGGGATAGTGCTGTAAAAATGGTAGATGATGGTTGGATTGTTGAAGTAAAGATCCCATACAGAGCACTACGCTTTTCTAATCAAGAAGTTCAAACTTGGGGAATTCAATTTCACAGACGATTTCGAATTAGTAATTCACAATATTCTTGGAATCCAATTGATAGAACTAAAGGAAATATTGGTTTGTATAATGGAGAACTTGTTGGCATAAGAAATATTGAACCTCCTACTCGACTGCTGTTTTATCCGTTTTTATCTACAATTTATGATAGCAACAAAAAACCTGAATATAATATTGGTGCCGATGTGAAATTTGGTTTAACCGAAAACTTTACTCTAGATGCCACTTTAATCCCAGATTTTAGTCAAGCTGCCTTTGATAACGTAAGATTAAATTTGGGGCCTTTTGAACAAACCTTTGGCGAACAACGTCAATTTTTTAAGGAAGGGGTTGATTTATTTAATAAAGGAAATTTATTCTTCTCAAGACGAATTGGAAATGCACCAATTGGTAGTCCAAATTTGGCAGAAAATGAAGAAGTTATAGACATGCCAACAGAGGTTAAAACCCTTAACGCTTTGAAAGTATCTGGACGTACCAAAAAAGGATTAGGAATAGGGTTCTTTAATGCCATTACCGAAAAAACAGAAGCAAGTATCAGAAACACTGTGACCGACGAGACACGCCGAGAAGTTGTTGAGCCATTGGCTAATTACAATATTCTTGTGGTTGACCAGCAATTTAATGGGAATTCATCAGTGAGTTTAATTAATACCAACGTAACAAGAAATGGGCGTTTTAGAGACGGAAATGTGACTGGGCTTCTAGCCGATATCTCAAATAAAAGAAACACCTATAATATTCGTGGGCAACTAAAAATGAGTAATGTCAATCTGCCAAGCGGAACGGAAACAGGTTTTAATTCGTTTTTTCTGATTAGAAAATCGCATGGTAATTATAGATATAGTTTCGATCATCGCTTATCGGATACTAAATATGATATTAATGATTTGGGTTTAAACTTTCGAAATAACCTTAATAATTTTGGTATTGACGGGTCATACCAGATTTTTGAACCTACTGAAAAGTTAAATAACTTCAGAATTAATGGTTGGGTAAACTACAGACGTCTATTTAAACCAAGTACTTTTACTGGAACTAATTTTGGTTTTAATATGAACGCTCAAACTAAAAAACTTCTTTGGTTTGGAGCAAATCTTAATTTTGAACCAGGAAAACAATTCGACTTTTTTGAACCAAGAGACTTTGAAAACAAGCGCTTTTTTGTATTTAAGAACATAGGATTTATTGGCGGTTGGTTTGAAACCAATAATAATAAACCTTTTTCTATTGAAGTTAATGGAGGTACATTTCATGCATTCGATAAGGAAAGAGATTTATTTGGATATGATTTTGGGATAGAACCAACATATCGTTTTAGCGACAAGTTCTTTGTTAATTATGGTTTTTCATATCAAAACAATAAAGGTAGTAGAGGCTTTGTAACAAACATTGATGACGATATTGTCTTTGGTGAACGTGACATTTTAACCATTGAGAACAGTATTTCTAGTAGTTATAGTTTTAACCCTTTCCACACATTGTCATTGTCATTTAGAAACTTTTGGTCTACAGTAACCTATGATGAAGGTTTATTTGCATTGCAGGAAGATGGTAGCTTAAACAGAGATGATGATTACAGAACAACTGACATTTCTGATCCGAATGTAAATTTTAATACATGGAATTTAGATTTAAGCTACACATGGCAAGTTGCTCCTGGTAGTTTTTTAACTACGCTATATAGAAATAGGTTGTTTAATTTTAGTAATGCTTCTGAAGATTCTTATTTTGACAGTCTTAGTTCCTTATTCGATCAGTCTATTCAACATACATTTTCTATTAGACTTCAATACTTTATTGATTATAATAGTATAAAAAATGTGTTTAAAAAACGAAATACCAATGTCAATACATTGAGTAGATTCTCGAATAATCGTTATCGTTATGATCCTGATTTTTCAAATACTCGTTTCAGTTCAAATTATAATATTTTATAATTATCCATATTAAAGTAGTATTTTCGGAGCTCATTTCAACATGATGATAAAAGCAAAGAATATTCATAAAAACTATGGCGATTTACATGTCTTAAAAGGTGTCGATTTAGACATCAAAAAAGGGGAAATCGTATCAATTGTTGGCGCTTCTGGAGCAGGAAAAACGACCTTGCTACAAATTATTGGTACTTTAGATAAAATAAGCTCAAACAATACCAGTGAGCTTGTTATAAATGATGTTTCTATTCCTCAATTAGGAGATAAAGCATTAGCCAAGTTTAGAAACGAGCATATTGGTTTTATTTTTCAATTTCATCAATTACTGCCAGAATTCACAGCTTTAGAAAATGTTTGTATTCCAGCGTTTATAGGTGGTAAATCTCAAAGCGAAGCCGAAACACGTGCCAAAGAATTATTAGACTTTCTTGGCTTATCACATCGTTACGACCATAAGCCCAATGAGCTTTCTGGTGGAGAACAACAACGTGTTGCTGTAGCAAGAGCCTTGGTGAATAACCCTGGGTTAATTTTTGCTGATGAACCTTCAGGTAATTTGGACAGTGAATCTGCAGAGAATTTACACAATCTGTTCTTTAAACTTCGTGATGAATTCGGTCAAACTTTTGTCATTGTTACTCATAATGAAGAGCTTGCGAACATGGCAGATCGCAAATTAACGATGATTGATGGAAAGATAGTGGGATAACACATGCCAAGATATTCTAGTATTACTTTGAATAATTATCAAGTTTTTCTTTCTCCTTTTTAGATAAGCTACCAATCCCCTTTCTGCTAATCTTATCCAAGAGTTTATCAATCTCTTTTTGCTTGAAAACCTTAGTCTCATTATACCTTTGATCGATAGTTAAATTATGTGATTTGCTTTTAAAATATAGATTATTGATAAATAAGATATGAGGTTTTCTAACAATTATGTATATGAATAAAATGATTGGAATTGCAATCATGGTAATAATGATATAATTGTTTACCAACGCTTCTGGTCGTATGGCTATGGCAACAAGCATTCCTATTAAAGCTCCTCCTAGATGAGCCTCATGCCCAATATTGTCTTTGGCAGACGTAATTCCGTAGATAGAATATATCACATATAGCACTCCAAAAATCCAATTAGGTATAGCTAATGGAATTCCGAAGAAGCCAATATCTAATCCTGGAAAAAGAGCTATAGAAGCGAAGATTATACCACAAACTGCACCTGATGCTCCTACAGCACTATAATCACCATGATTTCTATGAATAAACAGTGCCAAAAGATCTCCACCTATTAAACTAACAAAATAGATTAATAAATAACTCCAAATGCCCAGTTGCATCTCTAACATGCCACTAAATGCATATAAACTTATTAAATTAAAAATGAGATGCCTCCAACTGGTATGTAAAAACCCTGAAGATACTAAACGGATATAATCTTTCTGAATTAGGATTTTATCAACTTCAAATTTGTAGCTTTCAAAAAAAGTCCTATTCTTGAAACCTCGATAACTAATAGCGACGTTTGCAATTATTAATATGATAGAAGCAATACCTAATTCTCTCATAAATTAAATCTACTCTACAATTATCACACTTCGATATTCTATTTCAACGCGTTTTCCAAAAGTAAAATCAAAATAGTTAGCATCTCCCTTTTTACCTGTTACTTCCAATTTAGCACGCCCTGTCTCGAGTCCGTTTTTATCAAAAACTTTCACAAAAACGATATCGTTAAAATCCTGATTGAAAATGAGGTATAAGGTTAATAAGTTATCTTTTCCTCCTTGGGGATTATTAGCAATTGTAAATTTACCCGTATCAATACCTTTTGTTTTTAGGTTTGGAGATAGTTTAATTTTAGCTTCTAAAGTTTTGTCGATCCCTTCAGAAACACCTTCAATAAATTCGGTAGCCGATTTCCCAACCGCCTCTCCGCTGGCATTAATTGTTTCTTGGGTTTTATCCTTCACACGTTGACAAGATAGCAATGTGAATACACATAATAAGATAGTAAAAGTTGAGCTTTTCATAATGTTAGATTATACTTACAAAATTAGCAATTCTCGACTATTGCAACAACTATTAAAGTAATGTAAATTTGTATACATAAAATAGAGCCGTTTGAATCAAAAAGAACTTAAGGAATTTCTAGACACTAAAGTAGATCAATATAATCATCCGCGATTTATAGACAGTGATCCTATTCAGATTCCACATCAATTCACAAAAAAAGAAGATATAGAAATTGCGGGTTTTTTAACGGCTACTATTGCCTGGGGAAATCGTAAAAGTATCATAAAAAATGCTTTTAGAATGATGGATTTACTCCATCGGTCTCCTCACGATTTTATTCTGAATCATACCAATAATGACTTGAAGAGTCTTAAACAGTTTGTACATAGAACGTTTAATGGTGATGACTTTATTCAGTTTATAAAAAGTTTACAGCACATTTATACGAATCATGACGGCCTTGAAGCTCTATTTTCTAAATACCATGATGGTGATAATCTCCAGTTATGCATTCATAAATTTAAAGCTGCATTTTTCGAAATTGAACATTTAGAACGTAGCAAAAAACATGTTAGCGATCCGCTAAAAAACTCTGCTGCAAAGCGTATTAACATGTATTTAAGATGGATGGTAAGACAAGACCAAAATGGTGTAGATTTTGGTATATGGAATAGCATCTCTCCTAGCGCACTGTCTTGCCCTCTAGATGTGCATTCTGGAAATGTAGCTAGAAAATTGAAACTCATCAAACGAAAACAGAATGATGGTAAAGCCTTATTAGAACTCGACATGGCTTTACGTCGATTAGACCCATTTGATCCTGTTAAATATGATTTTGCTTTATTTGGATTAGGAGTTTTTGAAGGGTTTTAATTTTTTTATATTTGCAATGCCTCTCCTAATATTAAACTAACCAAAATGAAACATTCTTTTAGACTAAAACGGTCTAGGCTTAAATCTATTTTTTCTGAGAAAATGGGCTTTAAAAAGCTAATCTTAGAGAATAAAAACGACGTGCAAAATGCTATTAATAGCATACTCATGTATATTGAATTAGAGGATAAACTCGTACCTGTAAATTATACGAATAACTTTCTAGACAATTTTATTTCATTTGAATTAACACTTAAACCTGATTTTGATAAAAAAGTGTTTTTTGATTCTATTAGAAAATTTGAAGGTTTTATCACAGACTAAACACTTTATTTTTTAACGTCATATGATCTAACATATCGTTAAAAAAAAAAGCTGATAAATATTAAATATTTATCAGCTTTCAATACGACTAAAAAAAGTCTAGCCTTTCAACCAAGCTTTTCTTGTATTTTTTTGTGCTTCTGTAGCATTTTCATCTTCAATAATACTGCGTGTTGTTGTGAACGTTGGTACAAGTTTAGTTTCTACAACTACTTCTTTTCCATCACGTTCTAAAACCACTTTAATATCATCACCTTCTTTCCATTGGTACATAGCTCCTAACATTGCCTGTGCATTTTGCATAGTTAATGCCTCTCCATTTACCGTTTTAATGATATCATTTGGCATCACACCTTGATCTGCCCAAAAGCTATTATTCTTTACGTTTTCAGAAAAATAAATTTCTCCTTTATCTTGATTAGCTCCAAATATGAATCCTTCTCCACTTTGAATATAACTTGTTGCCTCACTTTTTTCTCCAAAAGTTAAACCTACCTTTTCAAAGAATTTTGAATAATCAATTGGTGTTCCACCAACAACATGTGTATTTAAAAATTCACCTACAGATGGATATGTCATTTCAGTAATTTCTGCAATGATATTATCATCAACGAACGGCTTTTCTTTTCCATATTTGGCCGATAATTCTTTCATAAGTGAAAGCATGCTACGATTACCATTACTCTCTTCTCGCATTAAAATATCAATACACATACCTATCAAGGCACCTTTCATATATACGTTATAATAGTTCGCAGCATAAGGTTCATTAAGCACGTTTTCACTCATAGTCGTGAAACTCATTGCATCATCCATGTTTTTAGAAACCTGAATTTTTTGATTCATCGTTGCATAATATGCATCATCATCTACAAGTCCTTCATAAATTTGGAAATGCTGCGCGAAATATTCTGTAACGCCTTCATACATCCACAAGTGTTTTGAGAATGTTGGATCGTTATAATCAAAATAATGTACATCTTCAGAATGTACAGACAATGGCGTTACAATATGAAAAAATTCGTGCGCAACTACATCAATCATTGAGGCAGCTAATTGCTCTTTTGAAGAATTTTCTCCTAACACCACAACTGTAGATGTGTGATGCTCTAAAGCTCCAAATCCTTTTGGTGCTCCTTCACTCCCATCAGACAAATACAAGTAAATATCGTAACGAGGTGTACTATCAACATCACCTAAGTATGCTTTTTGGGCTTCCATCATTTTGTAAACCGTCTCTTTCATACTCGCTGCAGTGTGCACCTTATTTGGAGAATATACACTTAATACAATTTTGATATCTCCAACCATAAATTCTTCAACATCTAATTTACCATACATCATTGGGTTATCTGTAATATCAAAATAACGCGGTGCAAAGTAAGATGTCGTTATTTGAGTGCCATCAGAACTTGACTTTGTATTTGTGTTTTGCAATGCAGATGTACGCTCAAAATTAGCAGGAGCAGTTACATCTAAAGTATATTGAGCATCTTTTAAAGAATCAAAATAACCTATAAAACCATGTAAGTTTAATACATAGTTATCTGGCTCAATATTTGTTCCTGCTGGTGAGAACGGCACTTCTCCTCCAATTCCTCCACTCTTTTCTTGATCGAATGTATCATTAACTAAGTACTCAATTCTATCAAGGTTTTTCGCATTTGCGATAGTCCAAGTATTTGTGTTTTCTTTAACGACAGGCATTTCTTTTCCATCGTAATCAAAGGCTTTAAAATCGTCAACGTATTTACCAAAGTCACTCACAGAATACGTTCCTTGAACTACTTTAGGTAATCGGTAAGTCACTACATCTTCGGTAAATCGTCCCGGATTAATAGTTACAGGTGCTTTATCAGCAGTAACGCCCGATAAATTAATTGATGTTGAAATAGGATTTGCAGTGGCTAAATCATTCACTGAAGATTTAGATGATCCACAAGCTACTAGCAATGCACTCGTAGCGAAAATTGATAGAATTTTTTTCATTGTAATGTTAATTATTTTCAGATATTTTTGTCTGACGCACAAAACTACAATCTGTTACCACTAATTTAGCTAAGGTTTTGTTAAAATGGTACTTTTGTAATATGTCAAACCCCTTAATTAGCATTCTTACACCTTTTAAAAATACGCAGACCTATCTGCCTGAATGCCTAGACTCCATTATAAAACAGAGCTATCAACAATGGGAATTACTCATAGTTGATGACCATTCAAGCGATAACAGCTATGATCTCGTTCGCGCTTATGCCGAAAAAGATAAGCGCATAAAGTTATTTAAAAACAGTGGTACCGGAATAATTGATGCATTAAAATTGGCATTTGCCAAAAGTACTGGTCATTATATAACTCGCATGGATAGTGATGACATCATGCATACAAACAAATTAAGCACCATGTTAAATCAATTGCAAATTTATGGCAAGCAACATGTTGCTCTTGGTTTAGTGAAGTATTTTAGTAAGGATGGCATTGGAAATGGTTATGCCAAGTATGAATCTTGGCTTAATACTTTAACATCAAGTGGACTTAATTATTCTGAAATTTATAAGGAGTGTGTTATTCCGTCGCCTTGTTGGATGTTGCATCGCTCAGATTTTTTGGCCTGTGGCGGATTTACACCTAATCGATATCCTGAAGATTACGACTTAACTTTTCGATTGTATAAGCACAATATAACTTGTATTCCTAGTACTCAAGAACTCCATTATTGGCGCGATTATTCTACAAGAGCTTCACGCACAAATGACCATTACGCCGAAAACCATTTTCTAGAATTAAAAGTGGACTATTTTTTAGAACTTAATTATAATAGTTCTCGTCCCTTAACTGTTTGGGGAGCTGGACATAAAGGAAAGAAAGTTGCTCAACTTTTGAAGAAAAAACACATTCCATTTTTATGGATATGTGATAATCCTAAAAAAATTGGAAAACATATTTACGACGAACTCTTATTTAGTTTTGAACATCTAAAAAATTTAGATCACCCGCAAAGTATTGTAACGGTTGCCAACGAAGCGTCTCAAAAGGACATTAAGTCTTATTTCAAGACACAACAAATGACTGCCATGACAGATTATTTCTTCTTTTGTTAGGAATAAAACAAAAAATCCATATAACAACAGACTTATCTTTGTTTAAACGTTAAAATTCTCAAAAGCTAAAGCAACTAATCGCATATCATTTTCTATATTTGATTCCGAACAAAAACAATCCAAAAAACAGGAATGCAGTTTAAACACCCAGAACTTCTTTACGCTTTATTTCTACTCGTTATTCCAATAATTGTTCACTTATTTCAATTAAGAAAATTTAAGAGCGTTCCTTTCACCAACGTTCAATTTTTAAAAGAATTGGTGATTCAAACACGTAAAAGTTCGCAATTAAAAAAATGGCTTACTTTAATTACGCGTTTACTCCTTCTCGCTTGTGCTATTATTGCCTTTGCGCAACCCTATATTTCGAAATCCGACAGCTTTAATACCAAAAGCGAAACTGTTATCTATCTTGATAATTCGTTTAGTATGCAATCGCCAAGCACAAATGGGAGTTTATTAAATACTGCAATACAAGACATTATTGAAAACGTCGATGAGAACGAACAAATTTCAATTTTCACGAATGACGAAAACTTTAATAACACCAGCGTTAAGGCTATTAAAAATGACCTCATTCAGCTTAAACATTCACCTAATCAAATTACTTATGATGCTGCAGTTTTAAAAGGAAAAAAACTATTCTCAAACGATCAGAATTCTATCAAAAATTTGGTGCTAATATCTGATTTTCAACAAAAAAACCTAGGACTAACAACACCAAATGATAGCTTGGTATCTTTGAAATTAGTGCAATTAAAACCATCTAACCTAAGTAATATAGCCATAGATAGCGTATATATTTCAAAAACGACGGTCGAAAATTTTGAACTTACTGTACTACTAAAAAATCAAGGCGACGCTATAGAAACCCTACCTGTTTCATTGTATAACGACGATAAACTTATTGCAAAAACAGCTGTGAACATTACCAATGAAGCTACTACAAATTTCACGATTCCGGTTAACACTATATTCAATGGTAAAATAGTTATAGAGGATAGTAATCTTAAGTATGATAATACACTGTTTTTTAATATCGATAAACGTGAAAAAACAAACGTACTAGCTATTAATGAGGCTGATGATTCATTTCTAAAAAAAATCTATACCAGTGACGAATTTGAATACATGTCTACCAATTTTAATGCTTTAAATTATAACACCATTGAGCTACAAAATTTAATTGTTTTAAATCAATTACAAAACATTCCTAGTTCACTTTCAACGGCCTTAAAATCGTTCACCGACAAGGGTGGAAGCATATTAATAATCCCTTCAAAAGACATAGTATTAAACACTTACAATCAGGCTTTTAATACTTTTGGATTTTCAAATTTCGGCGCATCAAATGTGTTAGAAAAGAAGATTACTAGTATCAATTTTTCCCATCCTTTATTAACCAACGTTTTTGATAAACAGGTTAATAATTTCCAGTATCCAAAAGTGAACTCATTTTATAATAACGCTGAGAACTCTGTCAATTCTATTTTAAGTTTTGAAGACGGTAAGTCATTCTTATCTCAATCTGGAAATGCCTTCCGATTTTCAGCAGCAATCGATGTAGAAAATTCAAACTTTAAAAATTCCCCTCTAATAGTTCCTATACTTTATAATATAGGGAAGCAAAGTTTAAAAACTGGCGACTTGTTTTACACTATCGGACATGAGAACATTATAGATATTGCAACGCAATTACAACAAGATGATATTTTAACCTTAGTAAGTGGAGATAATTCAGTTATACCGCTACAACAAACCTATGACAACAAAGTAGAGTTAATTACAAACACCTATCCAGATGTTGCAGGTATTATTTCTGTTCAGAATAAAGACAGTTTTCTAAAAAGTTTGAGTTTCAATTTCGATAGAAATGAAAGTCACCTGAATTACTATGATTTTCAAAATATAACGAATACCACACTAGATAATTCTGTTGCAACAGCCATAAGTGATATCAAAAGTGCTACTAATGTTAATGAACTCTGGAAATGGTTTGTTATTTTTGCAGTGATTTTCTTAATTATTGAAATGCTCATCTTAAAATTTCTGAAATGAACGTACTTGTAAAATCTGCCACTATAGTTGATCCTAAAAGCGATTTTCACAATCAAACCGTTGATATTTTAATAGAAAAAGGGACGATTTCTCAAATATCCAAACGCATTCAAAACCCTAAAAACTATAAAGAGTTACGATTAAACAACCTTCATGTATCGCAAGGATGGTTTGATAGTAGTGTGAGTTTTGGTGAACCTGGATATGAAGAACGTGAAACCATTGACAACGGTTTAAAAACAGCCGCACAATCTGGATTTACAAGTGTTGCTGTAAACGCCAACACCAACCCTGTAGTGGATTCATATGCCAATATTGCTTTTTTGAAATCCAAAGCTGCAAATCATCCAGTTAACCTCTATCCTATTGGGGCTTTGACCAAACATAGTGATGGTGTAGATTTAGCCGAATTATTCGATATGAAAACTGCCGGATCTGTCGCCTATTATGATTATCAAAAGCCTGTTTCAAACCCTAACCTCATGAAAATAGCTTTGCAATATGCTAGCAATTTTGATGGTTTAGTTTGTTCTTTTCCTCAAGAATCAAGAATTAGCGGATTAGGAGTAATGAACGAAAATATAACCAGTACATCTTTAGGTTTAAAAGGAAATCCGGCACTGGCCGAAGCCTTACAAATAACTAGAGACTTATCTATTTTAGAATACACCGAGGGCAAATTGCATATTCCTACGATTTCTACTGCAAAATCTGTAGAACTGATTAGGGATGCTAAACAAAAAAAATTGAATGTTACCTGCAGCGTCGCTATTCATAACTTATTTTATACGGACGAACAACTTGTTACTTTTAACACAAACTTTAAAGTACTACCTCCTTTAAGGACGCAAAACGACATTAATGCGTTAATTGATGGTATTAAAGACGGCACTATTGATATGGTAACCAGTGATCATAACCCATTAGACATCGAACACAAAAAAGTTGAGTTTGATTATGCAAAATATGGTACTATTGGCTTAGAAAGTGCCTTTGGCGCATTAAACACGCTATTAACCACTAAGAAAACAATAGAAGTACTAACTAAAGGCAAACAACGTTTTGGTATAGACGCCATACCTGTCGCCATTGGTAATCAGGCAAACTTGTCGCTCTTCGATCCAACTAGTAGTTATACGTTTTCTTCTGAAAATATCTTTTCAACATCAAAAAACGCCATATTTGAAGGAGAAGAATTAAAAGGGATTGTTTACGGGATCATTGCCAACAATCAAATGATTTTAAATTAATATACATGAAAGACAACGCAGAAAAGCAAAATAACACTTTGGCTATCGTAAGTTATATTACACTTATTGGTACACTTATCGCCTTTTTTATGAATAAAGAAACACGCAATCCATTGGTTTCGTTTCATGTTCGTCAGGCTTTAGGTTTATGGTTACTTCAAATGATTTTGGGTTATTTTATAGGTGCCTTTGACAGTTGGATGATATCAATGTCATTTTGGATTTTCTTTATTGCACTTTTTCTCTACGGAATTTTTGGTGCTGTAGGCGGTAAAATGAATGAGGTCCCAATTTTAGGGCCTCTCTTTCAAAAGTTATTTTCTTCAATAGACTAAATATGAGTTTATCTTTACATCACATCACGAGACCATCATCTTTAAAAGATAATGCTCCTTTACTTATTATGTGTCACGGATATGGTAGCGACGAAAATGATTTATTTTCTTTTGCACAAGAACTATCGGAAGAATTATTTATCATTTCAGTAAGAGCTCCATATACTATGCAACCTTTTGGTAATGCTTGGTATGCTATCAATTTTGATGCACATCAAAACAAATGGAATGATGTTGAACAGGCCATTCAATCTAGAGATAAAATTTCAAATTTTATAGATGAAGCCTGTGCTCAATATCCTGTAAATAAGGATAACGTTACCTTGTTAGGTTTTAGTCAAGGAACAATTTTAAGTTATGCCGTTGCCCTTACATATCCTGAAAAAGTTAAAAACATCATTGCTTTAAGTGGTTATGTAAGTGACGATATGATTGCACCACATATAGATGAAAGAAACATTGGACACTTAGACTTTTATTGTTCTCATGGAAGTGTAGATCAGGTTATTCCTGTCGATTGGGCAAGAAGAGCTCCCAAATTTTTAGATAAGCATCACATTAAGCACACTTATTCGGAATTTCCGGTTGGTCATGGTGTAGCTCCTCAAAACTTTTATGCATTTAAAAATTGGTTAGAAGACCGTATATAAAACTACTATGAAGTACCTTCTAACAGGTGAAGAGACTCAACGACTCCATTTTAGATTAGTCACCAAAGATGATTTCAATACTTGGTTGCCTCTATTTAAAGAAGATAAAGTTGATCTGTTTTTAGGAATGCCTACTGGCTTATCCCAAATTGAACAATGTGAATTTTGGTTTAATAAAGTCTTTCATCGCTATGATAACGGACTAGGAGGAATGAATGCGCTTATAGATAAAAGGACTGGCGAATTTATTGGGCAAAGCGGATTATTAGTTCAAACCGTTGAAGATGAAGAGCGCCTAGAAATTGGCTACTCTATACTTCCAAAGTATTGGGGAAAAGGTTTTGCCCAAGAAGCTGCAATAAAATGTAAAACGTTTTGTTTTGAACAGGAATTTTCCACTAACCTAATATCTATGATGCATACAGACAACATAGGTTCTGAAATTGTAGCCATAAAAAACGGCATGACCTTCGAAAAGAAAGTGGATACATTTAACGTGTACAGTATAACACGTGAGATGTGGTTAAATCAAAAGAAATAAGATTAAGGTTGATACAATAGCGATCCTAACTCACTAAAAGTCACATTTCCTTTGTCATCCATGTCATAAGCCAAGAGCATTTCACCAGAATATTTTCCATCAGTAAAATTGATAATAATCCACTTATGGTTGAGCATTCTAATTTGATCAATTCTCATTTTTTCTCCAGACATAGAAGCAAAAGGAACTAATGGATGATCTTCTGTATCATAGGCATTAAGGCTTATGAGTCCGTCTTCTATAAGTGGTATAAATTCAGAAATCCTAAATCCCCTATTCTCCCAATAGGTCATTGCCTCATCATTAGTATCAAATCTAAATGTATATAAATCTTCAACCTTTTCATCCTCCAACGCTCTAATAGAATCTCTAAGTTGCGTATGAGTTTCTTTATAACTTGTTAGTTGTGCATCGTAGTTCTCAATAATGTTTTTGGAATTCACGAATTGAAAAATCACAAGCAATAATGTGAAAATAAACAGGTACATAAATATTCTACTCTTCATATTAAATAATTCTAACAGTTATAATTCTATTTGTAAGTTGTCGTAAGCTAAATAAACGTTTTCTGGTAAACTTTGTTGCACAACATCATGAAAACCTAAATAATGACTTATATGGGTTAAATAAGCGGTTTCGGGTTTTATCTTTTCTATAAATGCCAAAGCCTCCTTGAGGTTAAAATGAGAGATGTGTTCCTTTTCTCGTAAAGCATTAACCACCAGAATTTTCACCCCATCTAATTTTTTCATTTCAGTAGCATCAACAGTTTTCATATCTGTGAGATAAGCAAAGTCACCAAAACGAAATCCAAAAACTTGCAACTTATGATGATAGCCATTAATTGGTATGACATTCAAATTTCCAAGGAGAAAGGCCTCATTCTTAATTTCATGTTGAATAACACTTGGAACACCTGGATATTTATCTTCAGTCGTAAAAATATAATTAAACCGTTTTGCTAATTCTCCCAAAACGCGCTTATGTGCGTAAAACGGAATATCTCCTTGTCTGAAATAAAATGGGCGGATATCATCTAACCCTGAAGTATGATCTGCATGCTCATGAGTAAACACAATACCATCAATCTTATGACAATTAGCTCTTAACATTTGTTGCCTAAAATCTGGGCCACAATCAACAACATAAGCATAATCATCCCATTCTACTAGTACTGAAACACGTAAACGCTTGTCTTTATGATTGTTACTTAAGCACACCGGGTGATCACTTCCTATTACTGGAATACCCTGTGATGTGCCTGTTCCTAAAAATGTTACTTTCAACTTCATTTTTATTTGATGCAAAAATAAAACTAATTTTTTTAGTTTAACCCCGTATTTTAATACCTTTGTATAGTTGACAAACCCAAAATAAAAAATGGAAATAACCTTAAAAGGAGATAAAGAGTTTGATGAAATTCCTTCGTTGAAAACTAAATGTTTACGCATCAACTTAAATGAGAATATCTACGGAACATTCGCGGAGATTGGAGCTGGACAAGAAACTGTTCGTCAGTTCTTTAGAGCTGGAGGTGCTTCTGGGACCATTGCAAAGGCTATGTCTGCATACGATAAGGCCTTTAGTGATGCAATTTACGGTATAGAAAATGACAGACGTTATGTAACCGAAGCACGTCTTCGTAAAATGTTGGATCATGAAGTGAATTTGGTTGAAGAACGTATTAAAAGAGATGTACATCCTAACAAAATGTTTTTTGCTTATGCCAATACTGTTGCAACAATAGATTTTGCGAAAAAATACAAAGGACATGGATGGGTAGGTATTAAATACCAAGTAGATCCAAATCAAGGTTATAATGAAATTGTTTTGCACATTCGTTTTAAAGAGAATGATGCTAGGTTACAGCAAGAAACTTTGGGTGTTTTAGGGACTAATCTTATTTATGGTGCTTTCTATAAGTATAATGAGCCAAGAAAGCTATTGCGCTACCTCTACGATCATTTGGACAAAGATCAGGTTGAAATAGACACGATTAACTTTTCTGGCCCTGTGTTTGAAGATGTAGACAACCGTTTAATGAGTTTACAGCTTGTAAGAAATGGGATGACAGATGCCGTTATGTTTGCTCCTGATGGAAACAACGTTTTACCTGCTAGAGTCCTTTACAAAAAGAACATATTAACCTTACGTGGAAGTTTCAGACCAGTAACAAAGGTAAATATGGACATGTATAAGAAATCTTATGACATGTTCATTAAAGAAAATAAAGTTGATGTTGATAAAACTCAAGTTATTTTCGAAATTACATTATCTAATTTAAGAGCTGAGGGAGAAATTGACGAACAGGATTTCATGGATCGTGCGCGACTATTGTGCTCGTTGGGACAAACCGTATTAATCTCTAACTTCCAAGAATATTATAAACTTGTAGAATACTTCTCTCAATACACAAAGAGTAGAATGGGATTAGCTATGGGTGTGAATAATTTAGTAGACATCTTTGATGAGAAATATTATCGTCACTTAAGTGGTGGGATTTTAGAAGCCTTTGGTAAACTCTTCTTTAAAGATTTACGTGTTTACTTGTATCCAATGCAAAACGACGATGGCACTTTAACTGATAGTGAGAATTTAAAAGTACATCCAAGAATGAAAGAATTATATAAATTCTTTAAGTATAACGGTAAAGTTGTTGATATCACAGATTTTGACGAATCGATACTTAATGTATTCTCGAGAACTGTTTTAAAAATGATTGCCGATGGCGAAGATGGTTGGGAAGTTATGCTTCCAGAAGGCGTTTCTACACTTATAAAAGAAAAAAGCCTCTTTGGTTGTGAAACCGAACAGGTGCATTTAGGAGAATAAACGAATTAATATGACACATAAAAAACCGCAAGATTTTCTTGCGGTTTTTTTTATAGCTTTTATATCACTCTGAATACAAATCAGAATTTATCCTTCCAAAATTTGATCTGTATGAATCTTAGCTTTTACTTTATCTATGATACGAGACACCACCCCTTTTTCATCAACTAAAAATGTGATACGATGAATACCATCAAACTCTCGTCCCATAAACTTTTTTGGTCCCCAAACCCCAAATGCATCTATAACTTCTTTTTCTGTATCGGCTAACAATGGATATGGGAAACTAAATTTCTTTTTAAAATTAGATTGTCGCTTTTCGGTATCTGCGCTCACACCTAAAATTTCATAACCAGCATCTTGCAACGCCTTATAATTCTCTCCCAAATTACAAGCCTCAACGGTACATGTTGGTGTATTAGCTTTAGGATAGAAAAAAACAACAAGCTTTTTTCCTTTATAATCCGAGAGTGATACAGCATTCCCGTCTTGATCGTTTACTGTGAAATTTGGAACTTTATCTCCTATTTTTAATGTTTGCATATTGCTTATTTTTGTAATCAAATATACAACAATGACCAAACAAGAAAAAGTGGATTTCGTAATTAAAACATTAAACGAACTTTATCCTACAATTCCTATCCCCTTAGAACATAAAGACCCATATACATTGCTCATAGCGGTATTAATGTCTGCACAAAGCACGGATGTTCGTGTTAATCAAATTACCCCACTTTTATTCGCAAAAGCTGACAATCCTTATGATATGATTAAACTTTCGGTTGAGGAGATTAGAGAGATTATCAAACCTGTTGGTTTATCTCCAATGAAAAGTAAGGGGATTTATGGTTTGTCACATATTTTAATTAACGAACATGGAGGTGAAGTTCCTCGAACTTATGAAGCATTAGAGGCATTGCCTGCTGTTGGGCATAAAACGGCAGCCGTTGTCTTATCTCAAGCGTTTGGTATTCCCGCTTTTCCGGTAGACACTCATATCCATCGTTTAATGTATCGTTGGAACTTAACTAATGGTAAGAACGTTGTGCAAACAGAAAAAGATGCCAAACGCCTATTTCCAAAAGAACTATGGAATGATTTGCACTTACAAATTATTTGGTATGGTAGAGAATATTCTCCTGCTAGAGGTTGGGATTTAGATAAAGATCCTATTACAAAAACCATTGGTAGAAAATCGGTTATTGACGATTATTACGCAAAGAAAAAATAACATAAGTACAAGGCATTGGTACAATAGTTGTGACTTAAGAGGAAACTCTTTTTATGAAATCAATCTACTCTATTGTGCTTGTTTTATTGGTTGCATCTTGTATTCCATTAAGAATAGCACCAACAATTAAAGATCAAAAAATCATGGTTGCTAAGAAGTTTAAACGGACCTTTCCTAAGGAATATGCCTTTATTTTTCAGGACCCAAAAGAAGCCAATGAATTTTATAATTATATCAATACTAAATTTAAATTAGATCATGTAGATGTCGATTATGATGTGCCTTTAAAGTTAGATGGACAGCAATATTTTTTATCCTTCTATGAGGCAGAAATACCAGATAAAGTATTAAACATATTCCCTATTGCTGTCGATGTTGCCCTAGACAGCAACAACATAGACCCTTTATTATCAGATCATTATGTTTACAGAAGCGATAACTGGTACATTGCTATAACTATTTTAGACAATGCATCTAATAACTGTTTAAAGCCAAATTATATTCATCGAGAATTGATTATAAATTATTTAAAAAGGCTTAAACAGGAATATCTAACGACCAGCAATTACACTGAGGTGTTGTTCAAGAAAAGGGCTATTGAAGATTAAATTTAGTTATTGTAAGTACCCAAGTTTACGAGTAGTTTTCTCTCCTATAAATTGCTGTATATGTCCATTATATGAAGAAATTATGGTATTAAATAAATCGTCAAAATAGCCAGCATAAGATTCAGGATTTTTATAAGTCACTTTAAACTCTTTTTCGCCATAAGCATGTTTTAAATAATAGGTGTTTCCTTTTTCTTTTCTAAAAATGACATGTATTAAAATGAGTTCTTCAGGAAAAGATTCTGGGGCTTTACAAACAGTTAGTCCAATTCCAAAGTGCCAATAGCTCTCTGGTGTTAATGTCAATGCTCCTAGTAATGATCCGTGAATTAAATCAAAATTGTTGTTTTCTTCTATTTTATATAGGGTAAACTGCTGATCTGGTATCGCATAATATGTTTTAAGCGACTTTACAAGTTCAATAGCAAAATTGTGACAGTTCTTTTTATAGGATTCAAAATTGCTCTGTGCCGTATCGTAGGCCGAACAAAGTTGGTGGAATTTCGTGTTTTTCATAGTATAGAAAGTATATTCAAAAAGTCGATTCTAACATAAATTACTTACAGCCACATATTATCTGTAACTTTTAATTTGCCTTTCATACTAATAGTTTATATAGAGAACAGTCCATGAAAATTAAATCTAACGCAGCTCCTCACGAAATATCTTCACCCTTTTTCAACTAAACAAAGAGTTTTGTGCAACTTTTGAGCGGTATATGGCAAAAAAAGGCGGATTGGTAAAGGGCAAATACAACGCTTGGTCCTTTTTAATATTTGGAAAAATTGAACGCCCAGAATCTTGGGATTTAATGTATAAAAAATCAACATTTACTAATTCTGGAAACCTATTACTTTCGGCAAAAAATCAAGGCCTCTTAACCATGGCAACTTGGAGTACAACAATAGCCAATAGTGGATTTCCTAGTTTCAGTATACGGAAAAGGAAAAAGCGAGATCTCCTAAGGATTTTGTTGAGTAAAAACGTGACTGCATTAAATATTGGAAAAGGCTATATACTAGAAGCAAAATCTGGAGTATTGAATCCTTCTTTTTATGATATGGTATTAGTTCTCAAACCTCTTTTTGAAGACAAAAAGATATATACTATTAATTTCAAAAAAAACAAATTAACAATAGAGCTACGCTCTGAAAACCATCATTTTGACGTGTTCGATAACATCCTAGACATCTTTAAAGCCAAAGCAAAAAAAAATCCTGAAGACTAACGATTCAGGATTTTTTCAAATTTAGTTTTGAAGTGCTTCAAACTTCAAATTATTACAATGTATAACACTTAAAGCCTTGGAATAATTCAAAAGAAAATCCACTGTCTCTTCTTTTGGGTTTAGGTTGTTTTGTTTTTGGGGACATTCTGAGTAAAGTTTTGCCATTTTACATTTTTTAGTTTGTTATAACCTCATAAACGCAACAAAACCTAACTTATTGTATTAATTTGTTAAAATAATATTATTCTTATCTATAACCTTTCTCAAATTAATGAGAGCATAGCGCATTCTTCCTAACGCAGTATTAATGCTCACACCTGTTCTGTCTGAGATTTCTTTGAAACTCATATCTTTATACATTCGCATTACTAAGACTTCTTTTTGATCTTTAGGAAGTTCTTCAATAATGCGTCTAAGGTCGCATTCTACTTGATCTTTAATTAATCGCTTTTCAGCATTTAACGAAGAATCTCCAAGTACTGAGAAAATATTAAAGTCGCCAGAATTATCAAATTTTGGCATTCTATTATTCTTTCTGAAATGATCAATAACCAAGTTATGAGAGATACGCATCACCCAAGGTAAAAACTTACCTTCTTCATTATATTTACCCATTTTTAAGTTTTTAATCACTTTAATAAAGGCATCTTGAAATATGTCTTCAGTGATATCTCTATCAAAAACCTTTGAGTAAATAAAACTGTAAATCTTTTGTTTGTGTCTGTGGATGAGGACTGATAGAGCACTTTCGTCTCCATTCATGTAGTTCTTAACTAAAACAGCGTCCGTGATAAGTTCGTGTCTCATAATAATTACTTTAAGGGCAAAGAATTTAATCTCAGCTTGGGGTTAAATTTTTTAAAGTAATATTATAATATAGGCTACTCGGTTTTAACTGTTTATGTTCTCAAATATAACAACAATCATTCCGAAATTCCAAAAAAAAGTACAAAACTTTAACATTTTAATGAACAATAATTCATTTTCTAAGCTTCATTAAAAGAACTATCTTTGCACTTTCTTATTCGCAACAACTCCTATGAACAGTAGTATTTTAGACCTAAATCCTAAAGAAAATATCATCATAAAAGGTGCAAAACTGCATAACCTAAAAAATATTGATGTGGTTATTCCTAGGAACAAATTAGTGGTTATTACTGGTTTATCAGGTTCTGGGAAATCAAGTTTAGCCTTTGACACCTTGTATGCTGAAGGTCAAAGACGTTATGTAGAGAGTTTATCTAGTTATGCACGCCAGTTTTTGGGGCGTCTCAACAAACCTAAAGTAGATCTCATTAAAGGGATTGCGCCTGCCATAGCAATAGAGCAAAAGGTAAATAGTACTAATCCGCGCTCTACCGTTGGAACAACAACAGAGATTTATGATTATTTAAAGTTACTATTTGCAAGGATAGGAAAAACCTATTCTCCAGTATCTGGTAATCTAGTAAAAAAACATCGCACAAAAGATGTATTAGCGCTAGTAAAATCTTTTGAAGAACGAGAAAAACTACTTCTCCTCTCTCCTATTGTTTTGGAGGAAGGGCGTTCAATGGCAGACAAACTTAACGTCTTAAATCAACAAGGTTATGCTAGAGTTCAACATAAAGAAAATGTCTTACGAATTGATGAAGCTCTAGAAAAAAAAATAAACAAAGATATTTTTTTAGTCGTAGATCGTATTGTTGTAAAACATGAAGAAGATTTTTATAATCGTTTAGCAGACGCCATAGAAACAGCTTTTTTTGAAGGAAAAGGCACTTGTATTATTGAGTCATTATCTGATAAAAAACGAACAGAATTCAATAATCGATTTGAATTGGACGGCATGACTTTCCTTGAGCCTAATCCGCACTTGTTCAGTTTTAACAACCCTTATGGCGCATGCCCAAAGTGTGAAGGTTATGGAGATGTTATTGGCATTGATGACGATTTAGTTATTCCAAATACGGGATTATCGGTTTATGAAAATGCTATCTTTCCATGGCGTGGTGAAAGTATGAGCTGGTATCGTGATCAATTGGTTAACAATTCACATAAATTTGATTTTCCTATACATAAGCCCTTTTTCGAATTATCACAAGAACAGAAACAACTCATCTGGGACGGTAATGACTATTTTGAAGGATTGCATTCATTTTTCACAGAATTAGAATCTAAGGCTTATAAAATTCAAAATCGTGTCATGCTCTCACGCTATCGTGGAAAAACAAAATGTAATATCTGTAAAGGGAAACGATTACGAGAGGAAGCTAATTATGTGAAAATTGCTAACGTCACTATTACCGATTTGGTTGAAATGCCTTTGGATAAATTAGCCGTCTTTTTTAAGGAATTGGAACTGGATGATCACGACACAACGATTGCTAAACGTCTCCTTAAAGAAATAAATAACAGATTATCCTTTTTGAGTAATGTAGGTTTAGATTACTTAACATTAAACCGAAAATCTAATACCTTATCTGGAGGTGAAAGTCAGCGTATCAATTTAGCAACGTCTCTAGGTAGCAGCCTAGTTGGATCAATGTATATACTTGATGAACCAAGTATAGGTCTGCATCCAAAAGACACAGAAAAATTAATTAAAGTATTACAGGCGCTTCGAGATTTGGGTAATACTGTAATTGTTGTTGAGCATGATGAAGACATCATGAAGGCTGCAGATGAGATTATCGATATTGGACCAGAAGCTGGAACTTTTGGTGGTGAAGTTGTAGCAACAGGAACTTATGAGGATATTTTAAAATCTGAATCATTAACCGCTCAATACCTTAACGAAACATTAAAAATTGAACTTCCTAAACAAAGACGAACGTCTAAATACTCTATTGAAATAAATGGTGCTAGAGAGCACAACCTACAAAATATAGATGTCTCTTTTCCTTTAGAGATGCTTACCGTTGTAACAGGTGTTTCTGGTAGCGGAAAAAGTACACTAGTAAAAAAGATCTTATTTCCAGCTGTGCAAAAGCAACTTACTGGATTTGGCGATAAACCAGGACAATTTACCGAACTAAAGGGTAATTTTAAAAACATTAAACACATAGAGTTCGTAGATCAAAACCCTATTGGACGATCATCACGATCAAACCCTGTGACATACATTAAAGCCTATGACGATATTAGAGCTTTATTTTCTAGCCAGAAACTTAGTAAAATTCGAAATTATCAGGCTAAACATTTTAGTTTTAATGTTGATGGTGGACGATGTGAAACTTGTAAAGGTGATGGTGAGGTTACAATAGAAATGCAATTTATGGCAGATGTTCATTTAACCTGTGAAACTTGCAATGGAAAGCGTTTTAAGAAAGAAGTTCTAGAAGTTACTTTTGAAGGGAAAAACATCGATGATATTTTAAGTATGACCATTGATGATGCTATAGCTTTTTTTGAACAACACAAAGTTTCAAAAATTAAAAACAAACTCCAACCATTACAAGATGTTGGTTTAGGCTATGTTGCATTAGGTCAAAGCTCCTCTACTCTTTCGGGAGGTGAAGCACAGCGAATTAAACTTGCATCCTTTCTTGGTAAAGGCTCTAAAAGCTCTAATGCTTTATTTATATTTGATGAACCAACCACTGGATTGCACTTTCATGACATCAAAAAATTATTGACATCATTTCAAGCCTTAATTTCTAAAGGTCATTCTATTATTGTTATCGAACATAATCTAGATTTGATAAAGTGTGCAGACCATATCATCGATTTAGGACCTGAAGGAGGCAGTCGTGGAGGTCAACTCATAGTACAAGGTACTCCTGAAGCTATTGTAAAAAATAAAGCATC
The DNA here is from genome assembly GCF_947494225.1 of uncultured Psychroserpens sp. Taxonomy (NCBI): domain Bacteria; kingdom Pseudomonadati; phylum Bacteroidota; class Flavobacteriia; order Flavobacteriales; family Flavobacteriaceae; genus Psychroserpens; species uncultured Psychroserpens sp. The sequence goes on from NZ_CANLUG010000003.1 coordinate 389,268, forward strand.
AATTACAGGTCAGTTTTTAAAGGAGAAAATTTAAATCTATTCCACAGGAATAGGTGTTTCTATTTGCTTTCCATTTTTAAACTCTACTAAGACGCTTTTAATTGCATGATACATGCCATTTTGAAATGCATAATGAAATGACTTGTACTTGGATTCATCAAGGGTCACAACTGTAGTAATCGTTTTATAACCATTAGGCCCAGGAATATTGTATCGAAAGGCTCCTTTTAATTTTCCTATAATTTTATAGGCATCCTTGAGTTGATCATACTGTAAAATTTCATAACTACAATTAGAGTCTAAAGCACAAGCGCTCTTGTCATAGACCATTAATTCCTTTAATGAATCATCATTTAAATCGAACAAATAATAGCTTTTTTCAGGCTTCAGGCTATCTAAAGAATCCATGGCTTTTTTTAAATGTAAGTTCTTAGATTTTTGAATTTCTACTTGCTTGGGTTTATGACTCGCAACTTTATTTTCGACATGAGCGTTAGAATCCCTATTACAAGAACAGAGAGAACATACCAAAACAAAGAACATCAATCTTTTTACAATCATACTAGTAAAACATAAACGAGAATATCCCTACCACAAAAAAGGCTAAAGGAGCAACAAATAATAAGAACATAAATGTGGCTACACCACTCTTAAACCAGCTTAAAAACCAGCCTTGTCCATAAAAACGCTTTACTGCAAACATTAAATAAAAGAAGGTTGACAAAAATAGCAACCAATCTATCCAATCAGGAATATCAACAATAAGGTTGATTAAATATAAAATACAAAACGCGGTAAATAAAAATGAAAAGAAGTACAAACTAAAGACCAAATGATGTGAATAAGGCCCTTTTTTGTAATACAGAACTTTTAAAATAAGTGCAAAAATTGGCAATAAGAAAAATAAAGCTATAGGTAAACTATTGTATAAGGTGAGTAATATTGTACCAACGCCCTTTTCCTTGTACAATTTAAGCATCTGAGTATAGAATTTTCGCTTAAGAAACCCCGCATCATCAGGCATTCCCATTGCTCTTATAATCTCATCTTCCTTAGCTTCTATTTTAATTAAAGAGTCTACTTTCTTCTGGTCAAAATCAAATGTTAAGTTTGTATTTCGCGCTTCCTTTGCAGCCTCTGTTCTTATTATAGAATCTAAGACCTTTACATCCTCTTCATTAATTCCTAATGCTTTTTGATTATCCTTTATAGGTTTGGTTAGCCTTTCAAGTTGTAGTGAATCTAGTGCAGGTTTTTGTATACTATCTAAAGGAACACCCGATAAGGTTACGGCATTATTTTTTTGTAACTTTTTATTAAGTATATCCGTATTCTCAGTCACTGTAAATGAAAAGACAAAAAAGAAAATAAAGGCAACAAAAAGATACATCTGACCAGGATGTAAGTACACCAAACGCTTACCTTCAATAAACTTTTGAGGAAGAAATCCAGGTTTAAACATCAAAGGGAGAAACCCTCTTAAAAATCTAGCATCAAACGAAAAATAGTTGCTTATCGTGTTATAAAACAACACGCCCATGGTAAGGTCTTCTTCAGCTTTTTGCCCGCAATTAGGACAAAACTCAAACTGTTTATCTAACTCAGAATCACAATTTAAACATTTTGATATTTGGTCTTCCATATATTGGGTTGGTTAGTCAGATAAAAGTAATAAAAAATTGAATTCTACAGCTCGTTTTTCAATTGAAACATTTTCAAAACATTTTAAAAATCAAGCTAAATAATTGATTATTAGTCTTTTATAACTTTGGCACGCATATTGGTTTATTCAAATCAAATAGCGTAAGCCGAAAAGCTACAATTATGAGTAGGCAAAATTAAAACCTTATTACTATGAAAAAATTAGTACTACTTTTTACAGGATTGTTAATGGGATTAACATCTGTATCAGCAGCAGAAACAGTAACTGCAACACAAGGAGATGATTTTAATAATTCACGCTATCGTTTTGCAGAACCTATAGTGTTCATTGAGCGTGGTGTAGAATTTTTAATCTTTCCTGATGGAAGTTTCGATTTCAATACAGAATTCGGAAACAACGTATCAGAAACGTATTATAGAACCTCAAGAACTCGTAGAAGCTCTGTAAACACAACTTATGGTGCACCAGGAACAGTAAGCAGAGTGAACTACTCTACGCCTAGACCAAGAGGTGTTATCATTACACATGATAGTAATGGTCAAGTACGTAGAATTGGCAATGTATTTATTAACTATGATAGACGAGGTCGAATTAAACGTGCAGGATCTGTGTATATGAGTTATCAAAGAGGAAATGGTTTTCTTCGTCAGGTGGGCGGATTAAGAGTTAACTATAACCGTTGGGGAGAAATTGTACACATTAGTGGAATTGTAAACCATAATAACGCTACACTAAATTGTGGTGTTGGATCTGGAGTTGGTGGAAACCAATATGACGACTACGGATATGACGGCGATTATGATGACGATTTTTACTACTACAGAAAAAATGGTAAAGTAAAAAAACACAAAAAATCTAAACACAAGAAATATAAAAAATATAGAGATTAAAAAATCTTGATTTTTTTGGTTGGTTGTTCACATTATAAGTGAACATATATAAAATCCCGTTGGTTATCCCAAGCCTTCGGGGTTTTTACTTTACAAAACTATCCTCTATAAGTTGACGTAAATTATCGTTAGGAATCATATCAATGGTTAAATTCACACGTTCTGTATTACCCGCATTAATAACACGATGTTTATCGGTAAGTCTCAAATACCAACACTCACCAGGTTCCATTTCAACCGGTGTATCATTTAAATAAAAAGTAACATCATCATTTTTTACAATGGGAATAGTTAATCTTATAACAGAACGTTCTATTTCTAAACCTAGTGTTGGATCAGTATGCTCTTTAACTTCAGAGTGAGGCGCTAACCTCAATAACCTCACTAAAGTTACCGTTGTAATTTCCTTAAACGAATTTATAACATCCTTTAAATATGGAGAACTCATTAACGCTTTAGTATCTAACCAATCTGTCCACGAACCATCAGCATAGTCTGCCGCTGGAGGTGGTTTAGGTAATGACTCATCAACAATATGAGCGGGAGCTCTGAGTTGAATAACATTATAATATTCAAAATCAGCGGCTTGTAATGCCATATATTCATCAAACAACTTATTTGCATCAAAATGAAATGGCAACTTTACTCGATCATTAATTAATTGGGTGGGTTGTACTGTAGTCATATGTTTAGGACATGTAATTTCTATGCACTAAAATAAACGTCACAAACCATATTCTTATAGGTAGATTTACCTGTTTTTGCAACTTACTGAAAATCAATAAAATACATAACGTTAACATTTTTTGGCACACTAATTGTTTTATAATGAGTGTAATCAAAAATATTTACAATTATGAAACGAGTATTATCATTTTTTGCTGTATTGTTCCTAGTGGGAACAACAGCGCATGCAACAACCACCAACACAGTAGAGTCAAATGTATCACACAACTATGTTAGAGGTTATGGTAATTCTTTCATTTTTGTTGAAGGCGGTATAGAATTTTCCGTTTTTCCAGATGGTCAATTTGATTTTTATATGCAAAATTATGGGCCAAATGTTAACGTAGGGGTCAATACCGGAAACGTATCAATTAGCTTTAATAGTGGATATGATTATAACCCTTATGTTCAATATGATGATTATGGTGCTATCATTCAAATAGAAAACACTCCCATTTATTACGATTATTACGGACGTGTTTCGCAAGTTGGAAATGTCAACATCAATTACAATAGTCATGGACGTGTCGCTCGTGTAGGAGGCTTATTTGTTCATTATAACAGATACAGAACGTTTACACATTGTACAGGTTTTATTAATGTATATAACAGAGCATATGTATATAGACCTTGGCACACTTATTATGTGATACCTCCTGTAAACTATTGTGTTGTTTATGCTAGACCTTATAGACAATATTACTCACCTGTTAGGCATACATATTATAGACCATATAGAAATAATGTAAGACAGGCTGTTAGAGTTGGTAGTAGACGTGGAACAGTAGCAACTACTAGCCGTAGAGCTAACGAACGTTACAGACAAGAAGCAACAACTAGACGTAGTGTTGAAAGAAATACTACGCGCTCAACTCGAAGAGGTAATGACAGAAGTGTATCGGCTAACACCAGACGCACTAATAGATCTAATACACAAATAACCAGAGATGATAGTAAAGTAACAACGAGAACAACTCGAGGAACTAGAGCTACTGACAGAACAGTAAGAGGTAATAACAAAACAAATACAAGAACACAGAGAGATACAAGAATTAGAACTACTAATCCGAGGTCTAATTCAAAAACTAGAGATGTGACCAAACCATCTAGATCTGTGTCTAATAATAAAACGACAACTAGAAGTGTTAGAAAAAATTCATCGGTTAGAAAACCAAATTCATCTAATACTCGTATATCTAGTAACAAACGAAGCACTAGACCTTCTTCAACTGTGAGACAGTCAAGTAGTAGAAAAAAGTCTTCGGTGAGAACACCAAGTTCTAGAAATTCTTCCAAAAGTAGAAGCTCAAGAACATCAAGAGGAAGATCACGATCGTAACAATATAAATTTTTTGGTTGGTTAGTAGAATGTCCCGTAAGTAGTATGCCTCAAAGCACCTTATGGGACTTTCTCGTTTTAAACACCTATATCGCTTAGGTGTTTCTTTATTTTATTCTGAAAAATTGACGTACCTGATCGTTTATGTCTTCTGAAATTCGCAATTTATATATAGTAAAACCATATACAACTCCAATTGCTAAAGATTTCAGAGTTATATTGATAAAAGGGTTAAACGGAAAATCCCAAAAGTAAAACACTGCCACAATAAGAAGTAACAATAACGTGATTTTTAGTGTTCCATTGGTAAATGGAAGCATTCCAAATTTTTGTTTTACAAAATAAACTTTAATGGTATTGTAAATTACAATGGCTAAAAATGTTGCTAAAGCCGAACCATTTATGCCATACCTCGGAATCAGAATAAGATTAAGTACTATGGCGAGAATTGCCAAAATCACTCCAAATAACAAAACCACACGATAGTAATCACTATTAAATAAAATAGCATTATTATTTCCCAACAGGTTATCATACAGCTTGGCGACACTTATTAAAAACACCACAATTAAACCTCCGCTAAATTCTGGTGGAATAATAGCATACAATTCGCTAATATTTAAAACAATTAATAAAAATATAAAGCCGCTTACCACATAAAGCGTTAGTGAACTGCGTTTATACAAATCTTTAAGTTCGCTCTTGTTGTTTTCGTTTAAAAATTTAGCTGTAAGTGGCAATAATATTTGATGCATAGCGCGTTGTGGAACAGCTATAACAGTTGCTATAAACACTGCAACACTATAATGAGCAACGACAGAAATAGGCTCAATAAAGTTATTCAGCATCACTTTGTCTAAATCTAAAATGAGCGTTGCTATAGAACCAGCAATTATAATAAGAGATGAATACTTGAGAATTGAACTCAGCTTATCAATTTTATTAAATCGAAATACAGGCAATCGTTTGGTAAATGCATATAACATCATAACAAATGCTCGAATGACATAAACACCAACAATGCCTGTAAAAAATTGATCTATAGTAATTATATCAAAATAAATCAAAAACAATAACGTCATGGCGCCTACCCGATGAAAAACCTCTTTCATAAAATTACCAAACACTGTTTGCATTTGCACTTTTACCCAAGCATAGAAGACTTCAAAATAAGCCATAGCTAAAGCTGTAATGTAAATATACCAGAGATACCCTCTAACAATTTCATTTTTTTGAGATAAGATATCTGCGATCGCATCATATCCGAGGTATCCAACCAGAGCCACAGGAATAGACAACACCAAGGGCATTAACAGCATTAATGTTAGAAAACTGTTGAGTGAATTTTTGGTTTTAAATGTCGAATAAAATTTAACAATAGTATTATGAGCACCAAATGCCATAAGTGGCATCATAATATTTGCTGCTGATAGAATATAAGCAACCAATCCATAATAGTCGTCTGTAATAAAATTGGTGTACAGAAACAGTGCATTTATAGCTCCTATTCCGAAACCTAAATACGTGGTGATCGTGTTTTTAAAGGATTGATTAATAACAATTCCCATTAGATAATCTCAGACAAACGTTTGGTTAGCGACTTTCTACTATACTGTTCTAATCCAATAGCATGAACAGCCAAGGTATTAGATTTGTATGCTTCAAAATACGATAAAATTTGAGATTTAATAGTGTCCTTACCATCATAGTAAAAATAATGTCCTGTATTTGTTGATTTCAAAATAGCCTCTACATCAGAATCTGTTGGCCCAACCGCAATAATTGGTGTGCCAGATGCCATATACTCAAATAACTTTCCAGGAATAATAACTTTTGTGTCTTCTGAATCAATTTCGACCATAATTAATACACGCGAGGCCATTTGCTGTTTTATAGCGTCTTCATGAGACACATATCCCAAATTATCAATATAGTTTTCTAAACTGTTCTCTCGTAAGGTTTGTAACACATCTTCACTTACAACTCCTATAAGTTTTAATTGAAAGGCCTTCTCGAAATCGCTATGCTCCTCTAACAACTCACTAATAGCTTGCCACAATTCCTTAGGATTACGCTCTGAAAGCAATGATCCAATATGCGCCAAAGTAAATTTTTCATCTTTAGATGGTCGCTGTATATGATGGTTATCATAACCGTTTGTAATTACTGAAATTGGACGCTCTGTTTTAGATATAAACTCGTGTTTTGTATTCTTGCTGGTGACTATAATCTCATCGGCATAATTGAGAACAGTCTTTTCTAATTGGTTATGTTTTTCTTCAGAAGGTTTGGTGAGTTTTAATTTTTTGTGATACCCTATGGTTGTCCAAGGGTCTCTAAAATCGGCAAGCCACTTGACCCCTAATTGTGCTTTAAGTTGACATCCAATTAAATGTAAACTGTGCGGTGGACCAGTGGTTATAATAGTATCAATATTATTGTCCTTTATAAGCTTTGTAAGGTATTTCACTGAAGGTTTTACCCAATTTTTACGAGCATCAGGAATAAAATAATTGCCACGAACATACAACAATAACTTTTGGACAAAGGACTGTTTTTTTTCCTTTGGAATCACCCCTGAACTAATCTGTTTAGCGTTTTTTTTGGAAAGCATACTAGCAAACCGATAAGGCTCGCTAATGGGGTGTTTTATAATTCTAATGCCTTCTGGAATCTCAACAAGTAAACTTTCGTCAACGATGGGATAATTGGGGTTTTCTGGGCAGTAGACTATCGGTTCTACTCCAAATTCGGGCAGATATTTAACAAACTTCAACCATCGCTGTACACCTGGACCTCCTGCAGGTGGCCAATAGTAAGTAATGATAAGAACTTGTTTCTTCATCCGATTAAATTTTAAGAGTAAAAATTAATCTTTTCCTTGTTTCAAGCCAAACCACAATCCACCAATCAACAAGAGTACAAACACAATGGAACTTCCTAAAGAAATCATGCTTCCTGTCTGTACCACATCTGGCTCAAAACTAAATACAATCTCATGTGCTCCAGCTGGCACTTCAAGTCCGCGTAATACATAATCTACACGCTGAATACTTTTCTCTTTACCATCAATTGTAGCTTTCCATCCATTGCCATAGAATATTTCAGAAAACACAGCAAAGCCATCGTTTGTGTTGGTCGACTTATATTTTAAATAATTAGGTTTATATTCTGTTAACGTTATTCTAGCTAAAGAATCTACGCTATATGCCGATGGTAAGTTCAAAGGGCGTTTGGTAATAATCCCATTACCAGGGTTTGGACCTTCGTAAATAGCCTCTTCTAACGTATTCAAGTTTTCTAGAGCCATTATAGCATCATTTGCAGATGGCACCAATGTTAGTTTAGAAACAAACCAGGCATTACCATTGGCATCCTCATTCACAAAAGGAAATATCTGTCCTTCCTCTTCTGCTATAATATATTTGGTATTTAGCATATTGAGAACATTCATATTATTTCGTGCAATATGAAAATCGAACAATTCATCAAAGCGCTTTAATTTAGCGGCATGATAACCGCTTAATGAGTTATGAAAATAAGCAGCTCTAGCAGGCATTCCTTGTCCTGCCGAAGACACGTCGATGACTCTAAAGTGACCATCGTCTTTCATAATTTCTTTATCTGCAGCATTCGCTTGATATGGTTTGTTTACCTTAACTGCCGATACGAAGTTCTCGGTATTTACATAACGACGGTCTACACCAACAAGATCAAATAAAATCAGAGCTGCAAAGATGACAACGACTAATGTTTCTGACAACTTCTTTTTCAAAAACATGAAAATTGTCCCTGCCGACAATACTACTAAAATTAGCGTTCGTAAGGCATCTTGCGTAAAAAAGGATCTTCTATCGTCTCGTAGAGCATCAATATATCCTTGTCCATAATCGCCATATAATTGTCTGTAATAGCCGTCATTTACACCTACAAAGTCAAAACTTCCTTTAAACAGTAAAAATAGTACAGCCAAACCAGCTGCAATACCAGCAGAAATCTTTAAAGCGGTGAGTTTACGCTCATCTTTATCAAAATCATTAAATAGCCTTACCAATCCAAAAATAGCCAACACAGGAATACAGAGTTCTAAAATAACCTGAATAGAACTCACAGCCCTAAACTTATCATATAATGGTACGTAATCAATAAAGAAATCGGTTAAAAACGATAAATTCTTCCCATAAGATAGCAGTAATGATAACAGTGTTCCTCCTACGAGCCACCATTTTAGTCGACCTCGAACTAAAAACAAGGCAAACACAAACAGAAAAATAACAACGGCTCCAACATAAGCAGGTGCTTCTACAATGGGCTGATCTCCCCAATAGGTTGGCGCTCTTTCAGCCTCTTGTCGTGCCTGCGCAGGTGTTGCGCCTAAATTTCTAAAAAAGGTATAGATTTCAGAATCTTTACCTACATCTTCATTATTTCCTCCGCCAAAAAGCCTTGGAATATAGAGGTTAAACGTTTCCATTTTCCCATAGCTATATTCGGTAATATAATCTTTGCTCAAACCTGAAGTGACCACCTTTGGTGAACCATCTGGGTTAATACTAAGTTCACTCTTACCACGTGTACTCTCTTTAACATACTCTTGGGTTGCAAGAATATTAGTAGCATTCAACCCTATAGCTAATATTAAAGCCACAACCATAAGTCCTACCGACTTAAAAAAGTGCTGAAGCATTTTCTTTCTATAGGCGTCAATTAAATAGGAAGCACCTAAAACAAGAACCAAAAGCATTAAGTAATATGTCATCTGGAAATGGTTAGCTCCTATTTCTAAAGCCAACGCAATTGCTGTGAGTAAAAAGCCTAAAATGTATTTCTGCCTAAAAGTGAGAACGATTCCTGCTAAAACCATAGGCATATATGCAATGGCATGTGCTTTACTATTATGCCCTACACCTAAAATAATTATGAGGTATGTGGAAAATCCAAAGGCGAGTGCGCCTAAAGCTGCCAATTTAAAGTCAACCTTTAGTGCTAATAACAATATGTAAAACCCTAAAAAATAGATAAATAAGTAATCTGCTGGACGAGGTAAAAAGCGCAAAACAGAATCTAATTTTTTAACATAATTGTGCGGATATCGTGCACCTAATTGATAGGTTGGCATACCTCCAAAAGCACTGTTGGTCCAATACGTTTCTTCACCAGTTGATGCCTTAAATTCTTTTTGTTGCTGTGCCATACCAATATAATGCATGATATCGCTCTGCTTAATTTGCTTGCCTTGTAATACAGGGCTAAAATATAATAACGAAACAACCACAAACCCAATAAGAACTGAAAGGTGTGGTAAGAATTTTTTAAATGAAAACTGCATAGAATAATTGACTTTCAATAGACTCGAAAATTAGTCAATTTCTTCGTAATCTATGTACTCTCCTACTTTTTTATTTGAAGATGAATTAGCATTAGGTATTTTATCTATAACTGTTTCGCCTTCTTTATGCTGTTGTCCTTGCTGGTGTCTTTGTTGTTGCTGAAATTGACCTTCAAATTTCTGTTGCATCTTTTTAGACATATAACGCACTAGATAAGGCGCAAACAAGCGCGAAAGGATTTTTAATCCATAATACACCAAAAGTATAATAAGAATGGTTCTGATAAAACCATATAATGATGCTTCTTGTAACATTAAATTAAATTTATTCAAAAATACAATTATCTGTACTTAAAAACAGTTATAAATACTTAAAAAAAATATAAAATCTCTATATTTGACTTAAATCGATAACCTATGAACCTTACTAAAAAAGCCCTTTTGTTTACGGCTTTGTTAATCACCCAGTTAACATTCTCGCAATATACAGAAGTAATTAATTCTAATAGACCAGGTGTTTCTCGAAGTGCATTTTCTGTAGGAACCAATGTCGCCCAAATTGAAGTTGGCCCTTACATTATAAAAGAAGAGCATACACCTTTAAAATATGAAGTTTCTGGATTTGGAGCCGACTTTGCAGTGCGTTATGGTTTACTTTTCGAGCAACTAGAAATTAACTTAGAAGGAACGTATCAAAACGATACTTTTAAAGATAATCGATCTACAATCTCTACGGAAAACAAACGTTCAAACTTTAAGAATTTAACTATTGGAGCTAAATATTTAGTATATGATCCTTATAAAAACGCTGAAGAAGATAAGCCTAATTTATATAGCTATCATGCCAATCGTTCGTTTAAATGGAAATCGCTAATTCCTGCTGTTGCGGTCTATGCAGGAGCCAATTTTGACACAAAGAACAATCCATATACAGCACCAGGTATAGAAGGTTTTAGTCCGAAAATCATGGTAGCCACCCAAAATAATTTTTCTGGAGGCTGGGTTTTGGTTCTAAATCTGATTAAAGACCGCATTGGAACCGATTATTCTGATTTTCAGTATATTATTACCCTAACGCATTCTTTCAATCCGCAATGGGTTATTTTTGGTGAAGCTCAAGGAATACAAAGTGATTTTTATGCTGATAATTTATTCCGTTTTGGTGGTGCTTATTTATGGAGTAAGGATTTTCAACTAGATACAGCCTTAACATTTAACACTAAAGATACACCATCTGTTTTTGGTGTTAATTTTGGAATGTCGTATCGTTTTGATTTTCACAAAGACAAAGAAACAGATAATAGCACGTCAAGAAGTGATGCCGACAATAGAAAACCTAAAAAGAAAAAAGGTAAAAAGAAAAGAAGTGATGATTTTGACGATGGAAATCTTTAAGCCTATCCCTCTATGATTACAGTTAAAGAAATTCATTCTAAAAAGGACATAAAGGCATTTGTCAAGTTTCCTTTTAAACTTAATAAAGGATCTTCTTCGTGGGTACCTCCAATCATAAAAGAAGAAATAAAAACCTTTGACAAGACCATTAACCCAGTATTTAAAGATGCCGAGGCTCGGTTCTTTTTGGCTTATAAAGACAATGAAATTGTTGGTCGTATTGCAGCAATTATTAATTGGCTGGAGGTAAATGGGAAAAATGAAAAGAAAATGCGCTTTGGCTGGTTTGATGTTGTCGATGATATCAACGTTACTAGGGCTCTATTAGAAAAAATTCATGAAATTGGAAAGTCACATAGTTTAGATTATGTAGAAGGGCCTGTTGGATTTTCAAATTTAGACAAAGTTGGTGTTCTTACTGAAGGATTTGATCAAATTGGTAGTATGATTACATGGCATAACCTACCTTATTACGCCTCTCATTTTGAGCAATTAGGCTATGATGTAGCGAAACGTTACTCTGAGAATGTCATGGAATTTAAGAATATTCTACCCGAATTCTTCTCTAGAGTTCAAACGCTTATAAAAAAGCGCTATGAACTTAAGGCTTTAAATTTTACGGAGAACAAAGACATCATGCCTTACACTGATGAAATGTTTGAAGTCTTTACAAAATCTCATGCTGTCTTATCGTCTTTTGTAGAAATTAATGATGATCAACGTGAATATTTTAAAAAGAAATTTATTGGATTCCTCAACCCTGAATATGTAAAATTTGTGCTAGACAAAGAAGGCAAACTTATAGGGTTTGGAATTGTAACGCCTTCGTATGCTAAGGCATTACAAAAAATGAAAGGCAAGTTATTTCCGTTTGGAATTCGCCATTTATTACATGCAAAAAGGCACGCAAAAACAGTTACCTTTTATTTGATTGGCGTGCTACCCGAATATCAAAACAAAGGAGTAACCGCGATTTTGTTTCATGAATTTCATAAAACATTTTCTGAAAAAGGAATACAGCTATGTATTAGAGGGCCAGAACTAGACGATAATGAAGCCATTCATAAATTGTGGAAAAACTTTAAGCCTATTACAAATAAAAGACGTTGTACGTTTAAAAAAGATATTGCATAAAAAAAGTCCGATTCAAAAAATGAATCGGATTTTTTTTAAATATTATTTCACTACTCACCCATCGCAGCCATAACTGCAGCAGATAAACGTTTATATGTGCCATTTTCTAAACGGTCTCTAATTGCGTCAAAAGCATCAAGGGTTTCTTCAACATCCTTTAAGGTATGCGTTGCAGTTGGTATCATTCTCAATAAAATCAATCCTTTTGGAATCACAGGATACACAACTATAGAACAAAAGATTCCATAATTTTCACGTAAATCACGCACTAAAGCCATCGCTTCTGGAATACTTCCTTTCAAATATACTGGAGTCACACAACTTTGAGTCGTACCAATATCAAATCCGCGTTCTTTTAAGCCAGATTGTAACGCATTAACAATGGTCCAAAGGTTTTGTTTAAGCTCTGGCATTGTTCTAAGCATATCCAAACGTTTTAAAGCTCCAACAACCAATTGCATTTGCAATGATTTCGCGAACATTTGAGAACGTAAGTTATATTTTAAATAATCAATAATCTCTTGATCGGCAGCAATAAAAGCACCAGTACTAGCCATAGATTTGGCGAACGTAGCAAAATACACATCAATATCGTCCTGTACACCTTGCTCTTCTCCTGCTCCTGCTCCTGTTTTTCCTAATGTTCCAAAACCATGAGCATCATCAACAAACAATCTAAAATTAAATTTCTTCTTAAGCGCCACAATTTCCTTTAAACGTCCTTGTTCTCCACGCATTCCAAAAACACCTTCAGAAATAACCAAGATACCTCCTCCGGTTTGCTCTGCCATTTTAGTAGCACGTTCTAAGTTCTTTTCTAAACTTTCAACATCATTATGCTTATAAGTAAAGCGTTTTCCCATATGAAGACGCACGCCATCAATAATACAAGCATGTGCATCTACGTCATAAACAATAATATCATCTTTAGAAACCAAAGCATCAACAGTAGACACCATTCCTTGGTAACCAAAATTCAATAAATATGCTGCTTCTTTACTTACAAATTCAGCAAGTTCATTTTGCAATTTTTCGTGTAAATCTGTATGACCAGACATCATTCGTGCACCCATAGGGTAAGCTGAGCCATATTGAGCTGCTGCTTCTGCATCTACTTTGCGTACTTCAGGATGGTTAGCTAAACCAAGATAATCATTGATACTCCAAGTGATCACTTCTTTCCCTTGAAACTTCATTCTATTCGAAATTTGTCCTTCTAGCTTTGGAAACACAAAATATCCTTCAGCCTGAGAAGCCCATTTCCCTAATGGTCCTTTATCTTTGTAAATCTTCTCAAATAAATCCTTCATTAAAGCGAGTTTTTAGTCTTATTAGTTGGGACAAAATTAGGTAATTATATTATGACAGCATAATATTTTTATGAACCAATGTTTATATCCTCATTAAACATAAAAAACCTACCACGATTAAACGTGATAGGAATTTTAGTGATTTCTATTATTATTTTATTTTATATACTGAATTTTCTCAGTTACTTCTCTCTGGCTATCAAAGAAACCTTGGTCTTCCATCCATTTATCACTGTATACCTTACTCATGTAACGCGACCCATGATCTGGAAAAATAACCACCACTTTATCCCCTTCTTTAAAGGTTCCTTCTTCATTAAGTTGTTTTAGAGCTTGCATCGCTGCTCCACTTGTATACCCTACAAATAAACCTTCTGTTCTTGAAATTTCACGCGCTGTATGAGCACTTTCTTCATCTGTAACTTTTACAAACTTATCAATCAAATCAAAGTCTGTTGCAGTAGGAATTAAGTTTTTACCTAAACCTTCTATTCGATAAGGGTAAATCTCTTTATCATCAAATTCTCTTGTTTCATGGTATTTTTTTAATACCGAACCATAAGCATCTACACCAATCACTTTTACGTCTGGGTTTTGTTCCTTTAAGAACTTAGAAATACCAGAAATTGTACCTCCTGTTCCGCTGCAAGCTACTAAATGGGTTATTTGACCTTCAGTTTGCTCCCATATTTCAGGACCAGTAGTATGATAATGTGCATCGAGGTTTAATGCGTTAAAATACTGATTGATATAAACAGAACCTTTAATTTCATTATGCAAACGTTGTGCTACTTGATAGTACGAACGTGGATCGTCTGCACTAACATTTGCTGGGCACACATATACTTGCGCTCCCATTGACTTTAACATGTCAATCTTATCTGCAGATGATTTTGAACTTACCGCCAAAATACACTCGTATCCCTTAATGATACTAACCATAGCAATACTAAAACCTGTATTACCAGATGTCGTTTCTATAATGGTATCTCCAGGCGTCAAAATACCTTGTCTCTCTGCTTCTTCTATGATATGAAGTGCAATTCTATCTTTTGACGAATGACCTGGATTAAAGGCTTCAACTTTAGCATAAAAGTCTCCGTCAAAATCTTGGGCCATTTTATTTAACTTGATAAGAGGTGTTTTACCTATTAACTGTAAAACATTATCAAACACTTGTATGTCTCTTTTCATAAATGCTATTTATCCGTTTCCAATTGAATCAATCTAAAACATAAAACCTCGCAAAATTAAGATTTTTTTTTGAATTAGCTAGTAATTCCCTCTAAGTCTAATAAAAACGCAAATTCTCTGGCATCTTCTTTTAAGGATTCAAAGCGACCTGAAGCACCGCCATGACCAGCTTCCATGTTCGTGACTAAATATAGTTTGTTGGTATCTTGTTTATAAGTTCTGAGCTTAGCCGCCCATTTTGCAGGTTCCCAATACTGTACCTGAGAATCATGCAAACCAGCCGTTATCATCAAATTAGGGTAATATTGCCTTTTAATGTTGTCGTATGGCGAATAACTCTTTATATAATCATAATACATTTTGTCATTAGGGTTTCCCCATTCATCATATTCACCTGTAGTTAATGGTATTGTATCATCTAACATTGTAGTTACGACATCTACAAATGGTACTGCCGCAATAACCCCGTTATATAAGTTTGGAGCTTCATTAACGATAACCCCCATCAACAAGCCGCCAGCACTTCCTCCCATGGCATATAAATGCTGAGATGACGTATAGTTTTGTTCTATCAAATATTTTGAACAATCTATGAAATCAGTAAAACTATTTTTCTTTTTTAGAAGTTTCCCATTTTCATACCATGGCCTTCCAAGGTATTCACCACCTCGAACGTGAGCAATGACATAAATAAATCCACGGTCTAACAAACTCAGTCTAATTGATGAGAAATAAGGATCAATTGTAGAGCCATAACTTCCATAAGCATATTGTAATACAGGCGCTTTCCCATCTAGTTTTGTGTCTTTTCGCCTCACCAAAGACATTGGAATTTTGGTCCCATCTTGGGCTGTTGCCCAAATACGCTCTGAAGTATAATTGTCTTTATCAAAATTCGGGTCTAAAACGGCCTGCTCCTTTTTAATCTCCTTCGTTTTTGTTTTCATATTGAAATCAATTACAGAAGATGGATTTGTCAGCGAATTATAACTGTATCTAAGAATTTCAGTATTAAAATCGACATTAGTTCCAGTATTTGCGGTGTAGGTTTCATTATCAAATGGCAAGTAATAATCCTCTTGATTATCCCAGCGTTTAATTCTAATTTGATTAAGGCCATTAGAGCGTTCGCTCACTACGAGATAATCCTTAAAAATATCAACATCTTCAAGAAGCACATCATTTCGGTGTCCTATTACTTCAATCCAATGTTCAATTCCTGTCTCGATTTCAGGAGTCTTCATTAGTTTAAAATTAACAGCATTGTCGCCATTTGTCAAAATATAAAACTGATTTTCAAAATGTGCGATGCTATATTCTAAACCGCGTATACGTTTTTGAAATAGTTTGAATTTCTCATCTGGAGCATCTGCTTTTAACACGTGAAATTCATTAGTTAACGTACTGTAGCAAGCAATAATTATATATTTTCTAGATTTGGTTTTATAAACAGCCACACCAAAGGCTTCATCTTCCTCTGTAAAAACGAGCGTATCCTTGTCTTCAGGCTCTCCAATTTTATGTTTAAAAATCTCATTAGAACGCAGTGTTTGTGCATCTTTCTTTGCATAAAATATGGTCGAATTATCATTAGCCCATGTAGAGGATCCTGTTGTGTTTTCAATAGCATCAGAAAATAACTCGCCAGTAATCAAATTTTTAACCTGAATGGTATATTGACGTCTACCTACTGTATCCATTCCAAAGGTAATCATCGTGTTATCTGGACTTACACTTAATCCAACTAGTCTAAAATAGCCATGACCCTCAGCCATGCTATTACAATCAAATAATAATTCTTCATTAGCCTCCAGCGTGTCCTTCTTACGAGTATATATAGGATAATCTTTACCTTTTTCGTAACGTACTATATACCAATAACCATTGTACTTATAGGGAACAGACGTATCATCTTCCTTAATTCTGGCCTTCATCTCTTCAAAGAGAGAAGTTTCAAATTCTTTGGTGTGCGATGTCTCCTGTTGGTAAAACTCGTTTTCGGCACTGAGATAATCCAAAACATTTTGATCTTCCCTTTGATTCAACCAAAAGTAGTCATCTACTCGTTTATCATTATGTTTTTCTAAGGTCTTAGGTAGCTTTTTTGCTATGGGCGCTTCGATGGTCGTCTTCATATAGTATATTAAGCAAATATGCTTTGCTTTTTTCTTTTTATAAGTGTGGCAATTTAGTAAATTTGCTTCTATAATTTTAATACTTAGCAATATGTTTGGAGATATGATGGGAATGATGGGTAAACTCAAAGAAACCCAAAAGAAAGTTGAAGAAACGAAAGAGCGTCTACATAATGTTCTCATTGACATGAATAGTCATGACGAAAAACTTAAAGTGACCATTTCAGCAAATAGAACTATTAAATCTATTACTATCGATGACGAACTACTTCAAGATAAAGACATGCTTGAAGACTATCTCATTCTTACCATAAACAAAGCTATTGCTCGTGCAACTACAGTTCATGAAACAGAAGTTGCGGCAGTTGCCAAAGAAGGAATGCCAAATATTCCTGGTATGGATATGTTTAAATAGAATACAGCTTTAAAAATTATTTAAAATTTCTAAAAGTCGTTCATGCATCGTATTTGTATAGTCTAAATGAGTAACCATTCTTAGCTTATTACTTCCCATTCCAATAATATGTATATCCTGACTCGCTAGCTGTGCTAAAAACTCGCTCTCGTCAACATGAGATTCTAATTCAAAGATTACGATATTAGTTTCAATAGGCTCCACTTTTTTGATGATAGACAAGTCTTCTAAAACGTCTCCTATTTCCTTTGCTTTTAAATGATCATCTACTAAGCGATCTACGTGATTGTCTAATGCGTATAAACCAGCAGCAGCCAAATAACCCACCTGGCGCATACCTCCTCCTAATATTTTACGAATGCGCAAGGCACCTTGCATTAATTCTTTATCTCCAATGAGGACAGATCCTATTGGGCATCCCAAACCTTTACTTAGACACACTGATATTGTGTCGAATAATTGTCCGTAATCTTTAGCCGTTTCATTAGTATTAGCCAAAGCGTTCCATAAGCGTGCCCCATCTAAATGGTATCCTAAATCGTGTTTTTTACAAACCGCTTTAATTCGTTTTAATTCCTCAAAATCCCAACAAGCTCCACCACCTTTATTGGTGGTATTCTCAACTTCAACTAAAGTTGTTAGCGGACTGTGATAAAAATCTGGAGGATTAATAGATTCGATAACCTGGTTCGCCGTAAACATACCGCGATCTCCATCTATGAGTTTGCAAGAAATACCGCTATTAAAAGAAGCACCGCCTCCTTCATAATTATATATATGAGCATATTTATCACATATAACTTGCTCGCCTGGATTCGTGTGTAGTTTTAAAGCCGCTTGATTTGCCATACTTCCAGTTGGAAAAAACAAAGCCTGCTCTTTTCCAAACATATGGGCCAAACGTTGTTCTAAAGCATTTACTGTTGGGTCTTCTTTATAAACATCATCACCAACTTTGGCAGTCATCATAGCATCTAGCATGCCTTTTGTAGGCTTAGTTACTGTATCACTTCTTAAATCTATAGTCATATTTTAATGTTGAATGTAATTACAATGATCGCTTCCAATTGGTGAACCATCAGGGATTTTTGGAGCATTTTTAATTTTGAATTTTTCTGGATGTTCTTGAAATTCTTTTATCATAGCTGCATACTGTGTCGCATATGGAGATGTTCTCCTTTCACCCGACAGATACTTTTTTAGTAATGAATTAATGGCCTCATTAGCCTTGGCTTTCACCTGAAAAAAAGATTGTTCATTAACAGCTAAATTCATTAAATGTATTAACACACGTTCATTAATAAGCTGTTGGATTTCATTTTTATAAGCTTGTCTATGAGAGGTTCCAAATGACGCATTTAAAACTTGTTCTAACATATCTTCTAAACTTAGCTGACTGTCATCCATACTTTTTTGCTGAATTATACGATTAGCACGTTGTGGATGCAATAATAATTTTAATGTCATATCACTTGCTGTAGCGGCTGCACTCATAGGGTCAAA
Source organism: uncultured Psychroserpens sp. (assembly GCF_947494225.1). Classification (NCBI taxonomy): domain Bacteria; kingdom Pseudomonadati; phylum Bacteroidota; class Flavobacteriia; order Flavobacteriales; family Flavobacteriaceae; genus Psychroserpens; species uncultured Psychroserpens sp. The sequence goes on from NZ_CANLUG010000003.1 coordinate 408,301, forward strand.
AGCAACCCCTGTCTTACCAGAAAATGACTCTCGACCTCTCCAATAGCCGAAAGCTCTAGGTGGAAAAAGTTCCAATTTCTCTTTAGGAATGGCTAAGTTTTCTACTGAAATAGTCTCTAAAATGGACGTCAAGGCGTCTTTCTGCATTTTTACATCTATTGGTTTTACAATAACTTGACCGTCTCCTTTAACAGCATAATTATAATCTAATCCACCTACAACCTTAGTTGCCCCTTCAGTTTGATAGCGATGAAAGAAATATAAAGGCACAAAAACATCTTCTAATACAGAATAAGGTTCTCCTTGGCGAATATTATCTTTTGAGAAGTTTGAAATCGCATGATTTCTAACATTCAAAACGTTGTTTAATTCCTGAGAAGCACTTTTACCGTTATCCCATAAATGGGCTAAGGCATGTGCACCTCCTTGTGCTCTAGCATCTGCATCTGTTATAAAACGTAAGCCTGCAAAATCTGCTACTTTCAGAATTTTATTAAGCTCATCTGTTTCGTTTTTATCATCAGCAAATTCAGAATAACTGTAAGCTACGGTTACTTTATCCCAATCTCCTATACCAACGGCATAGGCATCACTAAAATCTATATTTCCATTTTTCACGGTAACTGTTGGGTGTGGATAATCCATAACCGATGCTCTTCCATTCGAACTTGCCGCAAAATTATGAGCAAAACCTATGGTATGGCCGACCTCATGGGCACTTAATTGCCTTATTCTTGCTAAAGCCATGTCCAGCATAGGCTGGTAATTATCATCGCGTTCAGCAAATGGTTTATTCATTAAAGCTTGGGCAATCATAAAATCTTGTCTAATGCGCAAACTTCCTAAACTTACATGACCCTTAATAATTTCTCCTGTTCTTGGATCTACAACACTTCCTCCATAACTCCATCCACGAGTAGAACGATGTACCCACTGAATAACATTATACCTACAATCCATTGGATCTGCATCTTCTGGTAACATTTTTACCTGAAATGCATCTTTAAAACCAATACTTTCATAAGCCTGATTCCACCATTGAGCACCTTCTAAAAGCGCTGAGCGAACAGGCTCTGGAGTTCCTGGATCTAGATAATAAATAATAGGCTCTTTAGCCTCACTCATCACTTGCTCCGGATTTTTCTTTTCCAATCTATGACGAATGATGTAGCGTTTTCTAATGGGATCCTGTATTGCGGTAGCATAATCTAAATACGACATAGAAATAGCACCACTACGCACATCAAATGCTCTCATTTTGTAACCATCATCTGGTAACGCAATAAAACTGTGATGCTGAATGACACTTACTAAAGATGATGTTGGTGTTACACTTCTAATATTTCTTCCTTTTGGCTGCCCTTTAAATGTTAAAAGTGCTTCGAACTCTACATTTTTAGGAAAGGCTTTCGTTCTATCCAATGATAGCGCACTTTTGCTTAAGTCAATTTTATAAGACCCTTCAGATTTTAATCGGTTGGCAACACCATGGGCATCTAACATTAAAAATGGTGTGAGATCAATTATATAAGTTCCATTATTATCCTCTAAAATTTTAAATCCATAAAGGACAGATTTCGCAAACGCTTGTTCTATACTTTTCTTTTCCAATGTATTGCTGGTAATTGCCCTATAGTCTAAGTTTGGCTGAACCAATAATAGCTTATTCCCAGCTTTTTCAAATTTCACTAAACGTTCTTGCCCTAACTGACCACGATCTAAGCCAATATCGTTAGAACCAACACCTGTTGCCAATGAATTCACATAGAGAAATTCCTTATTTAAATCCTTAATTTCTAAATAGATTTTATCTGTTGCATCTTCATAATGAAAATCGAAAAACCCCTTATATGGCTTTAGGTCTTTCTTACTTAATACTTGAGAAAAAGAGCTGGTTACACTAAAAATAAGTGCAACAAATAGAGTAATTTGCTTCATGATTTTAAATTAGATTATAAAGCTACATAATTTCGTTCACATAATGAATGTGACTTTCTTCTTGAAATAGGGTCTTAACTATTGAAACTTATAGTTGCAGATGTGAGTTTGCAACTATAGCAATTGTTGTTATACTGAAAGCCCTAGTTAACAGAATAAAAATTTTCCTCATACTCATTAAAGATGGACATTTCAAGCCCATTTTTGATGGATTGTCAACACGCTTATATTCACAAGTAAATTTTATTGGTCTTGAAATCGATGCTAAAGATTTAAAATATAATGAAGCATCTGTTGATTTGTCTATACGTTTATTTGAAGACAGTGATGTTAATGCATTAAATGAAGGCTTAAGACATGTAAGACTTGTAGAAGCGTCAATTCCTAACTGCTATGTTGCCGTTACAAATAATAATGTTGTTGTAAACCGACAATGGGTATTTAAACATGAGCAAAATGACCAAGTTGCCAATTATTTTGGTCAAATATTTCCTAGATTAAAAGAGGACGAATTACTCATAGAAGGCGTATTCACACATCCAGATTATAGAGGCATGCGTATTATGCCTAATGCCATTTTTCAAACGCTCACTCAAGAACAATATAAATCTATAGACAGAATCATCGTATTTGTTGATCGAACTAACATTGCTAGTCTTAAAGGATTCAAACGTATCGGGTTCAATCCTTATATCTTAAGACAAGAAAAATGGTTTTTATTTAATAGGAAAGTTGCTTTTGTTCCTATGCCGTCTGCTCTCGAAAAGAGTTATTCTAATCTTTCTCGAATAGCTTAAAAACACCCACTTAGAATATTTTTTCTATATTGAAAGCCGTAAACCCCAAATCGTTACGTTATTCTTAAAACCCTAACATATAGAATACGCATTGCTTTTCTGCACCTAAAATCTGGTGATATTCACCATATTTTCCAAGGTTTAATCACACGCATTTATTCCAATGTCACCTCTTTTGGATTAGAACATTATGCGTCATATTCAATACAGAATGGGCTAGCTAAAAACGACATCACTATAAGGCGATTTAATAACTCAGATATCAATGCCTTGAAAGAAAATATGAGACACATTCGACTTGTGGAAGAGGATATTCCTACGTGTTACATTGCAGAGAACAAAGACCAACAGGCCGTATTTAGACAATGGGTTTTTAAACCCAATCAAAATCATCGTGTAACATCCTATTTTGGAGACCTATTCCCTGAACTAAATCACGGAGAAGCCCTCTTAGAAGGTGGTTTTACACACCCAAATTATAGAGGACAGCGCATTATGGCAAAGTCTATCCTTAACATCATTAATCTTGATGAAAATAATGACATCAACCGCTACATCACTTTTGTAGACAAAAATAATCTTGCTAGCCTTAAAGGCTTGTATCGAGCTGGATTTAGACCTTATATATTAAGACACGAGTCTTGGTTCCTATTTAAACGAGAAGTGAGCTTCACTCCTATTTATATTGAAATTGACAAACCTGTTTTTGCTTAGGATTTCAGTCAAATTATCAAACATCTTTTGTTTTTATTTTATCTAACGAATTTATATGTTAATTTCGCTGAAAATTATTTTCTATGATTACATCAGATCAAATTAAAGATCTAAATACACGCCTTGATAAACTAAGGCACTATCTTTGACATAGATGCCAAACTCATCGAAATTTCAAACGAAGAAGAACAAACGTTTGACCCCAATTTCTGGAACGATTCTAAGCAAGCCGAAATTATCATGAAATCCCTTCGTGAGAAAAAAAGTTGGGTAAAAGATTATAACGATTCTAAAACATTAATCGAAGACCTTGAAGTTATTTATGAATTCTTCAAGGAAGACGAAGCCTCTGCAGAAGATGTTGAAAACAGGTACAATAAAGCCTTACTTCTTATTGAAAAACTAGAGTTTAAAAACATGCTATCTGAAGAAGGTGATTCACTTAGTGCAGTACTCCAAATTACGGCTGGTGCAGGTGGAACAGAGTCCTGCGATTGGGCCAGTATGCTCATGCGTATGTATTTGATGTATGCCGAAAAAAGCGGATTTAAAGTTAAAGAACTAAACTTTCAAGAAGGTGACGTGGCTGGAATAAAAACGGTAACCTTAGAAATTGAAGGCGATTATGCTTTCGGGTGGCTTAAAGGCGAAAATGGCGTGCATCGTTTGGTGAGAATTTCACCTTTTGACAGTAATGCCAAACGTCATACAAGTTTCGCTTCTGTCTATGTTTATCCTTTGGTAGACGATACTATTGAGATTGATATCAATCCTGCCGATATTGAGATAACAACAGCGCGTTCATCTGGTGCTGGTGGTCAAAATGTAAACAAAGTAGAAACTAAAGTCCAATTAACACATAAGCCCACTGGCATTCAAATTTCATGCTCTGAAACACGCTCCCAGCATGACAATAGAGCTAGAGCCATGCAAATGCTGAAATCTCAACTGTACGAAATTGAATTGCAAAAGCAAATGGCGCAACGCGATGATATTGAAGCTGGTAAAATGAAAATTGAATGGGGAAGCCAAATTAGAAATTATGTTATGCATCCTTATAAATTAGTAAAAGACGTGCGTTCTAGTCATGAAACAGGAAATGTAGATGCGGTTATGGATGGCGATATAGAACCATTTTTAAAATCGTATCTCATGATGATGGGACAAAAAGAAGATAATCCTAACGAATTATAATATAAATTAGATGATAACAATATACCACAACCCAAGATGTAGCAAGTCTCGCGAAGGATTTTCGCTTTTAGAAAATTCTGGCAAAGATTTTGAAGTTATAAAGTATCTTGATGATCCAATGTCCGAAGCACAATTAAAAGAAATTATTGCACGTTTAGGAATAAAACCTATAGATTTGGTACGTAAAGGTGAAGCGATTTGGAAATCAGATTATAAAACAAAAACATTAACAGATGCAGCTGTAATTAAAGCCATGGTCAAACATCCAAAATTAATTGAACGTCCTATCGTTATTAGCGGTAAAAAAGCAGTTATTGGTAGACCACCAAGCATCATATTAGACATTATTTAAAATGAAGAAGATTTTTTTAAGCCTTTTGGTATTTAGCATGTTTGTGAGTTTCTCTGATGCGCAAGTGAGAAACCGTAGACAGCGTCAAGCTCCAAAAGTTGTCAATGAAGAAAAGGAAAAAGAAAAGTACGAAGCTAAAATTGAAGAAAGGAAAAAGAAGTACATCAATGATTTTATTGAAACCCTAAAAGTAGACGAGTTTCAACAAGAAATTATATACCAAAAAATGTACACTTATTTCGACGAACTTACCAAGGTTAATAAACTCGGACTAAAAAAATACGAGAGAGAAAAGGAAATTGAGCGTTTAGATATAGCCCATTTTAAGGATGTAAAAATTATGGTCTCTGAAGATGTGATGGCAAAAATCATGGATGCTATTAAAGGTAAGTGGGATCAAAAAGAAGAAAACAAAAAGAAGAAGAAACGGAAGAAAAAAAATAAAGACAAAAACTAAAGTTTAAATAAAAGGCTGAAACTCTTATCATTAAGAATTTTAGCCTTTTTTGTTTAACATAAGATTAACCTTCATGCGGCGCAAGGAATCTTACATTTGTTCATCTAAATAGCAAAACACTATAAACCATTCAGATGAAATTAAAAGTAACTCTGTTAGTCTTTACCCTATTTACCTACACTATTGGTATAGCTCAAAATGATATTACTATTACCGGAACTGTCATTGATGCCGACGATAAAGTTCCGCTAGAATATGCAACCGTTTCCTTTTTCAGTAAAAAAGAAAATAAAATAGTCACTGGTGGAATTACCAATAATAAAGGTGTTTTCAAAATTGATGTACCAGCTGGTACTTATAATGTTTCGGTTGAATATTTATCATACAAAACCAAAACTTACGAAGATAGAACATTATCTAGAGATATAAATTTAGGAACAGTATCACTAGCACTCAATCTTGAAGCCCTAGATGCTGTAGAGGTTGTAGCCGAAAAAACTACTGTTGAAATAAAACTAGACAAGAAAATTTACAATGTAGGGAGAGACCTTACGGTAAGAGGCGGAACCGTAAGTGATGTCTTGGATAATGTACCTTCTGTTTCTGTTGATGTTGAAGGTAATGTCGCTTTACGTGGTAATGAGAATGTTCGTATTTTAATTAATGGAAAACCTTCTGGATTGGTTGGTTTAAATTCTACCGATGCACTAAGACAGCTGCCTGCCGAGTCTATTGAACGCGTTGAAGTGATCACTTCGCCTTCCGCACGATACGACGCCGAAGGTACCGCAGGAATTTTAAACATCATTTTAAGACGAAGTAAGTTACAAGGTCTTAATGGAGCTGTAACTCTTAACGCTGGAGATCCTCCGCAAGCAGGTGTTTCTGGGAATATTAATTATAGAACTGGCGATTTTAACTTCTTTAACACCTCTGGTTATCGTTACAGAGAATCGCCTGGAAACGCCACCACAACAACCGAATATTTTAATGACGATGATCCGAGTACCTTTTTCGAAGAATCAAGAATTTTTGACAGAAAGAGTAAAGGGTTTAATACCAATATTGGTGTTGAATGGTACGTAAATGAAACCTCGTCGATAACAGCTTCTTTTTTATATAGAGATAGTGATCAAGATAACGACAACTCTAATGTGATTAGAGAATTTGATAGCAATCGTAACTTGGTTAACGAGTCGCTGCGTTTAGATCCTGAGGCCGAAACAGATAATACAAGGCAATATTCGTTTAATTACGACAAACAATTTGAAGGTGATAGCCAACACCGATTGACATTCGATTTTCAATATGAAGATAATGGCGAGGAAGAACGGTCGATTATTGCTCAAGATGGCGATGCCGCAGAACGCGTGAGGACTTTAGAAAATCAAAATGAAGTTCTACTGCAATTAGATTACACCAAACCTATTGGTGAAGTCAGTAATTTCGAATTTGGATATCGAGGAACATTCGAAGAACTCGATACCGATTATACCTTAGAATTTAATGAGGATGGTACCTTTGTTCTTGATGAGAATGTGAGTAATAACTTAATTTATCGTCAATATGTAAATGCAGTATACTCGCAATTTGGTAGTAAGATTAAGGAGAAATTTTCATTCTTATTAGGATTGCGTATGGAGAATTCTCGAATTACTATAGACCAAATGACTAGCAATGACTTTGATCGTAAAAGTTATACAGACCTCTTCCCTACTGTTAATTTAGGTTATGAGATTACTGAAAAGCAAAGTATTACTTTAGGCTACAACCGACGTATTAGGCGTCCGCGTTCTCGTTTTATCAATCCATTTCCTTCAAGAAGTAGTGCTACTAACCTATTTCAAGGAAATCCAGATTTAGATCCTAGTTACTCCAATACTTTGGATTTAGGGTATTTAAATCGCTTCGGAAAGATGACACTTAATTCTTCTGTGTACTATTCACGTTCTACCGATGTCTTTACATTTGTAAGTTTAGACACGGGAGAAACTACGGTAATTGGTGGTACAGAAGTTCCAATTGTGCAACGTTCGCCTATTAATTTAGCAACTAATGATCGTTACGGATTTGAATTTACACTCACCTACAGGCCTTCTAAAAAATGGAATGTAAACGGAAACCTTAACTTATTTCACTCTGTAACTGAGGGCTTTTTTGAAGGCACCGATTTTGGAGCTGATAACTTTAGTTGGTTTGCCAGAATTAATAACAAATACACCTTACCAGGAAAAGTAGATTGGCAAACGCGACTCTTTTATCGTGGACCAAGTGAAAACGCACAAAATAAAAGGGATGGTATTTTCTCAACAGATCTAGCATTTAGTAAAGACTTGTTTAAAGAGAAAGCCTCATTGGCTATAAACATACGTGATGTCTTTAACTCCAGAAAACGTAATTCTACCTCAACAACACCAACCTTTATAAGTGAGGGCGAATTTCAATTTAGACAGCGTAGTTTTAATGTCACGTTTACCTATCGTTTTAATCAGCAGAAACAACGTCAACGTAACAATAGAGGAAACTCAGGAAATGGTGGTGACGATTTTGACTTTGAAGGTTAATATGTTTGCAACTATAACGTATAAAAAAAGGAAACCAAATTGGTTTCCTTTTTTTTAGTATATGATACAAAACAGCTTAGTGTGCCGCTGCTTCTCTCTTAGCCTTCTTTTCTTCTTTGATTTCTTTTAAACGCTCAATAAGCGACCCACCAATCCAATAAGGGATAACAAAAGTTAATAGAAAAATCATTAACCAGAATCCTATCGTTAAGATGGTTAAAAATGCTAAAAATCCTAAATATTGGTCAAAATCGAACATGTGGTTTTTTTTTGTTGGCACAAAGATATAATAAAGCACTTTGTTTTGCAATAGTAAATTTGAGATTTATTAACAGGTTGTGAAGAACGCTTTCAATGTCAAGGTTAATAAGGTTGTTCAGACCATTAAACATTGTTATCCACAGCCCTTTCCCATTCTTCTTTAAAACTTGGAATTCTTTTTCTCCTAATTTGTTTTAAGTAATTGGACACAATATTCCTGTTTAACTTTTTTACCCATTCATCATTCCTAAGACTAGACTTATAATCAAAATCCTCATCCAAGTCACCAACTTCTGCATTCAAGTCAATTATTATATCATCTATTATTATTGATAATGCTTCCGAGAGGTTATTTCGATCTTTGACATCTTTAACGAAATTATTCGGCTTTTTAATTAACAATTTCCCTGTCTCATCATTCAAAAGAATACCTTTAGTGATATACATTAATGCATACTTTGTCAAAGCGTATCTAGCAATAAGTTGGTTTTCAATATCGGTCATTTTTGAAGTCAACACTTCATCTAAAACTTGAATAAAAATTATTCTATAAGCTGTAACTTCAGGCCTAGCAAACAATTTATTATAAGCATCTTCAAAAACTTGATACTTTCTATGAGTATTCCAAGGTTCTTCAATATCAAAGGACATTAAAAAAACACCCATAGATTCATTCGAAATAACTTTCAATCCATCAGGAGTTTTGTCTCCACGTTTTATTTCATAATAATATTCATCACCAAATCTTCCTGAAATTTCATTTTGTAAACGAATTTGTATTTGATTGTACGATTTAAAATCTCTAGGTTTAACTCCATTCTGACTGTTAGAATATTCTGTGATTTTAGATGAAAGAGTTGAGTCTATTGGGACTTTTATAACTTTAGTTAATATCTTTAAATCATCAGTTAAATATAATTTATTACGATATAAAGAAGTTAAACTTTGACATCCATTAACAACATAGAAGTTTTTAATGGTTAGTTTATCATCATTTTTATCAACATTCTCTGCAACAATTGTAATACCATTATGAAATAAAGGAAATTGCTTATGAAGGGAAGTGTCTTTAATACTTCGTACAATTCCCTTGTTAATTTTTGTATTACCTAAGGCTCCACGAACATTATAGTCGAAAATAGATTGGTCATTTATACCTTCTAACATCACAAGTTCGCCTGCTTTTATTGGCGCAATATATGTGATGGTTTCGGCATCAGCATAATATTTTGTTGTTTCATTTTCAGAGACGTCAAATGTTGCTTCCGTAAGCAGATTGATTTCTTTTTTATCACTTATATAATGCTCTTCTAATATTGTTTTTCCAAAAAATTCAACATAACTTATTTCATTTAAGAACGCTTCTCCATCATTTGATAAATCTACATTGGTCACAAATATCCCGCGAATTTTATAAGCGTCTAGTTTTTCTAATAAATCAAGTCTTTTAATAAGAGATGCCACTTGGGCTTTACCTGCCGTTTTTATGAGGTTTTCAAGTTTTTCTTTTGTTGTAAATTGATCTATTGTGCCAATAAATTCTTTTAAAGTACTATCTCCAATTGTTTTTTTATCGCTTTGAACGATTTTAGTTTGAAAAATATCAATTGTCCCCAAACCTTCGTTGAGATAAATACCATCAACTCCTTTATCTCCTTTATTATCACATACAGAGTCAATAGCTAATTGTTGATCAAGACGAAAATACTTTTCTAGATACCACATTAAAAAAGAAGCACTTTCTGTTCTTCCTTCTATATTATAATATTCTAATTCTTGAAGTATTTCGGGGTAATTTACGTTCATTATATTTGTTTTTAATTATAATTAATAAGCACAAGGCGACCTAACTGAATAACTACTCAGCATATATGACAAACCTACCCATTAAACCCTCATCAATCAATACGTAGCTCTACGTATATTTATCGCAACCACCTCTTCATTTTTGGAAACTCGTGTTCCTCACAAAGTCCCATCCAACTCAGTAATGGTAATCCCATATAGACGCCGTTTGTAAACTGCTCGATAAACCATGGCGACTCATTTTTGTAACCTTCTTCATGAAAGACCACCTTTGGGTCAAGCTCTAAATGATATAATGCGGCATACGACCATAATATGGCTACAATTTCATCGCCCAGTTCTGGCCAGTTCGCTCCTATGTCATCTGTGCCAATAAGAGGCCGTAAGTCAGATTGAGTTACAGCAATATGGCCTGCCTCATGCAGGAGATCTCCTGGATATTTAAGTCTAGATGGATCTACTAAAATCTGTTGTCCTTCTAATCGTAAACCTGGTAAAAAGGTATCATCGTCTAAAGCGGTATCTATCACCATGATGCCAATGGATTCTAAAAACTTAATAATGCGTGCTAGAATAGTGTTCGTCATTGGTGCTTATTGCTGAAATATAACATCCAAAGCGAGATTGTAATCAAACTTTTCGGTTGGATAGGTGTCATTAGATCGTACATATAAGATTTTCTTAGTATACGCATTAATAATATGACGATGTACCATACCATCAATTGCTGAGAATATGGTCATTTTAGGATCGGTAATATTATAGGTGCCTTTAAATGTATAGGACTTAGACTGGTATTTAAAATTTTCGTCTTTATAGGGATTGCTTCCAGAACTTGCCGTTGGCTCAGCATAATAGGTTGTAAAATCTATAAGATCGAAATTACTTTTGTCGAAGCTAAAAGATTTAAACGCAGGATTATTACTATGGTATACCGAAATCCCAGGCGTTGATATACTTAAAGCCACCATTTCTTGCTGATAAAAGGTATCATTCGCATATAAACGTCTTAAACCATCCAAATGGGTATGACTCGTTAGTATGCCTCTTATTTTTGGTTTGTGATTACTCAGTACTTTTAAAAAGTTATTTTGAACACGATCACTTACCGTGTCTTTATTATTTACATAAAGATTGTCATTCCACATTTTCCCATGACCATAACCATCACGTCCTGGTGGAATATGCATGGCAATCAAAACATTATCATTAGACCCCAAACTATCTAGTTTCCTTTCAAACCACGAAAACTGAATCTGAGCGGCAGATTGCTGTGATACCTTATCATCATCTATATACTGATGCCGGCTTGTAGGTTCACAAAAAATGACAGAATTGAGCGCAATAACATGCAACTTTTCATTATCTATAGTTAATTCTACCAAGTAGAATCCGAATTGTTTATTATACTCAATGGTTCCTACTGTTGTTGTCGTAGAGTTTCTATTGATAATAGGCCAAGGTTCGCTACTGCTTGGGTCTAATGAAAAAATGTTAACGCCACCATTTGCATTTGAATCATCCTGAAACGAATGGTAATCCCCTTTCATTGTGTCGTTGTTTCCTGGTAAAAACAAAATAGGATAATCACCAGATAGGGTTCGTAAGTCTTTAAGTACCTTACCTATATTATCTGTGATGTCTTCGGTATAGTTTGGTAAATCGCCTAAATACATCATGAACTTAGGTTTTGTTACTCCAGCAACGGTGTTGATTTCTGTCATGGTTCTATTCCAAGTATCAATGCCAGTGCTAAGAACATCTCCATAAGCTATATTGGTTTGGGAACTATCTAGATGAACATCCGAAAGGGTTAAGAAGTTAGCCGTTTCAAAGGTGTCTAATACATCATCTTCAATTATAGTCGGATAATCATCGGAAGGAACGTCTGGTTTCTTATCGTCTTTGCAATTAAACATTAAAAAACAACATAAACAAAAGATAAAAAAATGAATAGATTTCATAGTTGCGCGTTTTAATTACTACTTGTTAAAACTAAGAACTGACGCTCAAAAATCTATGCGTATAAATACCCGATTTCCAATATTCATTTTAGGAATAAAACTAAGAATCGATTATTCCCATTTCCGAGGTAATAAAACTAAAAATGCGTAAGAAATAACATTCAAAAATCGTAACTTTGTAGGACCTAAAAAACGTACAACCAATTATGGAATTTAGAATAGAAAAAGATACGATGGGCAACGTTAATGTGCCTGCTGATAAACTTTGGGGCGCACAGACCGAACGCTCTAGAAAGAACTTTAAAATTGGGGCTGCTGCATCTATGCCGCTTGAAATCGTCTATGGTTTCGCCTACCTTAAAAAAGCTGCAGCTTACACCAACGCTGAACTTGGAGTGCTAGACAATGAAAAACGTGATCTTATTGCTCAAGTATGTGATGAAATTTTAGAAGGTAAACATGACGAGCAGTTTCCTTTGGTAATCTGGCAAACAGGGTCTGGAACCCAGAGTAACATGAACGTTAATGAAGTGATTGCTAATAGAGCGCATCAAATTGCGGGAAAAGTGATTGGCGAAGGTGACAAAACCATTCAGCCGAATGATGACGTGAACAAATCGCAATCCTCTAACGATACATTCCCTACAGGAATGCATATTGCTATTTATAAAAAAGTGGTTGAAAATACTATTTCTGGTGTTATTAAATTAAGAAATACACTTCATGAAAAATCAATAGCTTTTAATAATGTGGTTAAAATAGGTCGTACACATTTAATGGACGCTACACCTTTGACACTCGGACAAGAATTTTCGGGTTATGTATCACAATTAGATCACGGATTAAAAGCCTTAGAGAATACCTTACCTCACTTAGCTGAGTTGGCTCTTGGAGGCACAGCAGTTGGAACAGGATTAAACACACCTGAAGGTTATAGTGAACTAGTTGCAGAGCATATTGCTAAATTTACAGGCTTACCATTTGTATCGGCAGAGAACAAATTTGAAGCTCTTGCTGCTCATGATGCACTGGTAGAAACCCATGGTGCATTAAAGCAAATTGCAGTATCTCTTAATAAAATCGCGAATGATATTCGTATGATGGCTTCTGGTCCTAGAAGTGGAATTGGAGAAATTATTATTCCTGCAAATGAACCTGGAAGCTCTATTATGCCAGGAAAAGTAAACCCGACACAATGTGAGGCTTTAACTATGGTATGTGCTCAGGTTATGGGTAATGATGTTGCCGTAACTGTTGGAGGTACTCAAGGACATTATGAACTCAATGTATTTAAGCCTATGATGGCTGCCAATGTTATTCAGTCGGCACAGCTTATTGGTGATGCCTGCGTGAGTTTTGAAGCGCACTGTGCATCTGGTATTGAGCCTAACCATGATGTGATTAAAGAATTATTAAACAACTCTTTAATGTTAGTCACTGCTTTAAATACTAAAATTGGGTATTATAAGGCTGCTGAAATCGCCAACACAGCACATAAAAACGGAACAACTTTAAAAGAAGAAGCCATTAATCTTGGTTATGTTACCGCCGAAGAATATGATGCTTGGGTAAAACCTGAGGATATGACTGGTAACTTAAAATAACGACAAAACGCACAAAAACATCGACAAAATACTGTTTTGTCGGTGTTTTTATATATATTAGCACTTATAAATCAAACAATTATGAAAAAAACTTTACGCTGTATTATCTTTTTAACTTTGCTTAGTAACTTTATGTTTGCACAACCATTTGCGGCTGTTCAAACTATAGACGCAAGTGCTGGAACCGATCCTTATGAATTTGCATCAGGAGATCTTGATGGTGATGGTGACATTGATTTGGTCATGGCAACCTATGACTTTAATGGAGGAACTCCTGCACAAGATTATATCAGATGGTATAAGAATGATGGGAATGGAAACTTCACAATTCAAACTGATGTGTCTACAACAATACAGTATGTTGACGGACTTACAGTTGCAGATATCGATGGACAGTATGGACTAGACATTATTGCAACATCTGCCAATCAGGATAAACTCGTCTATTTCTTAAGTAATGCTGCTGAGGGTTTTGACCCTGAAGTTGTTATCGATGGAGCACTTATTGGTCCTGGTGAAGTTGTAGCTGGTGACATTAATATGGATGGAAATATAGATATTGCTACAATTTCGTTTTCAAACAGTAGAACACAATGGTATTCTGGTGATGGTGCTGGAAACTTTACTGCCGAAGCAGATATTGAAAGTGGCACAGCAAATTCTACATTATATATTAATTTGGCCGATTTAGATGGTGACACCGATCTAGATGCCGTAGTAACGTATTACGGAGACCAGTCTATCGAAATTTTTTATAATCAATATATAGAAAGTGGTTCTACAGCAGTAACTTGGATTAAAGATACAGTAACTGTAGAAAGTAGCTCCACAGCGACATCGTTTATATTTAATGTTATTACTGGAGATGTTAATAATGATGGTAATTTAAATATCATTGCTGTAGATAATTTTTCTGGAGATGTAACGTGGTATGAGAAAGTAAAAAATGGAAGCTCCACGCCACATGCAATATCTGACGATTCTATAATTGATAGACCAGCCGTAGCTGTTGTAGCAGATATAAATAATGATGGCGAAAATGATGTGCTTTTAACCGATGGAGGTTCGGCAGACGATGCTATTATTTGGTTTCAAGGTGCTGATAATGCCAGTCCAAGTACTACGCCACAACTGGTTGCCGATAATAACTTTCAAATGTATGACTTTACTGTAGATGATTATGATGGTGATGGTGATAAGGACATTGCTTCTATAGGATTCTTTAACGACACTGTATTTTGGTATGAGAATGAACTCATCACACTTGATGTGCCTGAATTTGCTATTGAAGAATTAATCTTATACCCTAACCCAGCTCAAACTCACATTTCTATCAAAGGTAGTTTTAACGATGCTCTTAATATTTCTATTTTAAATACTTTAGGGCAAGAAGTCATGAATACTGAGGTTATCAATAATGAACCATTAGACATTTCAAAATTAAACACTGGTCTCTATATGATTAAATTTGAAACGTACGGAGTTACATACAAATTTGTAAAAGAATAAGTCAATAGAACAACAATATATAAAAGCTGCCGTTTCATTACATTAGGCAGCTTTTTTTATGCCAAAGATTTATATATTTATAGCTGCAATCGAACCAACGACACATGTCAGTACTCATTACCAATATAAAAGAACTCCTTCAAATAAGGGAAGAACATGTTACTATTGTAAAAGGTAGTGATATGAAAATTTTACCTACACTTAAGAATGCTTATCTTTTGATAGAGCACGATACCATTGTAGACTATGGTAGTATGGAAGATTGTAAGGCTATAGAAGCCGATGAAACTATCGATGCTTCTGGAAAGATTGTACTCCCAACATGGTGTGATTCGCATACACATATTGTATATGCTGGAGATCGTACTCAAGAGTTTGTTGATCGAATTAATGGCTTATCCTATGAAGACATTGCCAATCGTGGCGGTGGAATTTTAAATTCTGCAGAGCAGTTACAAAATACATCTGAAGACGAGCTTTACCATCAAGCGGCTAGGCGTCTCAAAGAAATGATAAAATTGGGTACAGGTGCTGTAGAAATTAAATCGGGTTATGGACTAACGGTAGATGCCGAGCTAAAGATGTTACGCGTTATTAAACGCTTAAAAAAGGATTTCGCTATTAAAGTGAAACCAACCTTACTTGCCGCTCACGCACTACCAAAAGAATTTAAAGCCAATAAGAAAAGCTTTATTGATCTGGTGGTTAATGAGATGATTCCTGCTGTGGCAAAAGAACAGTTGGCAGAATATATTGATGTGTTTTGTGAAAAAGGTTATTTCGATTTAGAAGATACCGAACGCGTATTACAAGCGGCAGAGTCTTATCATTTAATTCCTAAAATACATGTTAACCAATTTAATGCTTTTGGAGGTGTTGCCCTTGGGGTTAAATATAAGGCCTTATCTGTAGATCATTTGGAAGAAATGAACCCAGAAGATATTTCAGCATTAAAATCATCTAACACGATGCCTGTCGCATTACCATCCTGCTCATACTTTTTGAGTATTCCTTATACACCTGGACGTGCTATAATAGATGCCGGATTACCATTAGCATTAGCTACCGATTACAACCCTGGATCTACCCCTAGCGGAAATATGAATTTCGTGGTCTCTACGGCTTGTATAAAAATGAAGTTAACGCCCGAAGAGGCTATTAATGCTGCAACCATAAATGGTGCCTATGCGATGGGGATTTCTAATCTTTATGGTAGTATTTGTCGTGGAAAAAAAGCCAATTTGATTATTACAAAAGCCATCCCAAATTATTATCACTTGCCTTACGCCTTTGGTGACGACCTCATTGATACAGTTATGATTAATGGACAAATCTATTAAACTATCACCAGCACAGCCACTGTCAAAAGTGTGCTTAGATAAAGGGCTATCAGATTTTGAAGCTGTTTTTAACTTTGTCAAGCAACTTCCCTACGGAAGAACAACTAACCGAAGTGATTTTACACAGGTTTTACAAGAGCATAAAGGTACTTGTTCGACAAAACATGCCTTATTAAAAGCAATCGCCATTGAAAATGATATTGATGATTTAAAACTCTGCTTGGGTGTTTTTGAAATGAATCCCAAAAATACGCCAAAAATCAAGTACGTTTTAGAACAATATCATCTCGATTACATCCCAGAAGCTCATTGTTATTTAAGGCATCACGATGACATTATAGATATTACATTTAATAGTACTACTGAACCTAGTTTTTCTGAAACGCTCCAATATGAAGTACACATTGAACCTAATCAAATAGGCGACTATAAAGTGACATTCCACAAATCATATTTAAAGACTTGGATAAAAAATGAACAGTTACACCTTAGTTTTAATCAACTTTGGAAAATTAGAGAGGCTTGTATTTTAGCCATTTCAGAATAGACACAAAAAAATCCGAAAACACAATGTTTCCGGATCTTTCCTAACCTAACCTATTGTTATATACTACTTCAGCGTAAACTCTGAAGAAGAAATTAATTCTTTGTTATTAAAAACGTTAACCACATAACGTCCTTTTTCAAACTTATCATTTGGTCCTACAAATTCACAAATGTTTAAGTTTCTATTTTCGTAATTAAACTTACTAATTAAGCTATAGTTTAAAACTGTTTCATCAAACTGAACTTGCTCATTAGCACCTAAAACATTGTTTTTAGGATCTAATACTTGCACATACAATTCCTTATCTCCAGCACCAACCAATCTATTCTTAGCAACTGTATAACATACCCTAATTTTGTCGCTACGTCTTGCACGTTCTGTAGGAATCAATTTTCCCGAACTTCTTTCTATAACACCAAACCCTTTTAAATCGGTAGTTTGCAATACTGCCGCATTTTCTACAACTTCGGCCAATTGTGTGTTTTGAACTAAGAGAGAATCGGTAAAAACGGTACGCTCGGCCAACTGTACATTTGTACTGTCTAGTGTAGAAGCCAATAAAGAATTTTCTACTTTAAGCTGATCATTTTCCGCCATAATGACGTCCATCTCCTCTTGTAATGCTAAGAACTTCTTCTTGTATCTCCAAAGGCTATTGACACTATTTTGAGATAATTTTAAAGAATCCATTAAACCTTGAATGCGTTCTCTTGCACCCAACAACTTCTCATTAGCGACCTCATTTTCTCCAATAGCAACGTCATATTGCTTTGCCATTGTACTTAAATCTGCCATAACCTGCTCTTTCTCACGAATGAGAGTGGCTTCGTTTTCTTTTTTCTCATTGTACAGTTTTGAAGTGTAAAAACCTGTACCTAAAAACAATGCTAATAAAATTCCTAATGCAATTTTTAATCCTGTACTCTTACTGTTTGAATTATCCATAAGTTAATTTTTGTTACGAGTTATTTTAAACGTTAATTGTTTCAATTTTATTTGATATTCTTAGAAGCTTGAAAATAAAAAACTGTACTTTTAATACATCAAAATTAATCAATTTTGTAAATGGAACACTTAAAACCTTTTACGAATTCAGAATTAAAATCCATTCTGAAAAAACGTCCTAAAGAAACCAAATTTGGAGAACATATTTTGTTACTTCCTAACTTCTCCAATATATACGAACAACTATTAAAATTAGATGTTTCTTATGTAATTTTTGGGATAAAAGAAGATGTTGGTGTTTTTGCCAATTACGGTAATACAGGGACTTCCAGCGCTTGGGATGCCGCAATTAATATTTTGTTAAACGTCCAAAGTAATGCGTATACACATCCAAAAAAAGTGCTGATTTTGGGTCATCTTGAGTTCGATACTTATCAAGAAAAGCTAAAACAATTAGATCAAAAAAAGAGAAAAGACATTCAAAAAGCTCGAAAGAAAGTTTCGAAAATAGATGAAGCCGTCACCCATTTAGTATCTCAAATTGTAAGTGCAGGTAAAATTCCTATTATTATTGGAGGTGGTCATAACAATGCCTACGGAAATATCAAAGGCACGTCCTTAGGGCTTAAAAAACAGATAAACGCTATTAATTTTGATGCGCACCACGATTTCAGAGCAGAGGAAGGAAGACATAGTGGAAACGGCTTTAGTTACGCCTATGCAGAAGGCTTCCTAAAACATTATTTTATTTTTGGACTACACGAAAATTATACTTCAGATACCATATTTAAAACACTTAACAAACTAAGGCGTGTTAAATACAGTACGTTTGAAAGTATGATGATAAGACGTGATACTAACTTTGATACCGAAATGGAAATAGCGTCACAACATATTACATCAAAAGCTTTTGGACTAGAAATTGATTGCGATGCCATACAAAATATTCCAAGTAGCGCTATGACACCTAGTGGGTTTTCTGTAAATAAGGCTAGAGCTTTTATTCATCATTTCGGGAAACAACAGCATGTAGCATATCTCCATATTTGTGAAGCCGCACCTACCCTAGAGACCGATGTGCAAGTAGGAAAACTAATATCCTACTTAATAACAGACTTTATTAGAGCTCATGAAATTATTTGACGTCGTCGAATAATTTTATATATTTGCATAAGTACTTATATAAATAGATATACAATGGATGCATTACGAGGATTTAGTGAACTGGCATTAGGCTCACGTCTAAAACGATTGAGTGATTTTGTTATGAAGGAGGTTCAATGCACCTATGACTATTTTAATATAGAATTTGACCCTTACTTATTCCCTATTATAAAAATCATTGATAATAAAAATGGCGTAACAAATGTTGAAATTAAAACCGCTTTAAAGTTATCGCAACCTGCTATAAGTCAAGCTGTCAATAAACTCATTGCTAAAGAATTGCTACATCTAGAAAGCGATACAATAGATAAAAGAAAAAAAATACTAACCTTATCAGACAAAGGAAAACACCTAGTGGCTCAAATGAAGCCTTTATGGGCTGTCATTGACAATGTCATAAAAGAATACACAACGCATTCGTCTAACTCCTTAACCGAACACCTTAATAAACTAGAAGATAAATTACAACATAAAAGTTTAAGTAAAACGATTATTAATATGGCAAAAATGGAAGTGAACAATGACTTTGAAATTATTAATTATGACGAGCGTTATGCTCCAAATTTTTACGATTTAAATATTGAATGGCTTAAAACCTATTTCTACATTGAAGCCTTTGATGATGAGGTACTTAGCAAACCAGAGCATTACATTATTAATAAAGGTGGTTATATCTTTTTTGCAAAACGCGATGACCTCATATTAGGAACCGTTGCGCTTATGCCGACTCATGATCCACTAGTGTATGAATTAACCAAAATGGCTGTTTTGTCTAATCAGCGCGGACAAAAAATTGGGCAACGCCTTATGCAGCATTGTATAGATTTTGCCCATGTCAATGGATTTAAAGCACTTATGCTCTACTCTAATACAATATTAGAAAATGCCATTTATATCTATAAGAAATATGGGTTTATAGAACTAGAATTGGAAAAAGATAGCCCTTATGAACGTAGCAATATTAAAATGGAGTTAACATTATAACGACTGGTTTAACATCTTATCCAGATCAGCACAGTATGTGTTAGCATCCTCACATAATGCGCTCAATGTTTCTATCAATAATTGCTGCAATTTTTCATTCTTAGGATAGATGGCATAAGCTAACTTAAATTCGGAATATGCACCAGTCAGGTTATTTCTTTTTAGTCTTTGTATACCAGATGATATTAAAAATTTAAATGCCTCATCATTTGCGTTTTGAATATAGGCTTGTTTTTGGGCACGTATTGTATTGGAATGTTCTAAAAGTACTGGCGCCTTAAAATAAAAAACCGAGAATAATAGTCCAAGAAAAAGAAGACTCATTACAATATAAAAATTGCTTTTTGGCTTTGAAGGTTGCATCTTAAATTGCCTACTGTAACTAGGTATCGTATTGCATGTAGGTTTGCCTTTCTTTATAGAAAATGCTCTATTTGGGCGCTGTTTATAAATCCAAGACGCCATACCAAACCCCATGTAACCTCCCATAATAGTCTTTATTTATAAGTCAGGAAAACCCAAGTTTTGTTACAACACTTGCCTGTTAATTCGGGTATATTTACTCATAGACGCCCGTCTTTGGTTGCCTAAATTTATACACTACTAATCAACCATTATTTATCATGAAAAAAGCACTTACATTCTTCTTAATTAGTTGTTTGTTTGCTTGCAACGAAAAATCGAATCAACACGATTACGTCGCTAGCACAGATACTATTTTAACAGACGCCTGTCCTACTCTAGACTCTATAAGGTTTTGTGAGAATAGAACTAACGAATTATGTTCAAATTTACCATTAGAAGTATACTTCCTTGGAAGCCCAGATGGGCAATTTCAAAATGGGTATTCTTCGGT
Source organism: uncultured Psychroserpens sp. (assembly GCF_947494225.1). NCBI lineage: Bacteria > Pseudomonadati > Bacteroidota > Flavobacteriia > Flavobacteriales > Flavobacteriaceae > Psychroserpens > uncultured Psychroserpens sp. The sequence continues at coordinate 429,297 of NZ_CANLUG010000003.1, forward strand.
ATTAGCGCCAGAAATTCAACCTTCATTTGATAACTTTTCTTGGCAGAGTTTTGTAGCACTAAACTGGCCTTCTGATGCTTCTGGCAAACCTATAGGTTCCAATATTACAGACTATCCAGATTCATTAAGAGTTTGGGAACGTTTTACTGAAGCCTCTAAAGTTTTTAGCGCTGGCGACAAAAGTTTGGCAGAATTTAAAAGTAAAAACCCTAAATCTAAAATTGTGTCTCAAGATTCAAAAGTTGCCGATGATTTACATATCTCAGGGTTTTTAGAAGCCGATGATTATCCGCTTATTGATAGAAACTTAAACTTTGTCGTTTATGAGGTAAAGATGAATGCCGTTGAAGAACAATACATAAAGGATAATAATTTGAATACCAAAGAAGGCATATACAATTACTATAAATCAAAAAATACTATTGAACTTCCAACACAAACCAATACACTTCCTGGTGCTATAGAAATAAAGGCCAGTTGGAGAATACTCGATCAAAATAAAGGTGACGACCCTAATAAATACTATACACAAAATGCCACAATTTTTGTGACTTCGGAAAATAGCATTTCGGGAGAGGCTTTTTCCTTCGATTGTACTATAGGGCTAGTAGGTTTGCATGTTCTTAGAAAAACTCATGAATTTGAAAATTGGATATGGAGTACTTTTGAACATATCGATAACGTGCCAGACAATGTTCAAAAAGCACAAACAGATCAAGAAAAACAATGGTCGTTTTACAATTCTGAGTGTTTGAGTTGTCCAGTAAACCAGCCGCCTTCACATGTACCTGGTGATGTTGTAAAAAAAGATACTGTCTATAAATGGAATACCAAAGCGCCTTACGCAGAACGTTATGCAACAGTAATTCCTGGAGAGGCTGTAGGTCAAAAATTTGGAACTCAGGTTACACGAGTATATCCTATTTATTATTGCACAGAACAATTAAATGCCATATGGCAGGCCAAATTGAAATCTTTAGGTTCAGTTTTTGAAAATTATAAACTTGTAGGTACTCAGTGGATGGTCCCTACAGATGGTACGCCACCTCCGTTAAAAATTAATGCGCCTTATCTGTTAGCAAATACTACTGCCGAAACCTATATGCAGGAAACATCGTCATGTATTAGCTGTCATACTTTTGCAGGAATTGAATATAACATAAAGGCCCAAGATACTACGATTTTTATCCCGTCAGATTTTAGTTTTACCTTTTTGTATGCACAATAAAACAAAAAAAAAGAGCCGTCTTAATCGACGGCTCTTTTTTTTTATTGTTTGTCTAACGCTTGCAACGAATCTAACTTTCTCTTTAGTCGTTCAATTTCGGCTTGATTACCATTAGATGCGCTTGTGCTATCAATGGCTTTAAATTTCTCTTGGATTTCGGCTTCTAATATATCGGTATCAGTTTTATCTTCATCATAAAAATAACCTATTCCTTCACTAGAACGCCAGGCTTCGTTTAATTGGTCGTATACTGTTTTGTCCCATGTACTAGGATGTTTAACGTCAATCCAAATCACATCGCGATATTCGCTATCAATAAGGACTAAATCTGGAGTAGCAGAACCATCAAATTGCTGTGCATTTGTATCACTAATTGCAGAGATAGTTCCTAAAAAGAACATGCGCTTACGCCCTGCGATATCTTTAACATAAGGTCTAAATTCTACAGGAGTATTAGCTGTCCAATCTATTTCTTTTCTTGATTCTTTTACTTTTAGAGGCATCGCCGAAACACCTGCATATCCCTGTTTTTTAGAAGCATGGTCATAATAATACAATTTATCAGTTCCATCGGCTGGTACAAATACACTATAGCTCAAACTAGTACGTTCTTCTCCAACTGGTTCTAAACCAAACCAATGGTATAATCCACTATAGGCATCACTTTCTGAGCCTGAAAAATCAAAATCGGTCACATAAGGTTGTTGGTTTTGATCTTTCGGCATTTCAGGTATTTTTACCGCAGTTTCCATATTCCAAGGTAATGGATCGCTAAATCCTCCTAAAAATTTCAGTGATTCGGACTGTAATCGAGATACCTTCTCTGATAATGTATTTTGTTTGGTGAGAAATGGATAGTTTTTCATATCCTCGGGTGCAATAAACGTTCCCTTTCCTATAGCAATACGCTCTAAATAGTCGTTAAAATCATGCTCGCCACTTTCAATCACCATGACACCTCCAAAGGTTGGGTAAGGAAAGAAAAAACCACGCCAGCGTATTAAACTTACCACTTGAACCCATTCGCCTGAGTCGTTTTTCATATAAAATGTATCGCTTGGCTCATAATTAAATAACATCCAAGGATTAAAACGCTGTACTACCGCATTGTATGTGTTACGGCTAAATTTCAAAGATTCTCCTATCGAAAATGTTACAGGAATTCTGTTGTCATTTGAAAATCTCGGAAATGGCGTAGTACTGGAAACAGAAAACACTTCTTCGGTATTGTCACTAATACGCTGCATAATATATTTTTCAGAAGGTTGTATAGCCATCGTCCATTTGTTTTCGTCATCTACACGTACCAAATGCGGTAAGGATACGTCTTTGGTCTCTCCTACACTTTCATTAGCCATTGAAAAAATATTACGTAACGGTTGGATACGTTCGTTTTGCGTTAATGGTAGTTCGTTGATTTCTACTTTATCTAAATCATTAAAAACGTTATAAGTCTTCATATAATCATATAAGCCTACATTCCAACCCGCAAAATAAAGGAGTCCGAAAAATGCTGCAAGTAAACCTAATATACCAAGGCGCTTTCCTGTACTCGCGGTTTTTCGGAATTTTTTTAACCCGAAAAACAACACAATCAAACTTAGAATGATGATAAAAATATACTTCCTAAAAAATAATAAAGCTGGTTGATAATCATCACGAAGTATAAATAATGCAATAAGCAAAATAAGACCTACAATAATGGTTATGGTCTTTTGCTTCTTTCCTTTGTTCCAATAGTTCTTTAGCATCTCTAGTTTTCCGTTTTTTTATTTATATCTCTTAGCGTAACATACATACCTAATATAATAAAGACATTACTTAATGGTCCTAACAAGTCTTTATAATCAAAATTTGAGTAATCTATAATTGCAAAATGAGCAATCATAACAACCACAGACATCCATAATACAAACTGGATAATTTTTTTACGTCTCGCTTCTTTCATTACATTAGACCCTTATCTTTTAATCGGTCACGAGCTGATTTTTCATTTGCCTTTGGCTCGGGCTCAGTTTTTATCTCCTCCTTTGTGTCTTCAACAACCTTGTTGTCTTTAGGCTTTAAATCTTCAATAAATTCTTTTCCTTTTTCTACGACATTTTCAAATTTATCTTCTAACGATTCACTTTGTGCTTCAATAACTTTTCCTGATTTTATAACCAGGTTCGCTAAATACGTTCCTAATAATGTTCCTGCCGCAAAAGATGCAAATGCCGATATACCATAGTAACTAGCAAACACTGAAATAGGCGTTAAAAACTCAACAACAAGAGCGGCTACTAACACTGCGGTAACTACAAATATAAGTCTTGGGATAAACGCTTGTTTATAAACGAAACCCTTAGGATTATCTGCGTTCATTTGCAGTTCTTTACTGTTGACAATTTTATTAATAGAGCGATAAGCACCATTGCCATTAGATTCTCTCCAATAGATAAAAATTCCGAATAGTACGGCTACGATAAAAATGATGATATCTGTTCCCATGATTGCTGTTTTAGTTGATCCTTTATAAAGTTAGTCTAAAATTCTTAAATATTGTTACTAATGGTCTCAATGACCCAATCCTGTAGCGAAGGATCCCAAGTTTCATATTGTTTGTAAAATTCCTGCTTATCATACCAATACATGAACAGCACATCTTTTGGAGCAATATTAACTAAGAGCTTCCAAATAAGGTCTTGATGTTTAGGGTGTAAACTAGAATGTGGCTCGTGCAAGGCCTCAAATAAATCATCATCAACAATATCAGAAATTTTATACTGGTTACTCTTTTCGAGTTTTTCCAAGTAACGTTCTACACTCATCACCTTCTTACGTGTGTCTATATCGACTTTATTAAGGTAACTTTTAAATAATAGTTGGTCACTTAATATATCTTTAATTGGATGCTTCGTTTTTTTAAGGTGCTGCGAAAATTCAAATTTCTTAATGCGCTCATATCGTTTGGTTTTTACGATATCTTCCAAATCATATGCAATAATGATATGATCTCTTAGTTTCTCCATCAATTGCGGTTGCTTAATATGAAAAATAAGAACGTCATGAACTGTATCTTTTATCGCTTCCTTATACCATTTCTTGCTTTCAAAAACGACAATTGGAGATATAAAATCTCGCAATACATAGACACCTCCAAAAGATTTGGTATAGAATGAATCGGTTACATAATTCATGGATTCAAGATTAAGATCCCGTTCTCTTAAATCACCATATTTATTGGCAGATTCCAGAAGTTGACTATGAATATTTTCGTCTATAAAATTATTTCCTTGTTTGAATTTTTCTATAAGCTGAAGTTGTTCTTCTCTAACATTATCGAGGTTATCAATTAAATGAAATCGTATGGTAACTGTTTGATACCTCAGCACATCCAAAGGCTCGTAAAAGGCATCTATACTTTGATCGAAATCGATACAAATGGCAGAATCTCTGGTGATATCATTAATCTTACTGCCGTGTTTTTTAAAGACCTGCATCATCATATCTCTATCAAATGTATGATATGGTAAATACACTGGTTTTTTATTTTGCAAAGGTGAAATGATAATGCCATGCGGATTTGATTCTCCGTTACATAAATAGTTTTCATCGTCCTTCTCTTCAGCCACTTCAGGGCTCCAACCGATACCATCTATATGAAAATGATCAAGTTCAGTCACTGTAAAACCCAGCTTAAGTAAGCATTTATTATAACGCTCTACCAGTTTACCCGAAATTGGAATTAATTCACTTCTATATAAATTTGCTGCTTTAAGCTTATTCATTTCCTATTATCTTTTCCCAAACTGTTCTCTTGCTTCAGTTTCAATATTTAATTGATTGATTCTAGCATCTACTTTTCGTTTAAAATCGGTATCGGCAATGGTTGCTACGTTATCTAAATAGCGCACTACCTCTTGACGACGTATTTCTGAAAAATCTAAACCTTTCATATTTGCACGCATCAATTCTTGAAGCATATTAAACTTGGTTTCATAGTCCTTTTTGAAATAAATGTCTGGATTCTCAAACCAATCCTGTTCTAAATCAAAATCGGTTAAACGTAGTGATACTGCACTTTGAATATTACGCACATCTCGTGATGAGAAAAACGGAAACAACTTCTGAATTTCTTTATACAAATTGGCGTAGAATAAATGTTCTGTTGATTTAAATTGTTTTTCTACCTTATCATATGCTTCTAATACACGTTCTTCTGTTGGTTTATCAGACACGTTTAAAATTTCACCCATATTCTTGGCCAAACCTTGATCTTGTAAATAGTCATAATCACTTGGTCCTTGCATATTTACAAAGTCGGGCATGGTTGAGTCTAACTTTCGCCACCACAGATGATCTTGGTCTAAGAAATCATGTTCTGTACGTGCTCCATCAATTTTGAAACGACCTTGAACACGAGAAATAACAGCTTTATCCAACATTTCTGGCAAATTGGTAAACAATCCTATTGAACTATTTCCGTAGTTCACTGCATAAGCACCTTCGGTATACCTCAAAAACACGCCAATCACTTCTTTAACACCTGCAGAAACTCCTTGAGCAGTACGCTCTTGCAAATTGTTTTCGGCATCATCAATTGGTGCAAATATGAGTTTTGACGGGTCCTGTAATGGCTTCATCCATTCTACCATTTTCTCTGCAGATCCACCTTGAAACGTAGAAATTAAAGTATCTGGCATTGGATGGAACAAAAACGGAATATCTAAATTATCACAGTGCTCTTTTAAACGGGTTGCAATGGCTGCAATCAACATACTTTTTCCCGTCCCAGGAATTCCATATCCCATAAATACTGGCATGAAACCGCCTAATTCTTGAAATGGGTTTTTCTTCGCATCAAAATCGTAACTTAACATACGTTCGGTTAAACGACGTGCAAAATGCTTTGCATCTCTGTTTCCAACGATCTGCTCAAATTGAATTTTATTAAATTCAACACTTTTCGCTGCACCTTGAAATACATTATCCCAACCTGAAACAGCAAAATCTGAATGTTCTAGTTTATAGGTTCTATCTGTTACCGTTTCTGTATATTCCAAACTACTCTTACGCATTTGGATTTCGGCAATTAAGGCTTCAAAATAAACTACAGTAAAATCGATGACATCTTTATCTGATTTGATAATCTCTGGATGTCCTAAATATTTGTCATAATAGAATAAGGCACATGAGATCCCTTTAAGAGGTGACATTAAGGACACCTCCGGAATGCCCGCGAATTTGTTCTTCATCACACTCAAATCATCAGATGCAACCGTTTTTAAATCATGTAATATTTTGTATGCCGTTGCAAACAACATAAATGCTGTTCCTGTTTGCATTTTACTTTCGTACTCACGCTTTCCAGAAGCATCTAAAGCTGATTTATTTTCGGATAAACTAGATAAGCCAGAAGCGTCATAATAACTGTCTTTTATCCAAATCCCAAGTGTTATGCCTTCTTGAACTGCATATAGCGTTTGATTAAGATGTAAAGGAATGGCTATCGACTCTGGTAATAGCCGCTTTTTCAGCTCTAATATTGTTTTAGAAACTGAAGTGATTTCAGCACCACCATTTCCTTTAGCTCTTGACAAATACAATAATATAGACTCGTCTTTAGCGTCTTTATCTTTGTTTTTTGCGCGTTGACCCTGCTCCCATTGAATACTTTTAATGTAAGATGTGGCTTCATCACGAAGCATATCGAGTTCGTTTTGTTTTATAGGAAATGTGGAATTATGCTCCATACTGCTTTTTAATTTTTTATTGTGTCTTTAATTTATAGTTGTCAATTGTAATCCTGTAGCCCTTTATATGTTTAAATGAAGTGGCATGAAAATCGTAGCCTAGGCTAGCAAAAATTACAGTGAAAATTTTCACATACCACTCTGGCATCATAAAGATATTCCACACAAACATTAAACCTCCCAACAAACCTAATGGAATACTTAATATGTATTTTAATGGAGGAGAATATTTAAAAGTTTGATTCAATTTTACTTCATGTTTAAATCTGCAATCTGAATAGGTGCTTTTGCCAACTTATTCATAATTTCAGGGGTTTTGTTATACAATAACTGTATGATTCTATGAGGTGCAAAAATATAGCGCTGTCTAAATACCGCATCCCAGTTCTGAAAAGTTTGTTTACTAAAGAAACTTCCTTCTTTGAATTCGCTTTTTGAACTCACCTCGTCTATCTTAAATGAAATGGCATACGATTCTAGTGGAATTGTTTTTTTAGAAATCCCTTCTAATATGGCATGTGTTACCTTATTTTCATCTTTTGCAAAAACGTTATGAATTGGCCCTAAGTCTACACGTTTTACCAATTTAGGGAACACTTTAGGCAATCGTTTATCTATAGCATAGGCCATCATGTCTAATGCCAATTCACGATCTGCTACTGTTTTTAACGCATAATAGATATCCTCTCTATCTTTTTGTGGATGACTACCATCATAATTAAAATACATATAACAAATAAACGGCCTATTATGTGAGACCTCATAAAAACTCCAGCTTACAAGGTATTGTCCCGGAGATCCCTGAGGAGCTTCGATGATTTTACCTTGAACAAAACGATTAAATATGTATTCTTTCTTCGCCGATGTATAATAAACAATTGAAGATGCTTGAAATAACTTTCGTTTAGCAATTGGTTCTTTCTTTCTCAACAAAGTATCCAGAAATTCCTGTTTTAATACATCAATATTGGTTAATTTTCCTAAGTAATCTTCACGTAAGCCTAAATCGTTAAAGAGGTAACGAAATTCTAAATAGTTTGGAAACCCAGAGTCGGTTAAATCTACCTTCATATTTTCCTCCTCATCATACATGTATTTTACGCGCATAGCCTCTATAGAATATAATAACAAATCGCAATACTGTTTAAACAAAATAACCTCCTGCTCATTAAGGATTTGTTTTTGCTGCACTGCAACAATCAATTCTTTAAGCGTAAAGTCTATCATTTTATGATAAAACACATACTGCTCTTTAGAGTCTAATACTGCCGAATCTAATGGTGTTACAATCATTTGTTAGCTATACCTTCTATGATTTAAAAATTGAATTTCTCTTTACAAACATGAGTTTCTGTCTTTACCGTTTCGCCTTGTTCCCCTTGAGTTATTTCAGTTAATGTTTCACACGCTGTGTGATCATTAGAGAAATAGATAAATGTAATAAAGCCTGAGGCTAATAATACCAACGTAAAAGACACTAAAAAATATTTTCTATTCATAATTATGTTCTGCGTTAAGGATTGATACGGTATCCTTTTTTCGTTTTTCAGAAAAAAGATATAGAGGAAAGCCTGACCCTCTGTAGTTTTTCAACGAAAGAGGGTAACGCCCATTAATTTGTTATTACGCTTTTTTTTTCAAAAAATCGCCTAATACGAGGTTTAGGACAATAAATCGTCGTCGTTAGATTCTGGTTTTGGTTCACCTTCTGGTTCACCGCCTCCATCTCCAGGTGCATTTGGATCTGCATTATAATATTCATCGAAAATCTCTTTCATATCAATACCATAGCGATCTGCAAAGTTTTTCTGGATTTCAGAATCCTTCGTTCTAATCTCTTTCAAGGCTTCTGCATAACTTCCATATACACCTTGCATTACTTTTTCATGAACAGGAATATTATCCATCATTTCCTGACGTGCTTTAGCACTAGCTGTATGCATCGCAGCTAAGGTTTCTCCAATATGTTCATCTGTTTTCACACCTAAATGCTCTAAAATAGCTGCAAACTCTTGATCTGTTCTTGCTTTTAACGCCACAACATATCCATCGTAATACTTCAAACGTTCATCAGTATCACTCTTTAATTTAGCACGATGTGTTTGTAAATTACTACGCAGAGATGTTAATACTTTTATAGTTAAGTTATGTTTATGTACGAAACTATCTTTTGAAGCCGCTAATGTCGTATAAGCATTTTTAAGGCCTTCTAACTCTTCAACTTTTTGCTCAAGTTGCGTTACTTTTTCTAAGGCTTCGGAATATTCTGTAGATTGTTTATCTGCAACCTCTTCTAATGCTTGACGCGCTTGTTTTAACAAGGCATATTGTTCTTCTAACTGTGCCTCTACTTGCTTCTTCTTTTCTAAAGCCTTTGTATGGTTATTACTTGCTTCGACAATTGCCGTTTTTAAACTTTCTTCAACTTCTTTGATTTCAAGCTCACGATCTTTTAAACGTTTAATTGCTGCTTGACTTTTAAATGACAACTCATTTAAGAGTGTTTGTACATCTGCGCTTTCGATACGTTGTTGAAATAAAGCCTTTGCTTTATTATCTGAGGCATCTCTTTCTTTTTGGGCAGCTTGAAGCTCCTCTTCTGCTTTCTTGATCTTACTTTTTCGTCCCCAAAGGTTGTTCCACCAAGTATCGGGTGTTTTGTTAGCATCTTCTAACTCTACCTTTGCACGCTCTAAACGCTTTATCGCATCATCTATGATTTTCTGTTCGGCAGCGTTTAATGCTGAAAAACCTTCAAACATAATACCTACTTCATCCTGATAATCAGTAAGGTCCTTAATAGCATCAAGTAAGGTGGATCTATCTTTTTCTGCCATATCTACAACATTATCTAATGTTGCGTTAAGTATTTTCTGACGACTTTCTGGATCATCCTCTTGCGCCAATTTAGACTTCATTTGGTCTATGGCCTTTCCCCAATTTACATCTACTTTCTCAGTTTTTTCGTTGGAATTTGTTTCTAATAAATCAAAATCATCAGACATATTATGTTGTGTATTAAAGTTGAACAATATTTAGGACAAGCAATTTCGTTAAAAAATATGATTTTTAAAACTTAATCTACCTAAAATATCAGTAGTAAAATATAATATTTTGTTACAAACTTTATTCGTTATCGATTTGTAATTATCTTTAGGTTTTAAAATGATATGCTATGAAATACCTAAACCTTTTAATGATTGCTGCCTGTATCTCTGTTTTTTCATGTAAAACAGATTCTAAAGAAAATGCTATTGATACTATAGAGTCTAATAATGAAGATGTTGTTACCAACGCATCAAAGGAAGATAATAGCTTAGAGATTCATCCTATTTCGCATGCTACAATGGTGTTAACCTTTAAGAACAAGGATATTTATGTAGACCCAACTGGTGGCGCCGAGACATTTGCGTCATTTTCTGCTCCCGAGTTTATTTTAATCACAGATATCCATGGAGATCATTTTAATATTGAAACATTAAAAGCTCTAGATTTATCGGCTACCACTATTATTGCTCCAAAAGCTGTTTTTGACAGGTTCCCAGAGGATATAAACCCACAAAAAACTGTGACCCTCAATAACGGAGACTCTATCGCCTTAGATGGTTTAGTGTTTAAGGCAATACCAATGTATAATTTGAGAAAAGACGCTTTGCAGTTTCATACTAAAGGACGTGGAAATGGTTATGTATTAACGCTTGGAGATGAACGCATTTATATATCTGGTGATACCGAAGATATTCCTGAAATGCGCGCTCTTGAAAATATAGACAAGGCATTTGTATGCATGAATTTACCTTGGACAATGACGATTGATAAGGCTGCAGAAGCGGTATTAGAATTTAAACCGAAAGCTGTTTATCCTTACCATTACAGAGGAAAAGATGGGATGAGCGACGTTGAAAAATTCAAAACATTGATACATCAAGGCGACGAAAGCATAGAGGTCGTTCAATTGGAATGGTATCGCTAATTTCAGCTTGTTTTATCGATTAAGTGTAACTTTTTATAGATAAATTGCTTGTTTTTTAAATATTATTGTATATTTGAAGACCAAATCAAGACAAACCTAGTGTAATGCTAACTACTTATACTTCAAATATTTCACTCGTAAGCACGATGCAGCTAACCATAGTTCTCATTGTAACGGCTTCTATATTTTTAATTTTCATTGCTATTGCAATTATTAAAATGTATAAGTTAAAGGCAGAAAACAAAAGGTTAACCGATAACAGTTTCTATAAATCTGAAATAGATAAAAGCTATCAAGATTTCACTGATGGGCATTTGTATGACAATAATAACAATTAAATTATGGATACTAATCTTGCAAAAATAACAACGATATTATCTATTGCTTTAGTTACAATTTTAGGCCTATTGGTATTAAACTTAGTTAAAGTTTATGCCCTAAAAAAAGAGAATAAAGCACTTAGAAAACAAATAAATAAAGAATAAAAAAAAGCCAGCGATTGCTGGCTTTTTTTTATTCTTTATTGGAAAAGACAATTATCTCACCAACTTTTTATATTTAATTCGTTTAGGCATTAAATCACCTCCTAAGCGTTTCTTCTTATTTTCTTCATAATCTGAAAAACTACCTTCAAAGAAGTAAACTTGGCTATCTCCTTCAAAAGCTAAAATATGCGTGCAAATACGATCTAAAAACCATCTGTCGTGAGAAATAACAACAGCACATCCTGCAAAGTTTTCTAAACCCTCTTCTAAAGCTCTCAACGTATTAACATCTAGATCGTTGGTAGGCTCATCTAAAAGTAAAACATTGCCTTCCTCTTTAAGTGTCATTGCTAAATGCAATCGGTTTCGTTCTCCTCCAGATAACAAATCTACTTTTTTATTTTGCTCACTACCCGAAAAATTAAAACGGCTGAGATAAGCCCTAGAGTTTACCTGTTTTCCTCCCATCATAACTAGTTCCTGCTCATCACTAAAGTTCTGCCAGATTGATTTATTGGGATCAATATTAGAATGCGCTTGATCTACATAAGCAATTTTAGCAGTGTCACCAACAACAAATTCTCCTTTATCTGGTGTTTCTTCTCCCATTATCATTCTAAAAATGGTAGTCTTACCAGCACCATTGGGTCCAATAACTCCAACAATTCCTGCTTGAGGTAAATTGAAATTTAAATCTTCATACAATAGCTTATCATCATATCCTTTACTCACACCTTTAGCTTCAATAACATTTGTACCTAATCGTGGTCCATTTGGGATGTAAATTTCTAATTTTTCATCCAATTGCTTTTGATCCTGGCTCATGAGTTTATCATAATTCTTTAAACGAGCTTTTTGCTTAGTTTGACGACCCTTAGCTCCTTGACGTACCCATTCTAGCTCACGTTCTAGCGTTTTTTGACGTTTAGATGCGGTTTTACTTTCTTGCGCCATTCGCTTCGATTTTTGGTCTAACCAAGATGAATAATTTCCTTTCCATGGAATACCTTCACCTCTATCGAGTTCTAAAATCCATCCAGCAACATTATCCAAGAAATATCTATCGTGAGTTACTGCTATAACCGTTCCTTTATATTGAGCTAAATGATGTTCTAACCAATGTACAGATTCGGCATCCAAATGGTTGGTAGGCTCATCCAATAACAACACGTCTGGTTCTTTCAATAACAAACGACATAAAGCCACACGACGACGTTCTCCACCAGATAAAACACCAATTTTCTTATCGCCATCCGGTGTACGTAAAGCGTCCATTGCGATTTCCAATTTAGTATCTAATTCCCATGCATTTGAAGCGTCTATTTGATCTTGAAGTTCAGCTTGACGGTTCATTAGCTTCTCCATTTTATCAGGGTTACTATAAACTTCTTCCAAGCCAAATTGGTCATTAATTTTGTTATACTCGTCTAAAATAGCAACAGTCTCGGCGGCACCTTCTCTTACTACTTCCATAACTGTTTTATCGTCATCGAGCTTAGGCTCTTGTTCTAAGTATCCTACAGAGTAATCTTGAGAAAACACGACATCTCCTTGATAGTTTTTATCAACACCCGCAATTATTTTAAGAAGGGTTGATTTACCAGAACCATTGAGACCTAATATTCCAATTTTAGCTCCATAAAAAAAACTGAGATATATATTTTTAAGAACAGGTGTATTAGCAGACTGAAACGTCTTTGTTACACCAGACATTGAGAAAATTATTTTTTTATCGTCACTCATTATACTCTCCCTTTTAAAGCATTAAACACCCAAGCAATAGCAAAAAAACCTATACCAACAGCAGCAAAACCCCAACCTGCTACTTCGTCATAGCGAAAGGCTCCAAGTGCTATTAATCCAAGTCCTACTATTATCATTATTGTGGTAGCCCATGCTAACACAGTATTTTTATTCATAGCCATATTTCTTAATTTTAGATAGTTAGTCTAACCACAAATATCGTGATTTTAAACTAAAAAAAAGCATTCTAAATTAGAATGCTTTTTCTCTATTAATAGATTATGTTTTATCAATGCATAGGGACTTCAACAATAATCAATTCTGAATTCTTAGTTGCTTTAATTTCAATATTTTCGGTGTCAAAAACACCAATTGCATCTCTGCTTCCTAGCTTATCATTAGCTACAGAAACTTCTCCTTCAACAACAAAAATATAGAATCCATTTTGAATAGATTTAACCTTCAAGTCTACCCGACTAGACTCATCCAAGCGAGCACGATAAATATAGGCTTCTTGATTAATAGGTAAAGCAAGCCCATCTAATTTGCCTGTTGGTGCTACAAGCGTTTGAAGTTTATTCTCTTCGACAGTAAACTGTCGTTGCTCATAATTAGGCGCTACATTCGATTCTTTTGGAATGATCCACAACTGAAGAAAGTTAGTTTCATCAGTTGAGCTCGCGTTAAACTCAGAATGCGTCAATCCTGTACCTGCACTCATTACTTGCACTTCACCTACTTCAATAGCCCTTACATTTCCCATGCTATCTTTATGCGACAAGGCGCCTTTTAAAGGAATTGAAATTATTTCCATATTTTGATGAGGATGTGTCCCAAACCCCATTTTAGGTTGAACAATATCATCATTTAAGACACGTAATGCTCCAAAATTCATTCGCTCTGGATTTTGATAATTTGCAAAACTAAAGCTATGATAAGATGTTAACCATCCATGATTCGCATATCCTCTTGTTTCTGCTTTGTGTACTATAGTTTTCATAATATTTCTATCTCAATTTAATGTGCTGGAAGAAAGCCCATTTTACCCATTTGATAATCGCGCATTGCTTCCAATAATTCAGTTTGTGAGTTCATTACATAAGGTCCGTATGTTGCTACTGGTTCCTTAATAGGTGCTCCAGACAAGAATAACAACTTGCTATCCTTTTCGGCCTTTATAGAGAATCCTTCTCCATCTTGATTGAACTCCATTAGTTGATTTTTATCTAGTTCAATATGCTCCACATTGTTAACATTTACCTTACCATTGAGTAAGTACAATAGCCCTTGGTGCGTATCTGAATAACTTATAAACTCTTCTCCTCCCGCTTTCGCATCAATCATAAAGGCATTTACGGGAGTTTGAGTGGCTATTTTGCCATAGCTATTATTTAACGCTCCGGCTATAACTCGTGTTTCAACATTTCTATCTTCGGAAAAAATCACGTTAAAATCCTCATGTCTTGCATGCTGATAATTGGACGACATCATTTTTTTTTCGGCAGGAAGATTTAACCATAATTGAATACCTTCAATAGTTCCTCCCTTTTTGACAAGGTTCTTTGTTGGGCCTTCGGCATGAATAATACCCCTACCAGCGGTTGTCCATTGCACATCTCCTGCTTTTACCACACTTTCATTACCTAAAGAATCGCGATGTAATTGCTCACCCTGCACCAAAAATGTTACGGGTTCAAATCCTCGATGAGGATGTGGTCCCAAATCGAACGGGTTATTAGTTTCGGATATCTCATAAGGTCCATAATGATGTAATAATATAAATGGATCAATCATTTCTATGGCTTGTGTTGGAAAAGGCTGTCTTAAGCGAATTGGTCCCATATTTACAAAATGGCTCTTCCCTGCTCTTTTTATAGTATTTAGTTTCATTTTAATAATCTTTAATTACAATAGTTTCCATGGAAACTATTTGGTTAAAAAAATACGGTCAACGTATTTTGTCGAGCAAGTCACTAAGAGTACTTGCTTCTTTTTCAGTTAAATTTTCTAATAAATCTTCTTTAAACTCTTTAGAGATAAGGTCTAACAAATTGCGTCCGTTTTGAGTAATTTCAATATGTACAACTCGCCTATCTCCTGGGCATGGCAAACGTCTTATCAATGACTTATCGCATAATTTATCCATTAATCGTGTTGCATTAGGTGCACGCTCTAACATTCGTTCTTTAATGGTTTGCACTTTTATAGCTTTACCTGCTCCTCTTAAAATCCTTAAAATATTAAATTGCTGCGGTGATATTCCGTAAGGTTTAAAGAAAGCATTTTGATGACTATTTATCCAGTTAGCTGTATAAATAATATTTAATAGTGCCTTGACTTTATCGTTTGGAAATGTCGAATTAATATCTTTAGAAATATCTCCCATAGTTTAAATTTTAGAATAACACATCATTATATTTAGTTCTCTTTTTGAATACTGCAGCGGCAAAAGGACATAAAGGTAAAATCTTAATACTATTAGCTCGTGCATAATCTACAGATGCTTCTACCAACATATAACCTATACCTTGACCTTTTAAAGACGGATCTACTTCCGTATGATCAATAATTATTTTGTCGGCGCCAGCATGACTATAGGTCATAAGCCCTTTTTCTTTGCCGTTCAATTCATAATAGAAACGACCTTTGTTACCATAATCTTCATGTTTAATCTCCATGATTATAGACTATTTTCAAATTGTTTTACCTCTTCAATTAACTGTTGATTTAATTCTTCATTAGACATTTTTCCTCCTTCAAAATTAGCTCCAAAAGAAGGTAATGAAAAAACTCCAACAATATTACCTCCCATATATGGGAAGCGTCCTTTCGCTATTTCTAATACAGTTGTTCCACCTCTTCCGCCTGGAGATGTTGCCATTAACAACATGGGTTTATCACTCCATAGTTTATTATCAATTCTTGACATCCAATCAAAAATATTTTTAAAAACAGTAGCATAGGCTCCATTGTGTTCTGCCAGTGACAAAACGATGCCGTCTGAAGATTTAATATGCTCTAAAAAATTACGAGCATTATCTGGAATACCGTGTTCTATTTCAAAATCAATACTGTAGATAGGTAATTCAAAATCATTTAAATCTAAAACTGTAACATCACCATTCTCCACAAGTGAGGCTGCA
The DNA here is from genome assembly GCF_947494225.1 of uncultured Psychroserpens sp. Taxonomy (NCBI): domain Bacteria; kingdom Pseudomonadati; phylum Bacteroidota; class Flavobacteriia; order Flavobacteriales; family Flavobacteriaceae; genus Psychroserpens; species uncultured Psychroserpens sp. The sequence goes on from NZ_CANLUG010000003.1 coordinate 445,604, forward strand.
TAAATAGATAATTGTTTATTAATCGAGTTTTTACTATTACTTCCTGCAAAGGCAATTATTTTCTTCATAATTATTGTTTGTTAATTCTCTTGTTAAAAATGTACGATACACTTAGTAATATAAGTGCTACCAATGCTCCTGTTTGCTCGCCGTCACCAATCATATAATGCGCAAAAAAAGCAAGGACAAAGGCAAAAAAGAACCCAGCATATGCCCACTCTTTAATGATTTTAAAATTAGGGTTCCATAATGCGAATAGCCCTAAAAGTTTTGCTACAGCATAAGGATATATAATATAGGTTGGATATCCAAAACTTGTAAACATTTCTGCCACATCATCGTGCTTAAAAAAATACATACTTACTGAAAACAACATCAATAACGTTAGTAATCCGGTAGCAACATAATAAATAATTCTATCTCTTTTCATCTTAAATTGGTTTTTGTTGGTACAAATATACAAAAAATATTTAATATATACCTAGGAAACTATTTCCGTGTAACATATTTTAACAAATTATTCACTTTCTAATCCGTTATGGGTTTTGTAAATTCGTAGGAAATAAAAACACACTATGGATTTAAACTTCAATAAAAACGAAGATCATAATAAATTACTCCTATCAGAATTAAAAAAACGCTTAGCCAAGGTTAAACTTGGTGGTGGAGAGAAACGCATTACTAAACATCATGCCAAAGGTAAAATGACTGCTCGAGAGCGTATAGACTTCTTGCTGGATTCAAAAAAACCATCTATAGAAGTTGGCGCCTTTGCTGGAGAAGGAATGTATAAAGAACATGGTGGTTGCCCTTCAGGTGGTGTTGTAGTAAAAATAGGATATGTAAAAGGCAAACAATGTATTGTTGTTGCTAATGACGCCACAGTGAAAGCTGGTGCATGGTTTCCTATCACTGGTAAAAAGAACTTAAGAGCTCAGGAAATTGCTATTGAAAACAGATTACCCATTATTTATTTGGTAGATTCGGCAGGTGTGTTTTTACCTATGCAAGATGAGATTTTTCCTGATAAAGAGCATTTTGGCCGCATTTTTAGAAACAATGCTGTAATGAGCAGTATGGGTATTACACAAATAGCCGCCGTAATGGGAAGTTGTGTTGCAGGTGGAGCCTACTTACCTATAATGAGTGATGAAGCCTTAATTGTTGACAAGACAGGTAGTATTTTCCTAGCTGGAAGTTATTTAGTTAAGGCAGCTATTGGAGAATCTATTGATAATGAGACTTTAGGAGGAGCCACAACTCATTGTGAAATTTCTGGTGTTACCGATTATAAAGCCAAAGACGACAAAGACGCACTAAGTACCATACAACGTTTAATGGATAAAATTGGAGATTACGATAAAGCTGGTTTTAATCGTGTAGCTTCAAAAAAACCAAACGCTAATCCTGATGATGTTTTCGGAATATTACCGCGCTCACGAGCAGATCAATACGATATGAGAGAAATTATATCTCGTCTTGTTGATAATTCTGAATTTGATGAATACAAGAAAGGCTATGGTCAAACTATTATTACAGCTTATGCCAGAATTGACGGATGGGCAGTTGGTATTGTTGCCAACCAGCGTAAACTTGTAAAAACAAAAAAGGGGGAAATGCAATTTGGTGGTGTTATCTACAATGACAGTGCAGATAAGGCCACGCGTTTTATTGCTAACTGCAATCAGAAGAAAATACCTTTGGTCTTTTTACAAGACGTAACAGGATTTATGGTAGGAAGTAAATCTGAACATGGTGGCATTATTAAAGATGGCGCTAAAATGGTAAATGCCGTAAGTAATTCGGTGGTACCAAAATTCACTATTGTTATAGGAAATAGCTATGGAGCAGGAAATTATGCCATGTGTGGAAAGGCCTACGACCCTAGACTAATTGTGGCCTGGCCAAGTGCCGAATTAGCAGTAATGAGTGGTAATAGTGCAGCTAAAGTATTATTGCAAATTGAAAAGGCATCGCTTGAAAAGCAAGGCGAAAAAATAACTCCTGAAAAAGAAAAAGAACTATTTGATAAGATTAAAAATAGATACGACGATCAAGTATCTCCTTATTATGCAGCGGCTCGAATTTGGACGGATGCCGTAATTAATCCTTTAGACACTAGAACTTGGATAAGTATGGGAATAGAAGCGGCCGACCACGCTCCTATTGAAAAGCCATTTAATATGGGGGTACTGCAAGTATAATGGCACTTCAAGAGAAAAAGAACAAACAACCCATTTATGTCATAATATTACTCATATTAGCGGCTGAGGCTGTTTTTATTTTACCTTTCGTTTTACAACGAATTTTTAAAACCACGTTTTTAGAATCGTTCTCTATTACGAACGTCCAGTTGGGAAGTTGCTTTTCTATCTATGGAACAGTTGCTCTTTTTTCTTACCTATTTGGTGGTCCTTTAGCCGACAAGTTCCGACCTCATGTATTAATGTCTGTTGCATTATTTCTTACAGCTGTTGGCGGTCTTTATTTAGCGACCTACCCGACATTATTTAATCTGCATGTACTTTATGGATTCTGGGGCTTTACTACAATATTTTTGTTTTGGGCAGCCATGATAAAAGCTACTAGAATTTGGGGAGGTAGTAATAAGCAAGGTATTGCTTTTGGTTTCTTAGATGGTGGTCGAGGTTTAGTTGCAGCTATTTTTGGATCTGTTGGTGTTTTAATATTCTCATTATTTATTACCAAAGACATAGAACTCACATCTATTGAAGAACGTCGTGATGCATTTAAGCATGTCATTACCTATACGTCTTTTGCTGTTATGGTTATTGCTGCTCTCGTATTTTTCTTTTTACGATTCAAAATTGAAGAACCAGTTCATAAACATAAAGACAAGTTTCTAACTTTAGACAATTTCAAAACAGTAATGAAATATAAGTCGGTTTGGCTTCTCATGATTATCATTTTATGTGCATATCATGGCTACAAAATGACAGATATTTTTAGTCAATACGCCGAAGAAGTAATGCTCTACAATAAGATTGAAGCAGCAAAAATTGGAACCTATCTTCTTTATATGAGACCTGTTATTGGTGTTGTTATCGGGTTATTAGCCGATCGTACTAGAGCCTCTTTATGGATTGTCATCGGTTTTATATTGATGGCCTTTACTAGTCTTATTTTTGCCTCGGGAATCATTAGTGATAATTCTGTAGTATTATTTATATTATCAATTGGCACTATGGCTTTGGGTGTTTATTCTGCAAGAGTTCTTTATTTTGCAACATTAGAAGAGGCAAAAATTCCTTTGGCAATAACTGGTACTGCTGTTGGGTTTATCTCTATAGTAGGCTATACACCCGATATTTTTGCTGGTCTTTTATATGGTTATTTTTTAGATGCTTACAAAGGCTTAGAAACTGGTCATCAAATTGCCTTTGGTATTATGGCTGGTTTTGCAATACTAGGATGCATCGCCTCGTTTATGCTTTACAAGCACACTAAAAAGATAGTTACTTAATTATACTCTTAAACGTCTTTTGGCGCTGAAGTTTTCCTGTTTCAGTTTCAATAAATTTAGTCGTGTGATATACCTTTTTTGGGATTTCAAATTTTGATAAGCCTCCAAAAACATCTTTATTGAATGTTTTAGAATCACCTTCTAAAACAAGAACAACCTTTTGACCTAAATCTTTATCAGGTTCTGAAGTAATAAAAAATCTTGATTTTATATTATCGCTAAGCTTTGCCTCAATTAATTCGGGAAATAGTTTTACACCACCAGAATTAATCATATTATCAAAACGTCCTATAATATCAAACTCCGATTTAGAAACCACATCTACAACATCATTGGTAGTTATGATATCATCGGTTAGTTGCTTTGCTTCAATTACTAAACACCCTCTGTTATCGGCATGTATTTTGATATCCTTTAAAATTTGAAAATGTGCTCCTTTTTCCGAAGTAAAATTAAGACACCTTACGGCAATATGGCTAACTGTTTCGGTCATCCCATAAGTTTCAAAAACTCTAGTATCTAAACCCTTCAATTCTTCTTTTAAACTATTTGAAACCGATGCTCCTCCAACAATCAACGTCTTTATTTGCATCAATTGACCTAAAGATTTCTTGAGTTGTAATGGTATCATCGCACAAAAATCATAAGGTTTCAAATGCTGATAAGCAGGCATTGAAGATGGAGCCACCATGTCTAGTTCAAGCCCCAGAATCATAGCTCTAACAAGCATCATTTTACCTGCTATATATTGACTAGGCAGGCAATGCAGTGCTGTATCTCCTGGTTTCAGTTTAAAGAAATCACCGGTCATAATTGCAGAATTGACCATGGCTTGCTTTTTGAGTTTTATGGTTTTTTGCACTCCTGTAGAGCCAGATGTTTTAACTAAGACGAAGTCTTTGTCGTCCAACCAATCTAACAGGAAATTACCTGTTACTCGTTCATAGGATTCACCTTCCTTAACTAAACTATAAGCCACTTCTTTAAGTCCTTCGCGGTCATAATTAATACCGTTTAGCCGAAATTTTAAATGTATTTTATTAAATAGAGGTGTCATTTGACGCTAGTTATGGCCTTACTCTCCTATAATTTTATAATCTTCTTTTGGCGGTTCTTCTACGCGACCAAACAAATTCGCTTTCCAATGCTTCCATTTGTACTTTTTGGCCATGATTAATAAAATAATAGGATATACAATTAAAATAGGAATTAAGATCTCTGAAATGTGAGTACTCGCTTCTGTGGCAGTAGATTTAAATAATGCGTCGGTTTGTAAGGCCGACCAATCTGATGTTACCAATAAAGATGCCATTAAGTTATTACCAAAATGAAATCCTAAGGCCAATTCTAAACCATCATCCATTAAGGTCATGATACCCAACAATAAACCAGTTCCTATATAAAATATCATAACAATTGGTCCCATTTCGTCAACCTCTGGATTTCCACTATGCAAGACACCAAACATCACTGATGTCACAATTAGCGGGAACCATCTGTTTTTTACGACAATAGCCAACTGCTGCATAAGATATCCTCTAAAAAGATACTCTTCCAAACCAATTTGAAGCGGAAACAAGAGTAAACTTACAACAACTAAAATGGTGAATTTCAATGGGTCTAGTTGAAATGTTACACTAGATGGGTCTGAAAAATAGCTCACCATAAATAAACCAATGGTAATAACAGTAATTAACGAAAACGAAAAGAAAACACGTTTCCAATCAATTTTATCTCGTGCTGTTGTAAGCGACATCAGGCTGCGCTTATGCAAAAATTTAACAAACAAAAACAGGAACAATAATAGAAATGCAAAGGGCAGCAAGTTAAATGCAAGCCAAAAGTTTCTACTTGGCACTAATTCTAACAACTTTTTTTGTTCTTCGATAACATCAAAACCGTCTGCAAAGAAAAATAAAAAAATGAGATTAAAAATAAAAAGTCCTGAAACAACCAAAACAGTTAAAATGACTTTCCAAGGTTCATTTTCCCCTTTATATGCTTGCTGTAAATAATTCATAGTTAAATATTAAAATTCCAAGGTGTTTGTTTTCTGTAGTGCAATGTACCATTTTTTACAACTAATGGCGAATCAAAGTTATTTGTAAATAAAGCGCCTGTACCAAGTCCTTGTGGTAATCTATTTTGAAGTGTATAGGTCCATTGAGCGATAGCATTCAATCCAATATTACTTTCTAAAGCACTCGTAATCCACCAGCCAATGCCATGCTCATTGGCATGAGAAATCCAAGATTCGCTTCCATTGAACCCTCCAACCAAAGTAGGTTTTAAGATGATATATTGCGGATTAATACCTTTAAGTAATTCTTTTTTTATGTCGTCAGAATGTATCCCAATAAGTTCTTCATCTAAGGCTATGGGTAAAGGTGTTTCTAAACATAACTTAGACATTTCTTCCCATTGTCCTTGTTTAATGGGTTGCTCAATAGAATGTAAATTTAAATCAGATAATCGCTTTAATTTTTCCAAAGCTTCATCTATAGAAAACGCTCCATTAGCATCTACTCGTAATTCAATATCATTTACGGAGAACTCTTTTCGAATGGATTTCAAAAGCTTCAATTCGGTTTGAAAGTCTAAAGCCCCAATTTTCATTTTTATACATCGAAAACCTGCCTGAATTTTTTCTTTTATCTGAGTCCTCATAAAGTCTTCATTTCCCATCCAAATAAGTCCGTTAATAGCAATTGACGACTCTCCTCTTGAAAAAGGAGATTGAAACAACTTAAAGCCATCACTACTATCTAAAGACTTAAAGGCCATTTCTAATCCAAACTGGATACTAGGAAACTCATTAAGCGCTTTGTATAAGTTATCAAGTCCTAAAGAGATGTGATCACAAACCCATTGCAGCTTAGATTCGAAATCTGGTCTATCATCATAGCTTAAACCTTTAAACATACCACATTCTCCAATCCCTTTCTTTCCATTATCATCAATAATAATGAACCAAGTATCTTTTGTTTTCAAGATTCCTCGAGATGTGCCACTGGCATTTTTAAAATGTAGTGTATATGATTTATACGTTGCTATCATAATTTATGTACTCACCACAAAAATAAGAAATATGCCTGCAATAAGATTGAGAAATAGACTTAGAAATTATGATGGAAACTTAGCTGTAATTGGGCTTTACCAACACTATTTGTCTTTTGGTTCATCCAACCCAATTGAAATTTCATTCCTGGTTTTAGCACATAACCTACACCTAAATAAGTACGGTTACGATCAAAGAATTCTACTTCTCTATTATCTCCAATATCACGCTGACCATTAACGAATAATTCATTATACAATGCAGCATATATGGCACCTTTTTCTAAAGCACTTTTATTAAAAGGTACATTCAAAAATAAATTATAACGATATCTTGTTCTAAAATCTTGATCTTCTACAAAACGCTGTTCATATCTAAAGCGATGCGTAAGATAAACACGATTTCCAAGTTTATGAGGCAATAATGCTTCTTGATAAATTCTACTTTCAGTTGACGTATCGTCACTGTCTCCAAAAGCTCCTGACGTAATATGCGCATAACCTAAGGTAAATTTAGCATTAACCCCTTTGGGTCTATACGTAAGTCCAGAACGCAGTAGTAGTTGTTCTAAATCGCCACCTAAATTCCAATTTCGATATTGTATATCTCCTTGAATTCCAAATTGACTTTCTTTAAATTGATGGTCATAGAAATACATGTACCAAGCACCTGTTTTACCAGATTCAACTTGAGCCATCATTTTCACTGAAATACAAAAAAGGATAAGAAAAGTAAGTTTTAGTTTCATTGTTGGTTTATTTTGTTGCAAAATAACATCTACATTTTTTGTGTAAAAATCATTAGTCGTAAATAACAGATTTTTAACAATTTTGTACTTTAGCTGAAATCTATTATTAGAGATGCAAGATCCAAATTTTCCCAATATCATTTTATTTGCTATTCCCTTTTTTATAGTGTCTATGCTATTAGAGCTTTATGTCACGATAAAGCAAGATATGAAAACCTACGAAACAAAAGACGCCTTTTCTTCAATAGCTATGGGATTAGGAAATGTTTTTCTCGGTTTTTTTAGTAAAGCCATTGTGCTCTTAGCTTTTTTCTTCGTTTATGAGCATTTTAGACTATTTACAATTCCAATTGTATGGTGGAGTTTTATTCTCATTTTTTTTGCAGATGATCTTGCCTATTATTGGTTTCATCGTATCTCACATGAATGCCGTTTATTTTGGGCATCGCACGTAGTTCACCATTCGTCTCAACATTACAATTTGAGCACAGCATTGCGACAAACATGGTCTGGCGGATTTTACTCTTTTGTATTTTGGCTGTGGTTACCTTTATTGGGATTTCATCCAGGTATGATATTATTACAAATGTCCATTAGTTTATTGTATCAGTTTTGGATTCATACCGAAACTATACAAAAAATGCCACGTTGGTTTGAAGCTGTTTTTAACACACCATCACATCATCGTGTACATCATGGTAGTAACCCAATCTATTTAGACAGAAACCACGCAGGTATTTTGATTATCTGGGATAAAATCTTTGGAACTTTTCAACCCGAATTAGATCATGAAAAAGTTGTTTATGGCCTAGTCAAAAACATAAATACATATAACCCTATAAAAATAGCTTTTATAGAATGGATATACATGTTCAAAGACACATTTTCTGGGCGAAAATCACTAAAAAATCGACTCCTATACCTTATTAAACCACCAGGATGGAAACATGATGGCAGTGGCCAAATATCTGAAGATTTAAGAAGAGAATGGCTAACTAAAAATTCCAAAAATGAAACTTAACAATAAAACAATATGGATTACTGGAGCGTCTAGTGGAATAGGAAAAAGTTTGGCAATTGCCTTATCTAAATATGATTGTAAACTTATTCTTTCGGCTAGAAGAACTGAAGAATTAGAAAAAGTAAAAGCATTATGTAAACAGCCTAATGATGTATCTATTCTTCCTTTAGACCTTGCGAATAACGAAGCGATGACGTCTATGGCGCATAAAGCTATTTCTACATTTGGAAAAGTGGATATATTGGTAAATAATGGAGGAATTAGTCAGCGTTCGGCAATACTAGAAACTTCAATAGACGTCGATCGAAAACTCATGGAAATTGACTACCTAGGGACTGTGGCCTTATCAAAAGCGTTACTACCCTACTTTGTTGAGCAGCAATCTGGTCATTATGTTGTTGTATCGAGTCTTATGGGAAAATTTAGTTCTGCATATCGTTCGGCCTATTGTGGCGCTAAACATGCCTTGCATGGTTTTTTTGATGCCCTACGTTTAGAACACGACAAAGATAATGTTAAAGTAACCATGATTTGTCCTGGTTTTGTAAATACTAATGTAGCTCGAAATGCACTAACAGGAGATGGTAGTAAACAAGGCTATCAAGATGACATGACCGAAAATGGTTTAGACGTTGACGTTTTTGTGCAAAAAATGATTAAAGCCATCCGTAAAGAAAAATACGAAGCCTATATTGGTAAATTCGAAAAATTTGGTGTCTATGTAAAGTGCTTGTCTCCTCGTCTCATTCACAAATTAGTGCTACGCAGTAAAGTGAAATAATTTATAGTTTTTCGGCAATAACTTCAATTAAGATTGGACAAAACAAGGTGGCATTTTTGTTCTTTTCTAGGGCTTCAAAATCCTTTAAGGCTTGCGCCACATCTGTTTGAGTTAAGTATCCGGCTTCTGCTAATCTTGGAAAATAACTATAGTAAAACGATTTTGGCCAATGCCAATTAAGATTATCGGGTGTGGCTAATTTAGCCATAAGTCGCTTGCTGGTAACCTTCATGCCTATATCCTCAAAAATTCTTGGCAGTTCTTTACCAACATCAATTTCGCCCTCCTGTTCCTTAAAACTTTGCAAACAACCAGCAATGGCCTTTTCAATACCCTCTTTACGCGGTACAACACTATGAGTTTGCCAGTCATAGTATTCATGTAAGACCATTTTACCACCAGGTTTAAGAGCGATTTTAACTTTGCTTAAAACTTCTTTTACATTGGGTATCCACGCCATTGCCCAGCGACAATACATACCATCTAGGCTATTTGGTTCTAAAACCATATCATTAAAATCTGCTTGAATCGCGTCAATCTTCAATCCGTATTGATTATTGATTTGTTTTAGAAAATTAACAAAATGTTCCGAGCGATCAATACCAATAACTTTTCCAGAGTTTCCAACAACAAAAGCCAATTCTTTAGTGCAAAATCCAGGTCCGCAGCCTAAATCTAAAATGGTTTGTCCTGCCGTAAACCCAGCTAATTCCCATCCTTTATGAGCCTCGGAAGCCCATACCTGATGCTGTAAGCCTAATCGATGGAGCTCTTCCTGATCTGTTCCTAATATATATGCGTCTTGCTCTTTCAAAATTTAATGTGTTACTATAAATCTATACGTTCTCCAATATCCAATAACATTAGATCCTTATTCTTATCGAAAAATTTTCGTTTGGCAGCTTCATGATCTATTTCTATATAGCCAAAAGTATCAAAATGATATCCTAACACCTTATCGCAGTCTACAAAATCACTTGCAATAAGGGCTTCATCAATTCCCATGGTAAAGTTATCTCCAATAGGTAAAATAGCTAAATCCAATGTTGTAAACATAGGAATTAACTTCATATCCATGGTTAATGCTGTATCTCCTGCAATATAGATCGTTTTATGTTCGCCCTGAATGACAAAGCCTCCAGGTTGACCACCATAACTGCCATCAGGAAATGAAGACGTATGAATAGCATTAACATATTTAACGTTACCAAACTCAAAGTCCCATTGACCTCCATGATTCATTGGATGGCTCTCTAATCCCAGCTTATCAAAATATGTGGCGATTTCAAAATTAGAAACGACTACAGCTCCTGTTCGCTTTGCAATGGCTTCTACATCCAAAATATGATCTTGATGGGCATGTGTGATTAAAATATAATCGGCTTCTAGGGTTTCAATATTTATATGAGAGGCTTTAGGATTTCCTGAAATAAATGGATCAACAAGGATATTAATGTTGGCGATTTTAAGTCCTAAACTCGCGTGACCATAAAATGTAATTTGCATTATCGGTTGATTTAAAATGGTTGACTATAAAAACAGAATCTAAAATACGAAAAAACTCAGACAGATTTGAAGAAATTGTCTGAGTTTTAAAGCCCCAAATTTTATTGCCAACATAATAGCAAATAAATGCCGACCTACAAAATTTCAACAATAAATATAATCATTAATTATTTGAAAACCAAATATTTATGTTAAAAATATTATAAAATATACCCTATCCCTAAAAGAAGAGAAAACAAGAATGTTGTCAATGCTAACACCTTTAATTGAGGGTCAAATGCCTTGGGATTGTCGGCTTTGTATACTTTAATAAGGTGAATAGATAACGGAATGTAAGCAATAAAAAACAAAAAGTTATAAATACGTGAATAGTATAATATAGAGAATACAAACGAAATTAGCATTGCTAAAACAATTAGTACAATGTGATATCTCTTTGCATTCATTTTCCCTAGTTTAACAGCTAAGGTTTCTTTTCCTGCAGCCTTATCTGTATCAATGTCTCTCATATTATTAAGGTTCAAAACTCCCATACTTAATAAACCCAAAGCAATAGCAGGTAAAACAACATGATGGTCTATGTGCTTTGTATATAAGAAATAACTTCCAACAACGCTAAGTATTCCGAAGAATACAAAAACGAACAAATCACCTAACCCTCTGTAACCATATGGAGAACTCCCAACAGTGTAATTAATTGCAGCAAAGACGGATAAACCAGATAACACGAAAAACAACAACGCATATAGAAAATATTTGCTTCCAAAAGACACAAATATTAAACCTACTGTTAATACAATAACTACAAGGATATTCATTTTGATGGCATCAAACATTTCCTCAGGAGAAATGGCACCACTTTGAATCGCACGCTCTGGTCCTATTCTATCATCATTATCTGTACCTCTAATGCCATCTCCATAGTCATTTGCCAAATTTGAGAGTATTTGTAGACTTATGGTCAATAGAATTGCGAACGTCATAATCATACCATTAAAATAACCATTGTAATGCGCAAAACATGATCCAATGATAATTCCTGATACCGACAATGGCAGTGTTCGTAACCTAAAAGCAGATAACCAAGGCTTTATTTTTTCTAGCATATTGGTGTTTTAGGTTTATGGTATCCATTTTTTATCAAAGTTAGGTTTTCGTTTTTCTAAAAACGCATCCCTTCCTTCTTTGGCCTCATCTGTCATATAAGCCAAACGTGTGGCTTCACCAGCAAATACCTGTTGACCAACCATACCATCATCTGTTAAATTCATTGCAAATTTCAGCATTTTAATAGACGTTGGCGATTTTGCTAATATTTCTTGAGCCCATTCATAGGCCGTATTTTCTAACTCATCATGAGGAATTACGGCATTAACCATTCCCATCTCGTAAGCCTCTTGAGCCGAGTAGTTTCTTCCTAAAAAGAATATTTCACGTGCTTTCTTTTGTCCGACCATTTTGGCCAAATACGCTGAACCATATCCTCCATCAAAACTAGTAACATCGGCATCTGTTTGCTTAAAAATTGCATGTTCCTTACTTGCTAACGTTAAATCGCAAACAACGTGTAAACTATGTCCTCCTCCTACTGCCCATCCTGGTACAACGGCAATAACAGCTTTGGGCATAAAACGAATTAAACGCTGTACTTCCAAAATATTTAAACGATGATAACCGTCTTCTCCAACATAGCCTTGATGCCCACGCGCCTTTTGGTCACCTCCAGAACAAAAACTCCAAATCCCGTCTTTAGTGGATGGTCCTTCAGCAGATAATAACACCACTCCAATATTAACATCTTCATTGGCATCATAAAACGCATCGTAAAGTTCACTTGTTGTTTTAGGACGAAAGGCATTCCTAATATTTGGGCGATTAAAAGCTATTCTAGCAACGCCATTACATTTCTGGTAAGTAATATCTTCATAGGTTTTAGCAGTAACCCATTTGGCTGTCTCCATAGTCAAATATATTTGTAACAAAAATACTGCTTTTATATATAATATAACAAGCTAAAAGCATCCAAAACTTGTTCCTAAAATGTATCACATCATTGACATCTTTTTTAATGTGACGATTTTAAAAAAATGGTGTCTAAATATAGGCGTTTATATAAAACGCATTAAAAATTAGTTAGAACACAAATATTAAGGGATATGACAATTTTAGATTCTAATCTTGCTTCACAGATTGTAAAGCAAGAGCAGTCGGATGCTGGAACACTTCATTTTTTTAACGACATAGCTGTTGTTGAATTTAATGAAGGCGTACATGTAGATTTAAATACAGCGCGAAAAACCATTCATGATCTTATACATTACTTCGGAAATTCTAAGCCTTTTGGTCTTATTGCGAATAGGGTAAACTCTTATTCTATTTCTTTGCTGGAAACCTTAGAGGTCAAATCTATATTTCCAAATTTGGTTGCATATGGTGTTGTTAGTCACAATTACGCTGGACGAATGAATGCAGAAATAGAAAGCAATTTTTGTGCTTCACAAAATATTAGTTTTGACAACTTATATGAAGGTCTACATGCTGTACATAAAAAAGTTATTGAACAAATTGCTATATCAATCAACTAAGCGTATACCATCAGACTCAATAGTAATTAAACGCTGTTTATAGAGCGTGCCAATTGCTTTTTTGAACGTTTTTTTACTCATTTGCAATTCGCGCTTAATATCTTCAGGATTAGATTTGTCATTTAGAGCTAAAAAACCATCAGAACTATCTTCCAAATATTGCATTACAATATCTGCATTTGGTTCTATCTTACGATAACCAATTTTCCCTAAAACAATGTCCAATTTATTATCGTGACGCACTTTTTTAACATAACCTTTTAAACGGTCTCCCACACTAATATCTTTAAAAATATCTTCTGAAAATATTAAACCCAAGTGTTGGTTATTCACAATAACGTTCATCCCTAACTCTGAAGGATGAGACACGATTAAATCGACCTCGTCAAACTGTTGGACGCTAAGCTCCTTATTATCTAAAAAACGGTTAGTTTTACTTGAGGCAACGAGTCTATCTGTTTCTTCATCTAGATAACAATACACTAAATACCATCCACCTGCTTTCATTTTGAAGGCCTGTTCTTTGAAAGGGCAAAAGAGTTCTTTCACCATTCCCCAATCTAAAAAGGCTCCATGAGATGTAACTTGATTACAACGTAGTAAGGCAAAATCATCACGAACAATATAAGGTTCGTCTGTAACTGCCACAGGTCGTTCTTCATTGTCAAGGTATACGAAAACCTCAATCTCTTCCCATATCTTAAATGACTCAGGAACATAACGATTTGGTAACAAAACTTCGTTTCCTTCTTTGTCGGCTAAATATAGACCTTGATCTGTCTCACGTAAAATCTCAAGTGTATTATAATCTCCAATTTTTATCATGCGCCAAAGATACAGATATTAGTATTGAGAACTAAAAAAAGCGCCATAATTCTAAGTGAATTACAGCGCTTATTATTTTTAAAAAATATCAGACTAGTAAGCTGATTCTTTTTTGAAGTGTTTTGTTAATAAATAATATACAACCGCTCTATATTTATTTCTGTTAGATTTTCCGTAAGTATCCATTACTGAAGCAATTCCTTTATCTAAATCATCACCATCTTTTAATCCTAATTTTTTGATTAAGAAATTGTTTTTTACAGTTGCTAATTCTGATTCATCAGATCCAGAAACTGTTGCAGCATCAGCATTGTAAATTGATGGTCCGCAACCAATAGTTACTTTTGTAAGTAAATCCATATCTGCATTGACTCCACATTTGTCTTTTAAGTCTGCAGCATACTTTGTAATTAATTCGTCTCTTTTACTCATCTTAGTTGTATTTTTTATAGGGTTAATAAATTAATGGTCTATAAATATAGCCATTTATTAGACACATAAAAAGTGACTAAGTCACATTTATCTTACATATTTAAAATAATCTAGTAAAACGGAATCGTTAATGGTTCTTGGTGTAAAAACTTCCAAAAGACGTGGTGTATTTGATGTTTCAAAAAAGGACTTCAAATTTTCTTTTAGTTGAATTTCTGTTCGCGCATTTCTGTACTCAAAGCCATACATATCACATAATTGCTGAGCAGATAAACTGTGTTTCGTTTCAAAGAAATGATCAAAGTTTTCGGTGTTTTTATGTCCTGGCAGGATTCTAAAAATACCGCCTCCTTGATTATTAATTAAAATAATTCTGAAGTTTTCAGGAATGTAATCATTCCATAAGGCATTACTATCGTAGAAAAAACTCAAATCTCCTGTTATACAGGTTGTTTGCTTTTCATGAACAACAGCACAACCTATAGCGGTAGAAGTACTGCCATCAATACCACTAGTACCTCTATTACAAAATACAGTAAGGGATTGATTTAAATCAAATAATTGCGCATATCTCACAGTAGAACTATTGCTTAACTGCAAAACGGTAGTATTGGGTAATGCTTTCAGTACAATACTAAAGACCTTAAAATCACTAAACGGAATCTGTTCTTCATATTCTAAATGCTTAAGGCTTCTATGTTGTTTTATTCTAGACCAAGTATTGAAATAAGTACTTTTTGAACCGTTTGTGATTTTTGGCAAGACTGCAGAAAAGAAACTATTTGGTTTGGCTACAATATGCTTATTTAAGCAAAAAAATGTATTGTTTGCTTTTTTCTCATTAATGTGCCAATGGTGTTTGGGCTTATATGTTCTTAAAAACGCCTTTATCTTTTTTGAAACCACCAAACCTCCAAGAGTAACTAATATTTCGGGCTGAAGGTCTTTAAATTCAGTAGCTGCTAATGGCGCTATTATTTTATCTATACTCGGAAAAAAATTAGGATGGTGTAAATTGGATGTTGTTTCAGTAAAAACAATAACACTCTGATCATCTGCCAATTGGTTTAACCATTCTTGTTCAATTTCATTGGGAGGCAATACACCAACCAATATCATCTTTTTAGTTGCCAAATGCCATTGATTAATACAGTCTTGAATTTCCTTTTGATCAATTTCAGGATAATGTAAATGAATAGCATTCGACCTAGGACTCACCGTTAACTTTTCAACTGTTTCATAAAGAGGTTCATCTAAAGGTACATTAATATGTACTGGCCCCTTTTTAAATTGTGCTAAATTGAACGCTTTATTTAGTTCTTCTTCATTATAAGATTGAATATCTTGTTGCAAACCTAAAAAGTGTTCAATCTTATTTTCGATACTCTTAATGATTGGAAGTTCTTCTTTTTCTAACGTCTCATTATTATCTTTCAAATCGAGTTTAAGATTTGCCGAGTATAAAATGTGATTTTCGTATATGTTTTTTTGATTTATAGTTTGGCCATCTCCGATACCAACCAGGTGTTTAGGTCTATCTGCAGACACTACCACCAAAGGAATATCGCTGTAAAACGCTTCTGAAACTGCGGGATAATAATTTAGTAGAGCACTACCAGATGTACAAACTACAACAACGGGTTCTCCAATTTGTTGTGCCATACCAAGTGCAAAAAACGCTGCGCAACGTTCGTCTACAATACTGTAGCAATTAAAGAAATTATCACTAGTAAAACCAATAGTTAAGGGTGCATTTCTACTTCCAGGAGATATTACTATATGCTTTATATTTTTAAGTTTACACAACTGTACCACAGTTTGTGCAAGCGGAATTTTAGGGTACTTCATTTAACCACAAAGTTATTTAAATTAGGTGTCAAAAAAAATAAGATTTAAAACAATTAATTTACTAACTTTCACTTCTTTATAATCAAATCAAAAAACATGAAAATTAATTCCCTCATTTTTCTTCTTGTCACATTTTCTACGCTTAATATAAGTTTTGCACAGCAAAATGATAATTTATGGTTACGTAATACGTCTATTTCTCCTAACGGAAATCAAATTGCATTTACATACAATGCCGATATTTATGTTGTTCCAACCAACGGAGGAAAGGCTACACGATTAACAACAAACAGTGCCTATGACACAAAGCCTGTTTGGTCTCATGACGGAAAACAAATTGCATTTGCCTCTAATCGTCATGGTAATTTCGACGTATTTGTAATGTCTTCGTCTGGTACAAATGTTAAACGCCTCACCTTTCACTCTGCCGATGATATGCCAACCGATTTCTCTCAAAAGGATGATGCTGTATGGTTTAATAGCATTCGTTTAGATGGTCAAAACTCACTATTATTTCATAGGTTAGGTGAATTATATAGCGTTAATCTTAATGCTACCAAACCGAAGCAACTTACTAGTTTTCCTGCATATGAGGCTCAAAACAATAGTCAAGGTGATATGATTTTTGAGGAAATAAAAGGTTATGAAGATCAATGGAGAAAGCATCATACATCGTCTGTTACAAGAGATATATGGATAAAAAGTAAATCTGGGCAATACACAAAACTATCAAACTTTAAAGGCGAAAATAGAAATCCTGTTTTTGGTACTGGGGATTCTTATTATTTTTTATCAGAAAAAGATGGAACCTTCAATGTTTATAAGTCAAATTTCTCTAATCCAAATCAATCGACTCAAATTTCAGAATTTAAAATGCATCCCGTAAGGCATCTATCGGTGTCTAAAAATGACGTTTTGGCCTATAGTTTTAATGGAACTATATATACACAAAGGCCGGGAGAATCTCCCAAGAAAGTTTCTGTAGATGTAAGTGGCGATCAGTCTTTAATGGATAATGAGCTTCTTTTTGTTAACGGAAATGTGACAGATATGGTGCCATCTCCTAATGGTAAAGAGTTGATCTTTATTTATAGAGGAGATGTGTTTGTAACTTCTATTGACGGAAGTTTAACAAGGCGACTTACCAATACACCTGAACAAGAACGCAGTATTGATATTAGTCCAGATGGCAGAACTATTGTGTATGCGGGAGAACGTAATAACAGTTGGAATCTTTACACACAAACGATCGCCTCAGATAACGATAAGTATTTTTTAAATGCTTTAGAATTAGACGAAGATGTTTTACTTGCCAATGCATCCGAAAGTTTTCAACCTAAGTTCTCTCCTACTGGAGAAGACATTGCATATTTGGAAGAACGCACAAAATTGAGAACCATAAATTTAAAATCGAAAAAAGTCACTGTTATACATAACGGCGAGAAACATTTCTCTTATTCTGATGGCGATCAGCAATACGAATGGAGTCCTGATGGGAAATGGCTGGCCATTACATTCTATCCTGATCAGTATTGGTTTGGTGAAATTGGTATTATAAAAGCCGATGGAACAGGTAAACTTATTAATATTTCTAAAAGTGGTTTTAGCGATTTTTCTCCAAAATGGTCTTTAGATGGAACGATTTTATATTGGGCTTCAGACCGAAACGGTATGCACAGTGTTGCTAAAACCGGTCCCTCACAATTGGATGTCTATGGTGTGTTCTTAACACAAGAAGCTTATGATAAATTTAGGCTAAATAAAGATGAATTTTCGTTCTTGATTGATGACAAAAAAACAGAGGATAAAAAAGAAAATGATAAAAGTGATAAAGATGAAACTGAGGCTAATAAAGACAAAAAGCCAAAATTAAAACCTATTGTCATTGAATTTGATAATTTAAATAAACGAAAAGCGAAATTATCATTGTTTTCTACAAACTTGTCTGACGCCTTAATAACAAAAGATTCTAAATCATTACTATACCTTGGACGTGTTGATAATCAGGCCGATTTGTGGAAGTTAGATCTTCGAACAAGAGAAATAAAATCCTTAGGGAAATTTGGTCGCGGAGGCTCAATGGTTTTTGGAAAAGAGGCTAAGGAGGTGTTTATATTAAGTCGAGGTAAAATTGCAAAAGTCGATGTTGGATCAGGAAAACGTAAAGGAGTAGGAATTAATGATGAAATGTCATTTAACCTATCGGCCGAACGCCTTTACCTTATGGATCATGTGTCTCGTCAAGTAAAGAAAAAATTCTTAGATCCAAATTTACATGGAGCCCCTTGGGATGCGCTTTCAGAAAATTACAAAAAGTTTGTCCCACATATTAATAATGATTATGATTTTAAAGATATTCTAGGAGAATTACTGGGAGAATTAAATGCATCTCATACAGGCGCTCGCTTTAGATCTCCTAATATAAAGGGAGATCAAACGGCTTCTTTAGGAATTTTTATTGATGAGAATCATAAAGGTGAAGGACTTAAAATTTCGGAAATTATAGAAGGAAGTCCGTTAGTCAATAGTGATAAAAAAGTAAAAACTGGTGTCATTATACAGGCTATTAATGGAGAGGTCATTACGAATAACATGAATTATTATAAGTTATTAAACCGCAAAGCAGGAGAAGCGATTACTATTTCCTACTATAACCCTACAACAAAAGATAAATGGAAAGAACGTGTAAAACCAATTTCTATAGGTGCCGAAAATGAATTGCGATATCAGCGATGGATTAAGAAAAACAGAGAACTCGTTCATAAACTCTCAAATAATCAAATTGGTTATATGCATATTAGAAGTATGAGCGATCGCAGCTTTAGAGAGTTTTTGGAAAACGTAATGGGAGATGAAGTAAATAAAAAGGCACTCGTAGTAGATACGCGTTTTAATGGTGGTGGAGACTTGGTTGACGATATTACTACGTTTTTAAGTGGAGAAAAGTATATGGAGTTTCAAAATGGTGGTAAAATTATTGGTATGGAATCTCAACGCCGCTGGACAAAACCAAGTATTATGCTGATGGGAGAGTCTAACTACTCTGATGCTCATTGTACACCAGCTGGTTATAAAGACTTAAAAATTGGAAAACTCGTTGGCATGCCCGTTCCTGGCACTTGCAGTTTTGTTTGGTGGGAACGCATACAGAATGGTATTGTATTCGGCATACCAAATATGCAAGTATTAGATATTGAAGGTGACGTCTTAGAAAATAAAGAACTCATGCCAGATATTCTAGTTAAAAATGGATTTGACAATATCACTGGTGGAAAAGACGAACAAATTGAAGCAGCAGTGATCGAATTATTAAAGTCTATTGACTGAACATCAAACACCGATTAGCAACATACATTGAAATGAAAATTTCATGTTATAGATATAAAAAATAGTAATGCCCAAAACTCTATATCGCGTCTACGTTATCGAATTATCAAAACGAGTGTTTACAGAAAATACTAGGTTTCGTAATGCAAACCCTCAGTTTAATGGTGTACTACAATGTTTGTATGTAGGTATGACGAGTAAAACTCCAAAAGAACGATTTCTACAACACAAAACAGGCTATAGAAACAAAAAGGGACATAAACTTTCTTCTAATATTGTTGAGAAATACGGCAATTATTTAAGACCTAGTTTATACAATCATATTGCCCCAATGACAACAAGAGCAGAGGCTATAAAAATGGAAGAAACCTTGGCTTTAGAATTAAGGCGACAGAAATATGCTGTGTGGTATAATTAATTTAAAACCGACATCATTGTCTTTGATTTTTTAACGGTTTCTTCCCATTCATCAAGAGGGATAGAATCTTTGGTTATACCTCCTCCAACGTAAATTAAAGCACGTTCGTTTTTTATTTGCATACATCGTAGATTAACAAAAAGCTGACTTTCTGTTTTTATCGTAGCATATGCATTGTTTTCTACATTTCGCTTGTTGGTATTTCTTATTCGCGAGGTTTTTAAATTGAGTTCTCCTAAAAACCCTGTATAGAATTCGCGGTCGTAGTTTTCGTTATTCTGAATAAAATATTTCGCTTCAACTTTTGGCAAACCACAAACAGCTGGTGTTGGATGCAAAGATAAAACAATGTTTTTCAGATGATTGGGTTTTAGTATACCCGAAATTTGAGATTGCAGATGCAACAATGTTCCTGCTTTGACTGTCTTTGGATTTGATACGTTCAATTGATCTACAAAGGGTTCGAGTTCATTAACTATAAATTCTGTAACGATACGTTGTTCATCTATATTCTTAGAATCCCATGTAACATCTAAGGTATCTACATAATATTGTGTA
Organism: uncultured Psychroserpens sp.; assembly: GCF_947494225.1. NCBI lineage: Bacteria > Pseudomonadati > Bacteroidota > Flavobacteriia > Flavobacteriales > Flavobacteriaceae > Psychroserpens > uncultured Psychroserpens sp. The sequence goes on from NZ_CANLUG010000003.1 coordinate 466,195, forward strand.
CCAGCCAAGGACATGGTTTTAAAACGTAAACCATCAATATTTAATAATGTTTCTGGTGTTGCGCCTAACCATAACCCAACCTTTGGATGATACCAAATGTATACAAATGCGGCTGAATACTGATGAAGTAACTTCCTAAATATTTGTAGCGGGTTTTTATCTGAAATAGGCACAACCTCAGCTCTGGATAAGACCACTTTTTCTAGTTCGCTTTTATGAATAATATCCACCCCTTTTTGCACTAATTCGACATGTTCCTTAAAGTGTGTAGCCGTATCATGTTGGCTTTCGCCATGATCAACGTTTAATGTTAACCCCATTTCAGAAGTAATTATTTTTGATGATTCCGTTGGAAAAATAACTGTGGGCTTTTTGGAGTCAAAAGGTGAAAATACAAATCCGCTTTCATCAAAATTGGACGTATAATGTACGTTATCATTATTTTGAAACCACCCTTTAACTATACTCTCGTTAGGTTTTTTATAAGCTACAAAAGGTAATTTATTTTTAAAATGAGATTCTATCTGAAAAAAGAAATCTTCTTGACGCATTATTTATTTCTTTTAGGAAGGGAAATAGTAGACAGCTTACAAATAGACACCAAATTATTATTATCATCTGTAATTTTTATATCTAAAAGCTGGGTTGTTCTTCCCTTATGAACAAAGACGGCCTTAGCGTAGACATAACCTTCTGAAACACTTTTAAGATGATTAGCAGTTATCTCCAGACCTCTTACAAACAAGTTTTCGGTATCTAAAAAAATATGTGATGCAAAACTACCTACGCTTTCAGCTAAGGCTGCCGTTGCACCACCATGAAGTACACCATCCGGTTGATGAACTTTTGGAGTTACTGGCATTCTTGCTATTAAAAAATCATCGCCATAGTCAACAATCTCAATACTGAGTGTTTCCATTAAGGTGTTTTTGCAAGATGCATTGGCCTTTACCAGAATATCTTCTTTAGATAATTGCATATAATACTGTATTTTTAAAGTCGCAAACAAAAATACAAAATGAAATCTACAGAAAAGGAAATTTCTTATGCCATTACTAATAGTTACTCCACGTTAAACACATTAAGTTCTTCTACCAAAAATGTATGGTTTGTATGTCATGGCATGGGTTATTTAAGCCGTTATTTTCTCAAATATTTTAAGGGCTTAGACACCAAAGACAACTATATTATAGCACCACAAGCCCAAAGTAAATATTACATTACATCAAAATTTAAGCACGTTGGAGCTAGTTGGTTAACGCGAGAAAACACCAGTTTAGAAACCAAAAATGTAATGACTTATTTTGATTCAATTTTTGAACAAGAACAGTTACCAGATAGAATCAATTTAATTGTTATGGGCTATTCTCAAGGTGTTAGTGTTGCCATGAGATACTTAGCAAAAAGACAACTTCAATGTTCTCATTTGATATTGCATTCGGGAGGCATTCCTGAAGAATTAACAGCTCATGATTTTAAATTTTTCTCTGGTAAAACAAGTCTTATCTATGGTATTAACGATGAGTACCTCAATGATGAACGTATGCAAAGAGAGCAATCTAAAGCCCAAAATTTATTTAATAATTTAGATATAATTCCGTTTGAAGGTATTCATGAAGTAAATACGACGATTCTATGCAATATGGTTTAAAATCAAAAAGCAGCCATTAATAATGGCCACTTTTCTCAATTAATAATTAATTATTGCTATTAAATCAATTATAGTATTATTTCTTATTTGAAGAAATAATTTTCTTTACCATCGTACCTTTGCTCGTTGTTACCTTAACAAATAGAATCTGATCATTAATATTGGATAAATCTATTTTACTAATACCATCATAACCTTTGATATAATCTTTTACAGAAATATCCTTTAATAACATTCCACGCACGTCCATAACCTGAATAGAAACATCTGTATCAAACTCATAAACATAAGCGATATTAATTTCTTTTGTATAAGGCACTGGATATGCTTTAAAGTCTACAGACGTATCTGTTTGTACACTCCGTTGTTCATCCTTTTTCTTATCTCCTTTAGGAATTTCACAAACTTGAACTTCGGCATGTGCAATTAGATAGAAGTTTGCCAGACATTCAGTAATCTGAATATCATCTATAGAGAAAACAATAGTGGCCGAATTTCCATCATTTGAAACACCAGAATAAGGATACTGACCAGGTGCTGTTGTTGGTGCGCACAGTCGTCCTGTTTGGGAACCAATACATGGATAAGGTCCACAACCCGCATATACATGAACAAGGTCTAGTCTGTAAAATACATTCTCATCACCTTCATCTAATGTGTAAGTCACATAAATTTCATCACCTGAACGCTCAACAGTAACATATCCAACAAGAACACCTGGCGAATTTTCGTCGTTAGGGTCACAATCGTTACCAGATCCAGCATATAAATCAAATGTATAAGTATTATAATCCCCTAATTCATTTTGAGACTCAAGATCTAGACCACCATTAGTCCATCCCCAATTACTATTATCTACAAGCGATGTAGATTCTATGAAACACCATTCATTTGCTCCAGAATTTGGTGCAAAAGCATAAGCAGTTTCATCAACACAGCACTCTACAATTTCAACCTCAAATTTGACACTGTCTTGGCATTTAGAACCGAGCGCAAATACATATTCAATATCATGAACCCCTGTACCAAGAGCACTTGGATCTATACTGTAGGTCCCATCTTCATTATCTATAACTCCTATACCAGAGTAAATACCACCTGCAGGTTGGCCGCCAGACAAAATCACAGGTCCATCTTCTAAACAAATTGGACCAACATATGGATGCGATCCTATAACAGTTTCATTTTCTGTAATTTCTAATCTTGCTTTATATAAACAACCATTTTCATCATAAACCTTAGTTTTAATTGGAGAGTCCGCAGCTGTATAGGTTTCACCTGTTAATGGCCATGTATAAGATCCTCCAAGACAAACTGTTACTTCATGAAGTACGCGTTCTGGTTCAGGATATTCGTCTATTATCAATGTAGCCGTATAAGAACATCCATTTTCGTTCGCTAATTCTAAAATCACAGGAGAGTCTTCCGCAAAATACAGATTACCATCAACGTCCCATCTATAGCCATAACCATAACAAACGGTCACTTCATCCTTAATATTTTTCTTCTTAGGATATTCGTAAACCTTCACAATTGCTGAAGATCCAGGGCATGATTCTGACCCCACAAATGTATATGTATACTCTCCATTTAAAGGTCCAGTCCAAATACCACCTGGGTCTGGGTTTCCGCCTAAGGCTTCAAATAGTTCTTCAAATGTTGGTATCACACCTTCACAAACAGTAAGTATTCCATTCTCACCAGCATTAGCTTCGGTACTTTGATTAATTATTAAAGTAGCCGTGTACGGACAACCATTGTCGTCAAACAGATTGAGTTCTACTGGAGAATCGGATGCCGAATATGTATTACCATCTACTTCCCATAAATAAGTTTCATCACCACAAATACTTGCTTCATCTTCTATGTTCTCAGTTCTAGGATGTTCTAAAATAGTCAACGTTGCAGTATAAGGGCAACCATTGGCATCAATTAGCTCTAACTCTACTGGCGAGTCGGTCGCCGTGTAGCTATTCTGATCGACATCCCACAAATATGAATCTTCAAAACATACGGTAACTACCTCATCAATATTTTCAGTCGCATCATATTCGTATACCGTCACGGTTGCGTAGACTTCAGGACATGAGCCAGAAGCTTCAAACATATATTTGTAAACTCCATTAACTGGTCCGCTCCATATACCTCCAGTATCCGGGTTTCCTTCTAACGCTTCAAACAACTCCTCATTGGTTGGTGTTACATTTTCGCAAACTGTAAGTACACCATCTTCACCAGGGTCTGGAGCTGTGTCTTCATTAATGATAAGTGTAGCCGAATAAGGACAACCATTAGCATCTACTAAATCTAACTCTACTGGTGAATCGGCTGCTGTATATGTCTCACCATTAACAGACCAAGTATAAGAGTCTTCCTTACAAATAGTAACTTCATCCTCTATGTTTTCTGTAACATCATAAGCCGATATAGTTAATACCGTAATGTACGGACAACCATTACTATCGGTCTTAGGAACATCATAACTTCCTACACCATATTCAATGCCTTCATAGTTAAAGGTATTTCCTTCACAAACTTCTCCTGAAGCGGTATCATCGGGTGTTACATCATATGCTGTTACAGTTAATACCGTTTTGTATGGACAGCCGTTGGCATCTGTTCTCGGAATATCATGTGAACCTACTGCATAATCATTGCCTTCATACTCGAATGTCTCGCCAACACAAACCTCTCCTGAGGCTGCATCATCTGGTGTAACATCATAAGTTGTTACAGTTAATACCGTTTTATATGGACAGCCGTTGGCATCTGTTCTAGGAATATCATGTGAGCCCACAGCATAATCATTACCTTCATAGTTAAAGGTATTTCCTTCACAAACTTCTCCTGAAGCTGCATCGTCTGGTGTAACATCATAGGTGTCTACAGTTACTGTTGCTGAAACCTCTGGACATGAACCTGAAGCAGCAAATGTGTATGTATACATGCCATTAACAGGACCGCTCCAAACACCTCCAGCATCCGGATTTCCTTCTAACGCTTCAAACAACTCCTCATTTGTTGGAGTTACATCTTCACAAACCGTTAACGCTCCATTTTCACCTGCATCTGGCGCATCATCCTCTGTTATAGTTAAAGTCGCCGAATAAGGACAGCCGTTAGCATCTATCAAATCCAACTCTACAGGTGAGTCTGAAATACTATAAGTAGCACCATCAACCGACCACAAATACGAATCTCCTTCACATATGGTTACATTATTTACAACATCTGGTGTAGTATCAAAGGTTGTTACGGTCAGTACTGTTGTATATGGACAACCATTGGCATCTGTTTTTGGAATATCATGTGAGCCTACACCATATTCAATGCCTTCATAGTTAAAGGTATTTCCTTCACAAACTTCTCCTGAAGCGGTATCATCTGGTGTAACATCATAAGCGGTTACGGTCAGTACTGTTGTATAAGGGCAGCCATTGACATCTGTTTTTGGAATATCATGTGAACCTACAGCATAATCATTGCCTTCATATTCGAAGGTCTCACCAACACAAACTTCTCCTGAAGCTGCATCATCTGGCGTGACATCATAGGCTGTTACAGTTAATACGGTTTTGTATGGACAACCATTGGCATCTGTTCGTGGAATATCATGTGAACCTACAGCATAATCATTACCTTCATATTCGAATGTCTCGCCAACACAAACTTCTCCTGAAGCTGCATCGTCTGGTGTAACATCATAGGTGTCTACAGTTACTGTTGCTGAAACCTCTGGACATGAACCTGAAGCAGCAAATGTGTATGTATACATGCCATTGACAGGACCGCTCCAAACACCTCCAGCATCCGGATTTCCTTCTAACGCTTCAAACAACTCCTCATTTGTTGGAGTTACATCTTCACAAACCGTTAACGCTCCATTTTCACCTGCATCTGGCGCATCATCCTCTGTTATAGTTAAAGTCGCCGAATAAGGACAGCCGTTAGCATCTATCAAATCCAACTCTACAGGTGAGTCTGAAATACTATAAGTAGCACCATCAACCGACCACAAATACGAATCTCCTTCGCATATGGTTACATTATCTACTACATCTGGTGTAGTATCAAAGGTTGTTACGGTCAGTACTGTTGTATATGGACAGCCATTGGCATCTGTTTTTGGAATATCGTAAACACCTACTTCATATTCTAATCCTTCATAGGTATACTTATTTCCTTCGCAAACTTCTCCTGAAGCTGTATCATCTGGTGTGACGTCATAAGCTGTAACTGTTAATACGGTTTTGTATGGACAACCATTAGCATCGGTTCGTGGAATATCATGCGAACCTACAGCATAATCATTGCCTTCATACTCGAAGGTCTCACCAACACAAACTTCTCCTGAAGCTGCATCATCTGGTGTGACATCATAGGCTGTAACTGTTAATACCGTTTTGTATGGACAACCATTAGCATCGGTTCGTGGGATATCATATGAGCCTACTGCATAATCATTGCCTTCATATTCGAATGTCTCGCCAACACAAACTTCTCCTGAAGCTGCATCATCTGGTGTGACATCATAGGTGTCTACAGTTACTGTTGCTGAAACCTCTGGACATGAACCTGAAGCAGCAAATGTGTATGTATACATGCCATTAACAGGACCGCTCCAAACACCTCCAGCATCCGGATTTCCTTCTAACGCTTCAAACAACTCCTCATTTGTTGGAGTTACATCTTCACAAACCGTTAACGCTCCATTTTCACCTGCATCTGGCGCATCATCCTCTGTTATAGTTAAAGTCGCCGAATAAGGACAGCCGTTAGCATCTATCAAATCCAACTCTACAGGTGAATCTGAAATACTATAAGTACCGCCATCAACTGACCACAGATAGGAATCTCCTTCGCATATGGTTACATTATCTACTACATCTGGTGTAGTATCAAAGGTTGTTACGGTCAGTACTGTTGTATATGGACAGCCATTGGCATCTGTTTTTGGAATATCGTAAACACCTACTTCATATTCTAATCCTTCATAGGTATACTTATTTCCTTCGCAAACTTCTCCTGAAGCGGTATCATCTGGTGTGACGTCATAAGCTGTAACTGTTAATACGGTTTTGTATGGACAACCATTAGCATCGGTTCGTGGAATATCATGCGAACCTACAGCATAATCATTGCCTTCATACTCGAAGGTCTCACCAACACAAACTTCTCCTGAAGCTGCATCATCTGGTGTGACATCATAGGCTGTAACTGTTAATACCGTTTTGTATGGACAACCATTAGCATCGGTTCGTGGGATATCATATGAGCCTACAGCATAATCATTGCCTTCATATTCGAAGGTCTCACCAACACAAACCTCTCCTGAAGCTGCATCGTCTGGAGTCACATCATAGGCTGTTACAGTTAATACAGTTTTGTATGGACAGCCATTGGCATCTGTTTTTGGAATATCATGTGAACCTACAGCATAATCATTGCCTTCATATTCGAAGGTCTCACCAACACAAACCTCTCCTGAAGCTGCATCGTCTGGTGTCACATCATAGGCTGTAACTGTTAATATGGTTTTGTATGGACAACCATTGGCATCTGTTCGTGGAATATCATGTGAGCCTACAGCATAATCATTGCCTTCATATTCGAATGTCTCACCAACACAAACCTCTCCTGAAGCTGCATCGTCTGGAGTCACATCATAGGCTGTTACAGTTAATACAGTTGTATATGGACAGCCATTGGCATCTGTTTTTGGAATATCATGCGAACCTACAGCATAATCATTGCCTTCATATTCGAATGTCTCACCAACACAAACCTCTCCTGAAGCTGAATCGTCTGGTGTGACATCGTATTCTGTGATAGTCAAAGTTGCAGTATACGGGCAATCATTAGCATCTGTGAGCTCCAATACAACAGGAGAATCTCCCAAAGTATAACTGATTCCATCAACAGGCCAAACATATGAATCACCTGAACAAACAATAGCATTGTCAATAATATCTTCGGTACCAGGAGGAGGGCTCAATCCTGAGACATTAGCTGTACATTGTGTTGGATTTAATGGATCAACACATCCATTTGTAGATGGAATTACAGGGGAAATATCTATATTAAAATCTGTCCCTTGATTATAAGTTAAGGTAAAAGATCCAGAAATTGCGCCTCCGCCAAGATTCCCTAAACAAATATCGTTTGAAACAGAAATTGCATTTGGATCTGTTGCCGTATATTGGCCATTAGCACCATTAACAGGAACAGAAACAGAATATGTTCCGTTTTCAGCACAAGATACTATTGGGTCCTCTACACCTAAAGAGCAAATCACTTGATCACTGTCTCCACAACCAAATCTCGCTTTAAAATTATTAACGGCTAAATCTCCATCGGCACCTTGATCCCAAATCGCTAAATATAAGTTAGCTGGTTCAAGAAAATCTTCGCCTTCAATAGGTATTGTATTCCATGTACTGGAACTTTCTACACCGCAAGCGATTCTTTTAAGGTCACCACAGTCACCACTTAATTCTTGATTATTGGCAGCTAACGTTGTTCCTGCTTGATGGGCGTTAGACGAATACAGGACCCATGCTATTTCATCACCTGAATTATCATTTATTTGAATCTCGAAACTACCAGCAAATGCTCTCACATCAAAATTTAACCAAATGATAGGTTCTCCATTAGTTGGGTTAGCAGGAAATACAGTTGTTTGAGTACTGGGATCAACACATGGAATACCAGAAATATCGATTTCAAATTGGGATGAATTATATACTGAATTGTTATATGGCATCACCTGAGATTGTGTTTCAGCGGAGCTCCCACATCTTATAATACCATTAGGAAATGCTGCATTAGGTGCATCATCTATAGAGCCATCTGGAAGCCAAGTTGATCCTTGAGTCCAACGCTGCGCTCCCTCACATGGTGTGTCAGTTTGAGCAAATATAGGATGAAATCCAAATATAAAAGCTACGAGAAATCCTATTCTTTTAATTTCAGAATAGCGAAGTGAATTAATAGCAAAGAATGTCATAATGTAATTGGTTTACGTGTTAAACCACAACATTATAGATACTACATGTGTAGAAAATGGGCTGATATAAGCTATTAATCAACCTCAGATAAAATGCTATTATAATAATCTAGTTTTCTCAACAAAACTAGTCTAGGGGAATTTCTATTAAATATAAAAGTATTCTTTTTATACTTATAATTAAATCGTTGAAATACAATGTTTTGGTGTGGAATGGTATTTGAATTCTAAAACAGAACTTAAAGATCTCCTTTTCTTTTCGTATACAACTTTATATACTGTTACCGCGTATATAGTTTCAAAAATGGATGTAAAAAGGACATAAAATTAATACTATTTAATTTTGAGAATTGCCGATTTCTTTTTCCTCAAGTAGTCTGCCTCTAAAGTATTAGTTACAAGTTTAATAGCCATATCAAGGTGTTTAATAGCTTCTGTTTCATTTAAAATTTTGGCATAATAATCGGCCTTAGCTGCATAATACAAATAGGCACGTTGTTCTAAATCTTCGGGATGTATCAAGTCAAAGTAATAACTAGCCTTACTACTCTCATTATTCTGAACACAAATAACAGCCATAGTAAGTACATGGGATGGCATTGGCTGTAAATTATATAATGCCTCATACCATCGTAAAATTTTCACCCAATTGGTGTCTTCGAAAGTTTTTGCTCTAAGATGTTCTGCAGCGATTGCGGCTTCATAATGATAACTTGAAAAGGTATTGGTTTCAACAGCTTTGTTCATCATAGCGTTACCAAGATCTATTAATGGAAAATGCCACAAACTTCGATCTTGATGTTTTAGGTCTAAAAGTTCATTATTTGAATTAAGTTTTGCATCTAATCTAGATGAATGGAAACACATAATTGCAAAGAGTGCATAGACTTTTGGCAAACGCATAGATTCACGTTTTAACAGTAATTGGCATAAGCGCATGGCTTCACCACATAAATCGGTTCGAATGAGTTGTTCTTTTGTATTAGAATGGAATCCTTCATTGAATATTAAATATAAAACTTCCAAAACACTTTCTAAACGCTCATGAAGCATCTCTCCTTTCGGGATATTAAACTTCAAATCTGCTTTTTGAATTGCTTTTCGGGCTCTAGAAAGACGTTTTTTAATAGTATCTTCCTTAGTCAATAATGCAGATGCTATTTCTTTCGTGCTAAATCCAGACACTGTTTTTAGAGCAAAGGAAATCCGATCACGAGCATCCAATTTTGGATGACATGCTGTAAAAATCATTCGCAACTGCGCATCTTCAATTTCAGTATCTAAAAATAATTCATTAATGGCAATTGTTTGAGTCCCTTGCGTAAGCTTAGGAATTAAGTTGCGCTCTGTATTGAGTTTTCTAAAGATATCTATTACTCTATTTTTAGCAGACTTGGTAAGCCAAGCCTCAGGGTTTTCAGGTTGTTGTTTACGCCAACTTAAAGTGGCCTTAATAAAAGTATCTTGAACAGCATCTTCTATAATCTCAAGATGTTTCAGACCAAAAACTCGAGTCAAAACAGAGACCATCTTACCACTGTGATGACGAAATAGATGGTCTATGTTTTTAGGTTCCATTAACGATCAAATACCATAATTTCACGAATCTCAACAGTTCCGCCTAAATCATAATCTGGGAAGTCTTGAGCGATATCTTGAACGGTATCAAAATCTTTCGCCTCAACAGTGTAGTAACCTCCAACAATTTCTTTAACTTCTGCGGAAGCTAAATCTGTCACTGTTCGATTCTCACCAGAAATACGTCTAATTTGAGGTGTAAGTGCTTCTCCTCCACGTAGAATTCCAGCTTGTTCCATTTTATTTCCCCAAGCAAACCATTTACCCATTCGGCTTTGGAGTTCTTCAGGTGAAAGCCCTAATGCAGCATAATCTGCACCAATAAAAATCATCATAAAATTTTTCATAATCTTAAAAATTAAATTGTTTATATATTAGTAAGACGTGTTCAATTATTAAAAGAGGACAACTTTTATAAAAATAATCAATATTGAGTATTGAGCAAGTTTGGAAAAGTGATTCTTCTATTTTCATTTTACTTTTGAATTATTAAGATCACACCAATGAGCTCGAAAAAAACCAGCAAAGCATTTTACGAAGAACGATTAAATTGTATAATAGAATACATACATGCCAATTTAGATCAAAAAATTGACCTTAAAACACTCGCAGAAATCTCTAATTTTTCTCCGTTTCATTTTCATCGTATTAGCAGAGCATTATTAGGGGAACCAATTGGCACATATATTTCTAGAACGCGAATAGAGACTGCAGCTAAACTTCTTTGCTTTTCTAAATCTTCCATTGAAGAAATAGCTTACAAGGTTGGTTTTGAATCACCATCGTCCTTATCAAAAAAATTTAAATCCTATTTTGGAGTATCCCCTTCTTCATATAGAACAAACAAAACTCATACAATCAAAAAAACAACAATTATGACACGAGAATTAAACATTAAAAAACCAAAAATTTTAAACTTAGAAGATAATAATTGCCTGTATTATAGAATGCAAGGTGCTTATCAAACGCTTGATTATGCCAGTGCATGGACAAAACTATGGGCACAAGTAAAAACTCAAAAATTATTTACAAAGGGCATACAGATGTATGGCTTACCTTATGATGATCCTAATGTTACACCTGCAGACAAACTACGTTATGACGCCTGTTTAATTATACATAAAGATGCCAAGGCAGAAGGCGATGTTGGAGTTAAAACGCTTAAAGGTGGAACGTTTGCCGTTTTTTTATACCAAGGCAGTTATAAATATTTTGCCGATGTTTATAATTATATGTTTGAAGAATGGTTAATTACAACCGATTACGAGCTACGTGATGAGCCAGTTAGAGAACGATATATTAGCCATCCTGATCGTGTAGCCGAAGACAGATTAAAAACCGAATTTTATATTCCTATAAAGTAGTTTACTATTTAGGAGCCCTAAGTATTTAAATACTTAGGGCTCGTTTATGTAAGTGCTTAACTTGTTTTCTGTAATGTTTTATTTTTTTCTTTTAAAATAGCCAATTGCTTTTCTAAAAATGTAATTGCTTGTTCTGTTTTATAACTTGTTTTAGAAGTAAAGTCTTCAAACTTTTGGTTAAACTTTTCCTTACCAGAAGCGGCAGCTTTAGATAAATCACCCTTAACTTCTGCCAAGTCTTTTGATAATTGGTCCTTTATGTCGTTTCCTTCTTTTTTAAGTTTATTTCGAGTAACACTTCCTTTTTCTGGTGCCAATAAAACGCCAGCTGTAGCACCTAGTAATATACCAAGTACAATTGCTCCTTTATGAATCATAATAATTTCTTTTAAGATTAAACTAGATTTTATCTATAGGTCTTAAAAAACATGAATTTGTTACAAACAAATTCATAGTCAGGTGTTTAAATCATTATTATAACATAATTTATGAAGACAATTTAAATCTAAACTAGGAATCTAGCTTACTAAATTTGACACGATTGCCTTTACAGGAAGAATTTCTTTAGTATGCTCAATACTTGGTCCTGCAACCCAAACGGTTTTATATGTCGCTTTTTTTGCCGCATTTTCTGTAGCTTTCATTCCAATAGAAAAGCGAACCATTTTCACCCACTTTTTGAGTTTTCTATTTTTATTTAGAAGATTTTCAAGCCATGTTGCTTTTGTTCCAATTTTCTGAACGTAAGGTGTATTAATAACAGTACAAGGTGTCCCAGAAATACGCTCTGTCATTATGATGTCATCGGCGCCATAATCAACACAAGCCTGCTTATACTCATTAGTCACTTGTGCTTCTAATGATGCTATAAAAGGACTCCCAACAGAAACACCTTCAGAACCATAACTTAGCATTTTATCAATATCTGCCTTACATCCAACACCTCCTGCAGAAATTACTGGAATAGATAAATTTTCATTTAGAAGTTTAATAAGTTCTTTAGGAGATAAATTACCACGATGTCCTCCAGCTTCGTTATTCACTGCTATTGCCGCATCTGCACCTAAACTTTCTACCTTCTTTGCGAAATGTAAATCCACTACATCGCAAAACACTTTTATGCCAACAGCATGGGCTTGGTTTATAGTTTCTTCTGGGCTACCCAAAGAGGTAATTATAAAATCACAGCCTTCCTCACATAAAACTTCTAATTGCCCTTTATATTTAATATTCGATTTATTAACAATTAGATTAAATCCGAAAGATCCTCCTTCCACTTTATTGGCTTTCAATTCTCGAATAGCCTCACGTAGTTCATCTAAAGTCCTATAATTTAAGGCAGGAATACAACCAGCAATACCAGCATTCATGGCTTCGGTAACCATAGCTACATTAGAGACAAGAAACATTGGTGCCTGTATAATTGGGTGCTTTATATTGAGAAGTTTAGTGAGTTTGGTTTCCATGAATATCAAATTGATTTTAGCAAATATAATAAAATTTATTATGCATGCATAACAGTTGTTTAATCCATAAACCTATAATAGCCACATTTTAAATAGGCCCCTTCAATAAAACCAATAGGATGGTCAATATCATGTTGTGTTTTTTGCACTACGGAAAATGATCGGTTAGTAGCTTTTAAGGTATGTTCATTTATATCATAAAACGCGGTTGCCCTCACTCTTGATGAACAAGATGCCAGTACCAATAAACCTTCTCTAGCCGTTAGTTGCTGTCCTAATCTTGCCAATTGTGCGTATTTCTTTTTTGCCAATTGTACTTCAGATTGTTGTTTCGCGAAACTAGGAGGATCAATAACTACGACATCAAAACGCTTTTTTTCTGAAACGAGTTGCTCCAGAATTTTGAACGCATCACCTGCCAAGGTTATATGCTTTCCAGAATAGTGGTTAAGTTTACCATTTTGAACTGCTATCTTTAGCGCTTGGGCACTTATATCCAAGCTAGTCACTTCCTTTGCTTCATTGGCTAATGCATGTACTGAAAATCCGCCAGCATATGAAAACACATCTAAAACTGTCTTATGTCTACTTAAAAGACCTACTTGCCTCCTATTTTCCCTATGATCTAAAAAATAACCTGTTTTATGTCCTTTGATAACATTAGCAGAAAAGTTAACATTGTGCTCTACAAACTTAACAATCTCATTTTCTAATGTCCCATAAACAACATCTCCATCTTTTAAACGATGCTCATCAGAATTTTGTAATCCGCGACTCAATCTTATGACAGCTGTATCGCAGCTTGATATTTTCATTAAACTCTCTAATATTGTTTTAAGATAAGGTAGCCATATTTCAGAATAAAGTTTAACTACCAAAACTGTATTATACACGTCGGCAATCAATGAAGGAAACCCATCATTTTCTCCAAAAAGCAGTCTGTAACTTGTTGTGTTAGTCTTTAGTAATGGCAACCTTTTTTTGTAAGCGCTTTCTATTTTCCGAAGAAAAAAGTCTGTGTCAACTTGCATTGGTTTGCTATCGCTATAGATCATTTTAATGCGAATGGGAGATTTGGCATCATAAAGCCCAATACCTATCATTCCATTTTTTCGTTTCCCGAAGATAATTGCAAGATCACCTGTTTTGGCGTCTGCATTAATTTTTACGATACTATCTGAAAACACCCAAGGATGAGATTGTTGCACATAATTTTCGCCTTTTGCAGTGAGTTTTACTGCAAGGCGTTTAGGTTGATTTAAGCTTTCAATGGATGCCGAAAAATTCATAATTGCAAATTAGTTTCTTTTTATAGAATAGCGTTGCTATTAAGCATAAAAAACGCAACCATTTCTGATTGCGTTTTTATAAATGTTAAGATATGATTTCTTATTTCACTTCTTCGAAGTCTACGTCTTCAACATCATTTCCTTCAGCCTGAGCCTCTTGACTAGCATCTGGTCCTGGTGCTTCGGCTCCACCTTGTTGAGCTTCTGCTTGTGCTTTGTACATTTCTTCAGAAGCGACTTTCCATGCTTCGTTGATTTTTTCTAAAGCAGGTTCGATAACATCGATTTCTTTAGTTTCGAAAGCCTTCTTCAATTCTTCAAGGGCTTCTTCGATTGGCTTTTTCTTATCATCAGATAATTTATCACCAAATTCTTTAAGTTGATTTTCTGTTTGGAAAATCATCGCATCTGCTTCGTTCAATTTCTTTGCATTTTCTACTGCTTTAGCATCTGCATCCGCATTTGCTTCAGCTTCTTGCTTCATTTTAGCAATTTCTTCTTCAGTTAATCCTGAAGATGCTTCAATACGAATATCCTGTTTCTTACCAGTTGCTTTGTCTTCTGCAGACACTTTAATGATACCATTGGCATCGATATCAAAAATCACTTCAATTTGAGGTGTTCCTCTTTGTGCTGGTGGAATTCCATCTAAATGGAAACGACCAATTGTTTTATTATCTGCTGCCATAGGACGTTCTCCTTGTAATACATGGATTTCTACTGATGGCTGATTATCTGCTGCTGTAGAGAATACTTGTGATTTCTTAGTTGGAATTGTGGTATTAGCATCAATCAACTTTGTCATTACATTCCCCATAGTTTCGATACCAAGAGATAATGGTGTAACATCTAATAAAAGAAC
Source organism: uncultured Psychroserpens sp. (assembly GCF_947494225.1). Lineage (NCBI taxonomy): Bacteria > Pseudomonadati > Bacteroidota > Flavobacteriia > Flavobacteriales > Flavobacteriaceae > Psychroserpens > uncultured Psychroserpens sp. Next base: position 481,411 of record NZ_CANLUG010000003.1, read on the forward strand.
ATCTTTTACATCTCCAGTTAATACCCCTCCTTGGATTCCAGCACCTAAAGAAACAACTTCATCAGGGTTTACACCTTTACTTGGTGTCTTTCCAAAAAATTTCTCAACAGCGGTTTGAACTGCGGGAATACGTGTAGAACCACCTACTAGTATTACTTCATCAATATCACTTTTTGATAAACCGGCTGCTTTTAAGGCAGTTTCACATGGCTCAATAGTACGTTTTACTAAATCGTCAATTAATTGTTCAAATTTAGAACGTGTTAATGTACGTACCAAGTGTTTTGGTCCTGAAGCTGTAGCCGTTACATAAGGTAAGTTAATTTCAGTTTGTGCAGACGATGATAATTCAATCTTTGCTTTTTCCGACGCTTCTTTTAAACGTTGTAATGCCATAGGATCTTTACGTAAATCAATCCCTTCTTCGCTATTAAACTCTTCTGCTAACCAGTTAATGATTTTCTCATCAACATCATCACCTCCTAAATGCGTATCTCCATCTGTAGATAATACTTCAAAAACACCATCTCCTAATTCAAGAATAGATACATCATGTGTTCCTCCACCAAAATCGAATACAACGATTTTTTGATCTACACCTTTTTTGTCCATTCCGTAAGCTAAGGCTGCTGCAGTTGGTTCATTTATAATTCTACGAACTTTTAAACCTGCAATTTCTCCAGCTTCTTTAGTTGCTTGACGTTGTGAGTCATTAAAATAAGCAGGTACAGTAATTACTGCTTCACTTACATCTTGACCTAAATAGTCTTCAGCCGTTTTCTTCATCTTCTGAAGAATCATAGCTGATAATTCTTGTGGTGTATAAAGACGTCCATCAATATCTACTCTTGGAGTATCATTATCTCCTTTTACCACTTTATATGGTACACGTTCTGCTTCTTTTTTAGATTCAGAATATTTATTCCCCATAAAACGTTTAATCGAATAAACCGTTTTTGTTGGGTTTGTTACTGCTTGTCTTTTTGCTGGATCACCAACTTTAATTTCTCCACCTTCTACAAAGGCGATAACCGAAGGCGTTGTTCTTTTACCTTCAGCGTTTGGGATTACTACTGGCTCATTTCCTTCCATTACAGAAACGCACGAATTTGTAGTTCCTAAATCGATTCCAATAATCTTACTCATAATTTTATATTTAGTGTTTTTATTTCCAATACTTCGGAAATGTTTATGTCATTTTAATGTCGTTATCTATATGACAATGATTATGCCATGACAAAAAATATGACATGATGTCACAACCATTAAAATTTCAAACGAACAAAAAAACATATCTTTAAGATGACATAATTAAACCAACCCTTATACTATGATTGATTATTACGATGTTAATTTCAATTTCATGAGTTCAATATCGCCTTTATCTAAGGCAACTTATGATAAATTATATGCTATAGCAGAGCTAAAAGAGTTTAAAGCAAAAACTAAGTTAGTAAACATTGGAGAAGTAAGTAAAAAGTTATACCTCATAAATAAAGGTGTATTACGCTCTTACCTTATTATGGAAAACGGAAAAGAATTAACCAAATCCTTATTTACAACTGTTGAGTTTTTTGCTTCATTCACATCCATGCTTACAAAAAAACCTTCGGAGTTCATATACGAAACGCTTACCGATTGCCATATTTATGAAATAAATTACAAAGCGTTTATGAAATTATGCAACACCAACTCAGAAGTACTAAAGTTTTATTCGCGTTATTTAGAGTTTCTATTTATGGCAGGCGAACGTATGTTTATAGAAATTTCTACAATGAACGCCAAAGAGCGGTATTTAAAACTGAAAGAGCGCATACCAAATATTGATCAATTAACGCCGCAATATCAAATTGCATCTTACCTTAATATAACCCCTGTCCAACTTAGCAGAATTAGATCAAAGCTCTATTGAAATTATAGTTTTGGAATATAAAAACGTATCCTAATAAAAACTATATTTGTCACACTAAAATGTGATCAATAATATGGAGTGTATTTCTGTCTTTGACATGCTCAAAATAGGTATTGGCCCTTCAAGCTCTCATACATTGGGACCATGGCGAGCTGCCGAACGTTGGATTAAAGAACTTAAGGTCGCTAAAAAGTTTGATAGCGTAGAAAGCATAAATGTTGACCTCTATGGCTCGTTATCCTTAACTGGAAAAGGACACGCCACAGATTATGCGGTACTTCTCGGATTAAGTGGTGCCGACCCAGAACGTATTCCTGTTGATTCTATTGATACGATTATTGATGCTATTAAAAAGACAAATACCATAGTGTTTAATAATGAAACGACTCTGCCTTTTGATGTTAACACAAATATTATTTTTAATAGAAAATTTCTGCCTTATCATGCCAATGCACTTACCTTTACCGCTGTAATTAATGGAAGAAATTACAAGTCGACTTTTTATTCAATTGGTGGCGGATTTGTTGTAAAAGAAGAACGATCAAATCACAAGAAAAATTTTGAAATAAAATGTTCTTTTCCATACCCAATAGAGAAGGGTACCGAGCTTTTAAAATTTTGCACCGATTTAAATAAATCCATTTCAGAAGTTGTTTTAGAAAATGAGAAATCAATTAGATCTGAGACTGCAATAAATGACGAGCTTAAAAGAATTTGGGATACGATGTTAGAATGTATGTACACAGGTTGTCATACAGAAGGTAGTCTTCCTGGCGGACTCAATGTTAGGCGTCGTGCCTATGACATGCATCAAAGTTTAAAAGGAGATACGCCCTATTCAAATCCTGTGGAATGGATTTATGCGATTCGAAATACAGAGGTTAAATTTAGACAAATCCTTAAATGGGTAAGTTGTTTTGCTCTTGCTGTAAATGAAGTCAATGCTTCTCTAGGTCGTGTAGTTACTGCTCCTACTAATGGAAGCGCTGGTGTTATTCCTGCTGTACTAATGTACTACTTAGTTATTGAAAACCACGATGGTAATTTTGAAGACATCAAACGTTTTTTATTGGTTGCTGGTGAAATTGGAAGCATCTTTAAAAAAGGAGCCACTATAAGTGCTGCCATGGGAGGATGTCAGGCTGAAATAGGCGTCTCATCTGCTATGGCTGCTGGTGCACTATGTGAACTCTCTGGAGGTAGTCCAGAACAAGTTTTAGTTGCTGCAGAAATTGCTATGGAACATCATTTAGGGCTCACTTGTGATCCTATTGGTGGTTTGGTTCAAATTCCTTGTATAGAGCGAAATGCCATGGGAGCTATTAAAGCTATAAACGCTTGTGAATTAGCTTTAGATACCGATCCAAATAATGTTAAGGTCCCTTTAGATAAAGTCGTAGATACAATGTGGGAAACCGCTAAAGATATGCATACAAAATATAAAGAAACAAGTGAAGGCGGCTTAGCCGTGCGTGTTAATATGGCCGACTGTTAATTTAATTTGTTAACAAATTAATCTTTTTGACAATTTGACTTTCGTCGTGAATCGATTAAATAAATAATTTTCCATTTGCCTTCCGTTTTTACGAGATGAAAAGAATTTACACCACAATGACTAAATTTATCATTGAACCAAAATTCGTAATCTACCCATGCTACGGCTAAATTAGCGTCAATTTGAATATTAAATTTTGTTAAGCGCTCATCCCATTTTTGATCATCAGGCCTGTTTGCTATTGCATTTAGCAACTTATCTGACCCTCCATCATCAACAAAGACGCCTTCACCTTTTTTATTAATAAAAGCTGTTTGCATGGTTACTTTTGGCATCATAACAGATTTCATCATGCTTGTATCACCTTTGTGAAACCCTTCAAAAAAACGTTCAACTGTTGCTTTAACTTCATCGCTTTGTGATGTTTGAGAAAATGAAAATGTCGTTACCAAAAAGGCAATTAGAAAGATAGAGTTTTTCATGAGTTTAAAATTTCAGTTAAATTATAAAATAAATCGTTTTTAGCACTCATAATAAATAAAGTTTAACAAAACTCTGTATTTTTACGGATAATTAATTTTTACAATATGTCTGTAGCAAAAAAAGATTACAAAAGAATTACTGTGAAGTCTCTTGTTGACATGAAACAAAACAACGAGAAAATATCAATGCTTACGGCTTACGATTACACCATGGCTAAAATTGTTGATGAAGCTGGTGTAGATGTTATTTTAGTTGGTGATTCGGCAAGTAATGTCATGGCGGGACATGAAACAACTTTACCTATTACTCTAGATCAAATGATTTATCATGCTTCCTCTGTTGTAAGGGCAATTGATAGGGCTTTAGTTGTAGTTGATTTGCCTTTTGGAAGTTACCAAAGTGATCCAAAAGAAGCGCTCCGTTCGGCCATTAGAATCATGAAAGAATCTGGAGGACATGCTGTTAAAATGGAAGGCGGCAAAGAAGTTAAAGAATCTATTAAACGCATTCTAAATGCGGGGATTCCTGTGATGGGACATCTAGGTTTAACGCCACAATCTATTTATAAATTTGGGACATATACTGTTAGAGCCAAAGAAGAACAAGAGGCAAAACAATTAAAGGATGATGCTTTAATGTTGGAAAAGGCAGGATGTTTTGGAATTGTTCTTGAAAAAATCCCTGCAAAGTTAGCTCAAGAAGTTGCAGAAAGTGTCTCTATTCCTGTAATTGGTATTGGTGCTGGCGCTGGTGTTGATGGTCAGGTTCTTGTATTACATGACATGATTGGTATGACACATGAATTCAATCCGCGTTTTCTACGACGTTATATGAACTTATATGAAGACATGACCAAAGCTATTGGTCTATATGTTGATGATGTAAAAGCCGTTAAATTCCCTAATGACAAAGAGCAATATTAAATTAATGGATTCATTAGATACTATTGTTCAGACATTAGAATTGAAACCACATCCTGAAGGTGGTTATTATAAGGAAACCTATCGTAGTGAGGGTGTCATTTCTAAAGATTGCTTACCTCAAGTATTTCAAGACCAACGACATTATTGTACAGGAATTTATTATCTACTTAAATCTGATGATTTTTCGGCCTTTCACAAGATAAATCAAGATGAAATGTGGCATTTCTATATGGGAGATGCTTTAGAGTTAACCATGATTTCTGAAGACGGTGTTTTATCTACCGTAATGATTGGCAATGATCTTCTTAACGGACAAGTACCTCAATTTGTAGTACCTAAAAATTATTGGTTTGCGGCAAAAATTTCAAAGCCTAATAGCTTTTCTTTTTTAGGATGCACAGTTGCTCCTGGTTTTGACTTTAGAGATTTCACTTTAGCATCTTGTAAAAGCCTTACTGAGCTATTTCCACAGCATGAGACTGTCATAAAATCTTTAACAAGGTAAGTTTACATGTCTGATTTAAAAAAAATAGTATCAAATAAAACTAATCTCCAAGTTTTGTACGAAGACAATCATATTATCATTGTCAATAAGCGTGCTGGTGATATTGTACAAGGCGACAAAACCGGAGACATGCCTTTAAGTGATGTTGTAAAAGCCTATATCAAAGATAAATATAACAAACCTGGTAATGTGTATTTAGGTGTAGTACATCGCTTGGATAGGCCAACGACTGGCATTGTATTGTTTTCAAAAACGAGTAAAGCCTTACCCCGACTCAATAAATTATTTGCCGAAAAAAAAACCTCTAAAACCTACTGGGCTATTGTAAAACAGTTACCTCAAAAACCAGAAGGCACCTTAATTAATTGGCTCAAAAAAAACCCAAAGAATAACAAATCGACAGCGTATACAAAAGAAGTTGAAGGCAGTAAGAAAGCAGTTTTGCATTTCAAAACATTAAAAACGCTTGACAACTATTACCTACTAGAGATTGCGTTAGAAACGGGAAGACATCACCAAATTAGGAGTCAGTTATCATCCGTAGGATCACCTATTAAGGGTGATTTAAAATATGGCTTTGGGCGTAGTAATAAAGATGCTAGCATTAGTTTACATGCAAGGCGTTTAGAGTTTATTCACCCTGTATCAAAAAATATGATTGATGTTGTAGCACCTTTACCAAAAGACCCAATATGGCAAGCCTGTGAGTATTAGTTATTGAAGGGATAGTTAATAGTGAGTTCAACGCCTTCATTTGGTTGTGATGTCATCTTAAATGTTGCTCCTATAAGTTCTGCTCTACTTTTCATATTTATAAGTCCTGATCCTTTTTCAGCAGTATCGACATCAAAACCTTTACCATCATCGGATGCTATAATATCTACTTGATCTGGTTTGTAATTTAAAGCCACCTTTAAGTTATCGGCTTCAGAATATTTTACAGAATTTGAGAAGAATTCTTGAAGAATTCTAAAGATTATAATCTCATGTTTTTTATTCTTAAGTTCTTGGCGCTCTCCTTTAACGTGCAACTCGGCTGAAGCAAATTTCATGCGTTTTAAACGACTAAGTTCATTGGTGATAGAGTCTTCAAATCCAATATTTAATATAACCTCATTATTAAGTGATTTTGACAATGACCTTACTTCTTTCAAACTTTCTTTTACAATATCGGAGGTTTCATTAACTTTTGATTTCACATCGTCTGGTACTTTAGTGCCAAGCATATTAAGTTGCATACTGGCATAAGCTAGTAATTGGCCTACGTTATCGTGCAATTCCCATCCAATATGTTTTAGTGTTTGTTCTTGAATTTCTGTTTGTGTACGCGAGATTTCTTCATCAAACTCCTGTTGTTGTTTAACTTTATCTAAAAGAAGCTTGTTCTTTCGTTTCTGAAAGGTCACAAAAAACAAGATTACCATTATTGAAAGCAATAATATAGCAAAAATAACATATGCGATTAGAGCTATTTGCTCCTCGTTTATTCCTTGCTCTTCTTGAGTGAGTACCAAAAACCGAATGTATAACATAGATAGGTAAATATATTTATAAATAGTAATAACAAGTATCTAAACGATACAAAATCTGTATTTACAGCTAAAAAATAACTGTCAAATATAAATAATGGTGTGGCGCATAAATACCATAACAACAAGGCAATACTCACATAAAATGATGGGAGTTTATAATAAGTTAAAATTTCGTCGCTGCGCATTAACTCAATAAAATACAAGATAACATATGCACAAACAGCGACCGCTCCAAAAATATAGTTATAGGGTAATGATCTTAGAAAAAATCCGTCAGTAAACGTAAAAAAAACAAAAGCAAATAAGCTGTATGCTATAAAAATACTTCTAATTATTATTTGAAATAGCTTAGTGGACATTAAATTAGAATAAAACAACCCTATGAGTCCAATCGCCAAAAAAGAATAGACATTATACAACCATCTATTATAACAAAAGTAACTATTCTTGATTTTTACAAACCAATCATAACTATAGTTATTTTGCATTATATAAGTATAATGGCCCACTAATTCTGTAAAAAAAGTGAGCCATAGATAAATAACAAAAATCTTTAATACTGAATTTTTATTCTTTCTTAAATATAAAGTGCCAGACAACGCTGCAATAAATTCTACCGCATTGGTAATTATTGTGCTGTTATCAAATAAAAATTCCTTCAAATATAATCTGGTTATTGAGGATAATTAGCACCTGGAGGGCTTCCTTCTCCTCCCATATCCAATCCGTTTCCTCCAGGAATGTCACCATTTCCACCTCCTTGTTTCATATTTGCCATGCCTCCTTCAGATTTGGTTAAATAACCTGTTGGCACAAACAAAAATGTTGAATAACCGGGGCGCTCAATTCCTGCTGGCAATGCACCAGGATAGATTCTAACACCATCCATTGTGTATCCTAATTCTCCTGCTTGTTTTTCTGCAAGTGTAAGGAAATTGCGTAAATCTTCCAAGGAATACCATGATGATCGGTTATCTCCGCTTTGTACGCCTCTAAAAACAGTATTATTAATGCTGTCATACCTAGGGTTGTAGGCTTCAGTTAATACTTTAATCTCTTTTGGCGTAATAATGCCTTTTGGTGTTGGTGTATCACTCATACCGTCTTGATTTTTATTATTATGAAAATAAAAATACATGGCAGCAGCGCCAATAATAATCCCTAAAATAATTGGTCCTAGTCTTTTCATAATTTGGTTAGTTTTGAATTAATTGCATTGTAATGTATATAAAATCTTAATACAAAACCACTATTTATGTTAAAATTTAGGTTTTTTCTTACTATTTTATACATTTAAACCGAATCTTGTCACCTAAAGACTTTTGTGCTAGGATATTGATTGCGTCTTTTGATAATTGTAAAATTCTTGGGTATCCACCAGTGGTTTGACCATCTCTCATTAAGGTGATTAATTGTCCAGATGGCGTGAGTTGCACAGTTCCTGGCAAAACAAGTGATGTTATGATTTCATCTAAATCATTTACAAACAATTCATTAAACTGATAGGCCATTCTATTACTCTCAGTAGAAATACTAAAAGTTTGATGAAACAGGAGCTTCTGTTGTGCTACACTCAGTTGTTTAAATTCTGGCCCCATAAATACATCTACATCAAGAGTTTGAAAGTGTTTTTCATTAACTTTAATAGAAACTAAGCTGTCAGTATTACTATTATGGAAACTAGAAATAGGTAACTTATCTCCTCTTTCTATTTTAAATTTGGAGGTAATTCCTTGATACATACTTCTACTTCCCAAAACGATTTCAGTACGAAATCCGCCAAGTACTGAAATGTAACATCTACAACCATACTGCAACTTACCAAAACGCAATACGTCATTTTCTTTAACTGAAATAGCCTTGTTATTTCTAACCGTTTGTCCATTTAAATTGGGCTGCATTAGCGCTCCTGTAATACAAATAAGGGTTGCTGTATTGAACTTAAGTTGCGGACCATTAATTGTACATTCCATAACAGCAGCTCCTTTTTCATTTCCTAATATAGAATTCCCTAGAGTTGCTGAATAAGTATCCATAACACCCGAATATGGAACACCATAGTCTTGCATTCCAAATCTTCCAAAATCTTGTATGGTATCAAATAAGCCTGCTTTTAGGACATCAACCATCAAACACCTCACTTTCTAATTGGTAAGTTCCGTTTTTTATTTGTTCAACTAATACCTTATACTCTGAATTAGGTATTGGAACAAATTGAACTTGATCTCCTGCCTGGGCAAAACATGGATTCTCATTGGCTGACTTAAAAAACTCTATAGGAGAATTACCTATAATATGCCATCCTCCCGGACTTACATTAGGGTAAATTCCTGTTTGACCTCCTCCAATAGCGACTGCTCCCTTTTTAAGACGTATTCGTGGTTTTGATCTTCTTGGAAAATGAAGCCGCTTATCCAATCCGCCTAAGTACAAAAAGCCGGGTAAAAACCCAATAAAAAAGATGGTATATATTGGTTCATAATGTAACCGTACAACTTCAGATTTTGACAGTTTATTTTGTTTAGAAATAACATCTAAATCTAAGCCAAACTCTTCATCGTAACACACAGGAATTCGCCACAATTTAAACGTTGGTCTATTTATGCATACTCGTGTATTGTATAAGGATTTCAACGTTGAAATTTCATCATTGATTTTATCAATAGCGAAATCATAAATAACTAATATCGAGTTGTATGCATTATTTATTTGAATTATTCCTTTAATATTATAATTTAAGATCATTTTTTTAAAAGACAGCACATCATAGACAATGCTTTTAGTGATTTCAGGAGGCCATTCTACTAAAATTGAGTCTTCAGAAAAGCGTCGATATGTAAGTTCAAAATTCGTCAAATATGCTTAAGAAATTTCAATATTATTCTCCTTTAATTTACCAACTAAATGCTCTAAATTATTTAGCACATTCTTATGATCGCCATGAATACAAAACGTATCTGCTTTTACTTCTACCTCTACTCCAGTCACAGTCATTATTTTTCCGTTTAAAATCATGTGACACATATGCTCAAACATGTGATCAGCATCATCTATTAAAGCTGTTTTTTGCTGACGTGACACCAAGGTTAAATCCTCATTATAATTTCGGTCTACAAAAGCCTCATACATCACTTGCAAACCTTCTTGCTTAGCTATTTCGGCACTAAGAGAATGATAAGGCGCGTACAACACCAAACCACTATCAATATCATTCACAGCTTTTATGATAGTGCGCGCAACCGATTTATCAACCACAGCAGCGTTATACAAAGCGCCATGAGGTTTAACATGATGCAAGTTAAGCCCTTTATTTCCAAGAATAGTTTTCAATGACATTATCTGCGTATAAACAGTATCATAAAGAGCTTCTGGTGACATATTCAATAACTTTCTACCAAAGTTCTCTTTATCAGGAAATGAAGGATGTGCGCCAATTTTTACATTATATTTTTCTGCTAAATCAGCCACTATACTCATAGTCATCTTATTTCCGGCATGACCGCCACAAGCAATATTACAAGAAGAAATAAAGGGCATCAGGAACGCTTCGTTACCAACACCTTCCCCTAAATCGCAATTAATATCAATTTCTATCATTACAGTAGATTAAACACTTTTAATATACTCTTAACTCCTAAAAATAAAGCTATAGCTAAAATAACGAAGCCAAAAACATTCTGAAGTGTAGTGTTTTTATATCTTCCAAGAATAGATGATTTATTCATTATCCAAATTAAAAAGCCTGCAATAATGGGCAACAGTAGACCATTAGCTACCTGAGCGAATTTTATGATCTCGATAGACTTAAAGCCAATTGAAGAAAACAACACTCCTACCCCCAAAATAAACATCCAAACCAAACGAAACTTTGGCGATTTCAGATTAGACCCCCAACCCAAACATCCTGAAGCGACATAAGCCGCAGCTAAAGGCGCTGTAATAGCACTTGTAATACCTGCTGCAAACAGGCCAATAGATAAGAAATAAGAGGCGAAATCACCAAATAAAGGTTCCAAACCTTTTGCTAAATCTGCTGCACTATTAACCTCATATGTTTTTATGGCAGCTGCCGAAATAATGATACTCATAGACACTATTCCACCTAAGACTATTGCTATAATCGTATCCTTCCTTGCCAGTTTTAAATCTGATTTATCCTTCCACTTCTCTTTAACCAAAGCCGCATGAAGAAATAAGTTATATGGCACAACCGTTGTTCCTACTAAAGCAACAATCGTAAGAATGCTATCGCTAGAAAAAGCAGGTACAAATAAGCCTTTTAATATTTGACTTATATCAGGTTTTGTTAAAATTGCAGTAATTAAAAATGCTAGACTCATTAAAATCACTAAAGACACTAACGCTTTTTCAAGCACTTTATAATTTCCTATAAACAATAAAACAAATGCAATAACACCAATAAGAACACTAAATACTGTACTTGAATTTGAAAACGCATCTCCAAACAATACTTCGAGCCCCAAAACACTACCACTAATGTTACCTGCTTCGTAAGCGGCATTTCCAATAACGATTGCCGATAGAATTAAGATAATCGCTAATGTTTTTAAAAACGGATTCGAAATTTCTGTTCTTATCACTTCAGAAAGTCCTTTTTGAGATATAATTCCTAAACGTGCCGACATTTCCTGTAGAACTATTGTTGCAAACACCGACAATAACATCGCCCAAAGCAATGAAAACCCAAAGTCAACACCAGCCAGCGTACAAACGGTCACAGTTCCGGGACCAATAAATGCCGCCGCAACCAATGGCCCAGGTCCAATATTTTTAAACCAATTTTTAATCACGATCTGTTGAATTTAAGGCATAAATTGCAAAACTCCCTAGCCAATGCCCGCCTTCATAGCTGTCGCCCACAATGCTTGGTAAAGAGTAATTTATATGCTGATTAGCAATAGTTTTCAGGTGACTGTATTGCTGCAACCCTCTAGCGATTTCATTTAAACTCCAAGCACGTGAAAAGTTAACACCATCAAGATGCACGAGCTTCCCATCTGTTCTATCACTTACCTTTCCTGTTTCAATACTGAAGTTTTCATCTTTTAATTCTGGTAAAAATGTATCAATCCAGCCTTCAAATTCTGGTTCTGGAAGCACACGTTTCATTAATGCTGCCTCTTCAAAACATGGCGACAAAAAATCAAAACCGCTGGGCTCCCAAGCTAAGGGACAATTAGTATCGTTACGATAAAAATCTCTGGCGCGCTGCTCTATAAGGCGCTTCAAGTTTTCATTATTAACTGTTTTCGCATAGTCATAAGCAAAAGAGAGCCCGAATGCAGTATTAGGATGCTCGCCAACGCGAATAGGATAATTGAGTTTAGGCAAGAATTCTAAATATTTAGTAACGATTAAATCGGTTAACGGCTGAAGATTAGACTCCAAGGCCCTTGCTACAGGATCATCCCATGTATGTAATTCTTCTGCTAACTTTAACAACCAAGCCCATCCATAGGTGCGTTCATAGGTTCTATTGTATTGCCCAAAAAAATAATTTACTTCTGCTTTAATATTGGCTTCAGATATATTTTCTAGGAGCATCGCTTTAATGTTTTCAGCATCTTCGAGCTCAGGAAACTGTCTCAATAAGCTCACCAAACTCCAATGTCCATGAACTGCAGAGTGCCAATCAAAACATCCATAAAACGCAGGATGCAATGCTTTTGGCGATTGTAAATCGGCTGCACTACCAATGGTTTGATTGAGCTTATTTGGATACTCAATCTGAACACAATGAATAGGTAATTGCGCTAATATATTTGCTTCTTTTAAATTGATTATAGGGGTTTTAACTTCATTTACCTCAAGAATACCTTTAGTTTCAGTAATTTTCTTTTCTTCTGGAGAATTGCAGCTACATATGAAGAAAGTTAGCAATAGTAAGTAATAGTTTTTCATGTTATAAATTTAAGATTTTAAAGTATTAAATCGTATATTTAATCTCTCCCTATAAATTTTTGCTTTCTGACGTATAAAATTTATTGCCATGCATAAACTTTCATTATTTTTTTGCCTAAGTCTTTTTATTCATAGTTATTGCTTTGCTCAAACAGCAAAAGATTCTGCAAAGACCAAACAAAACATATCTAATAGCGGATTTAAAGAGTACTACCCTATTCATGAGAAACCAAGCATCATGTGGTCGAGTAATCTAGTGAGCTTCGAGCCCATATTTTTTGAAGCCAAACCAACTGTATATTATAGTATTTCTAACAATATGCGCTATGTGATGCAGAACTTTGCACATAAACCTAGTGACGCCTTTTATTTTACGTTTCAACCACATATTAGAATGTATGATGAACAATCTGTTCCTGTGAAAATGCCATCGTATAAGGTTTTAGCGGGATGGCAACGTTTGGTTAAAACACCACGAAATAATTTTTTCTCGTTTGCTGTTGAAAGTGGCCATTTCTCAAACGGACAATCGGGTTGTACCTTTGATTCTACCTTAGTTGACGAGTCGGACGCTTGTACAGCCTTACACGCCACGATTACTGATAGTGACAACCTGTCTGAGTTACTCAATAGAACCAACGGTAATTTTTCTACCAATCTCACTAAACTCAGCCTAAATTTTAGAGTGAATCGCTTTGGTCAAAACAATACGCCTTTTATATCTCATTCTTTTTCTGGTGCTTACACCCTATTTCACAATAAACTATTCGGGCTTATAGACAAGGGCGGGTTTTCAGATTTTGATATTGGCATATATGGCAGGCATCGCTTTGAACTCGATTACGAATACATACATACTTACGCTGGAAAATTCAGGTATTCTCTTGGAATCAATACCGAATTTATAGAGCGACCACATCCTTCGGTTGAACCTTGGCGCGTAGAGCTATTTATAACCGTGTATCCCTTTAAAATTAATGATTTAGCGTTTTTCGTAAAATACAATCATGGACATGACGATTATAATATTCGTTTCGTGGATTCGGGAAATCAATTTAGCGTTGGCGCTGTTTGGGATTGGTTTAAACCTTTTGAGATTAAACGTGCTGAGGTTTTAGAAAATTAACAATTTAACGCACACTTCCCTATACACGAGTTAATAACTACAATACAACTGAATTATTAATCCTAAAAATAAAATATTATGAGTTTTCTACAAATTGCAAGTTGGAACATTGAACACCTTTCAGGACAATCAAGAGCTACTAAAAAGCAAAGCGCATACGCTTTAGCAGATCATATAGAGATGGCTGGAATAGATCTCATTGCACTCCAAGAGGTTTATGTGACCCCATCAGACGAAGAGGTTCGTCTATTTGATAATCAACCATTAATTGAGAGTAGAGCCGTTACAGAACGAAGAAATTCAGATTTAGACGTTGTCTGTTTTCTACTTGAAGAGCATCTAAATGTAAAATGGAGTTACGTTATTCTGCCCAACCGAAAATCAGGAGATCGTTCTCAACTCTGTACGGTATTATGGAATACTGAGCGACTCACTGTTGGTGATATATTTCCATTAAATGTAAAACATAAAGATGGAGATTACAATCTCTGGGACCGCAAACCACATCTTCTCCATTTCACATCTGAAATTGATGCTTGGCGTCGCAATTCTGCTGGAGAATGGGAAAAGCAAGCTGAAAAAAGAACGATTTCAATTGTTCCTCTCCATATGAAATCGAATTATGGAGGTGTAACTAAAAATAGAATTGTACGAGGAAAAGAAGCTCAAACGCTATGTGATGCGTTAGATGAAATCAAGGACACCATAGACCCAAGCCTTATTTTACTTGGAGATACAAACGTTTTACGCAACGATGAACCTGCAATAGAAGCGTTTGTTACTCGTGGATTTATTGATTTAAACAACAATGATTCGGCAACATATTGGAGTAAACAATATAATGAAGCTCCATTTGACAGAATATTTGTCTCGGAGGAAAGACCAGAATTTAAGTACAGTAGGCAGTATGTCTTGCGTTCATCTGATTTAGAACAACATGATCGCTTTTTATCTGACCACTACATGATAAAGATTAGCGTGAAAAACTATGTAGATGATGCCGATCCAAGATAGGTAAATGGTAGCGGCTAACAACATGTATGATTAATTGGTTGTTCTTTATGTATTTGGGAAATCCAACGGTTTTTCGTCTGGTTCATTTTCTTTTGCTAATTTCGTCCTAGCCAACGCAATCTGTATACAGCATAGAAGCTAATTTTAAAAATTAGAGATCGTTTACGCATTCATGATGATTGAGCGATAGGTAGATTGAAAACAACAAAGCCATAGTGAACTATGGCTTGTTTACGACTAACTTGATTTTTGACCTTCTAGAGCTGGTTGAAACTTCTTAATTGTTCAGTTTTATCTCTTTATTATTTTTTTGCTTAATATCCCTTTCTCAGTTTTTAAACGAACAATGTAGATGCCTTGATCAAGTGATTCTGACAATTCAATTTTTTGAATTTCACCAGTGGCTTTAAAAGTATTAGTATTTACTAATTTTCCTAAAATATTATATACGTCTAACAAGGTATTGCCTGCTTGTAATCCATCAATCAGTATTGAGTTATTTATGGTATAAATACTGATCTTCTCAAAATTAGAATCGTCTATACTAAGCGTGTTAGCAAAATTAACTGTAATATCATCAATAGCAAATTCATCTCTAGCGGCACTTCCCGATTCATCGCTCCCTGTCCATCTTAAGTATAAGGTATCTCCATTATCAAGTGTTAATCCGGTTATTACAGTACTTCTGTCATTTTTAACCCAAGACGATGCATTTGGAGCTTCTGGAGAAGTATAGTCTAAAGCTCCAATATCTGTATAGAATAAGTCATCAGTACTATACGAAAAATTTAAACTGTTTGCTCTATCTGCATTATTTAAATTCCAAATTTCATAGGCTATCTCTATATCAGAAATAGTGATTCCAGTATTGTTAGTTACCTTTAACGTAATGGTTCCTGGTGTAAAATCTGAGCCTGTAGGTTGCATGCCAAATGCAAAATCTGAAGCCGCTACTTCAAAAGCATATAGACCTCCGCTCGCAACCTCTCCTGTGGAGCTTCCTCTTGCCATATCTCCACTTGTACTCGTTGCGTCATAGGCTTGGTTACCAAGACTAAAACCCGTTATTTCCCATGCATTTCCGTCTAAGTCACCTGTGCTTGGAGCAGGGTTAAAACCTGTACCATCATAAGCTCCCTCATTAACACCACTGATTGAGGTGTCGAAATCGATAGAAAAATCGGTAGAAGTAGCTGTAACACTTAATTGCGCCCAACTATTACTTATAGATAATGCTACGATTATTAAATATATTTTTGTTTTCATTTTTTTAGAATTTAAAATGGGCAATTCTAAATACAATTACTCTTATTATTAGCAATATTAGTTACAGTTAAAATCAGCAGGTGTAAATACACTTTGAGTTTCAATAATATTATCTAAAATACTTGTTCCCCTTAACGTTACTCTTACAAAATTAGACCCAACTTCAGTAATTAATCCATTAAAGTTGTTCATCCTTAATTGCGTAACTAAATCAGCACCAGTAAGTGGTCCTAACACATTATTAGCATTAGCAGGATCAATTTGATTAGCAGTAATGATTAGTTGCTTTACAAATGGTATTCTCACATTTGAATACGATTGATAGGCATCATATACCAAGGAAGCACTTAAAGGCGGAACCGTTACTGTTCGTTCAAACGTAAATTCAACAGTTTCTTCAACAGTCTCTTCTTCGAACTGCGATTGAGATTCCGTAACTTCCTGCGAAAATCCATAAGAAGTTGTTGTTTCTCCACTAGCTGTGGCAGAACCACCAAAAAACTTTGCCTCTGCCTCTACACCTACGGTTACAGACACTTCCAAATCTTCTCGAGAGCTAATAGACAATGATTCTTCCCAACCTACTGTACTTGACACAGTTTCAACTTCGTTAATCCCAACAACCTGTGACAAGCCTCCTTGAGTACAGTTTACCAAAGTACTATTAAAACCAAAATTTGAATCTACCTCTGGAAACAAAGGAGAAAGATAATCTGTAGTTTCAACTTGTTGGGCGTTCCAGAAAAGATTTAATGCTATAATTCTAAAATATTGAATGGTTCCAGAATTGTTAGTATGCCAACTAATATCACCAGAATTGTTAAATCGTCTCAAGGGCATATTATTGGCCATACCTCTAATAGTATAAAGGCCATTCGATTCTTTTTGTATTCTAAATATATAATCTGCCTCCAATGCATTTGGGTCTACTGTAGGATATGAAAATGCGCTTGATTGTCTTAGTACTCTTGAGTTATTTCCAATTGTTAAATAACGACTTGAATGCATACTACTTATAGCATACACATTTTCTTGACCATTAATTTTATGAAAATAGTACTGATGGTTTGTCCAGCTTGAGCTATATGAAGAAAAATCTTCCTTTAGTTCAACACCAGAACTACCAGCACTCGATGGTTTTTCTACAGCATTAGTGCCATAGTTTCCGTTTGCATCGACAGTTTGAAGAAAATGAGGCATATTATTTTTAAAGCTAATTTCTTCTGCTAAAAATTGCAAATCAGAAGTATTAGGGATTATAGAAGTACCGTTTTCTAAAAAATTAACGATGCTAAAAGATTCAGAAATAAGCTCTTGATTATTACTGTCTCTAACGATAATACTTAAAGGAATTCCATTTCGAAGTTCATTTTCTGCATCTTCCGATAAATCTTCGATGGCAATTGAGAGTTGAGCTACGTGTGTGAACGGATCAACAGTTAATTCTTGATCATAATTACCGTGAACTGCATCTGTTTCAAGTGTAACCGTTGCAGGCGTATATCCTTTTTTTGCAATCGGTCTTGTATTAATTTTAAGGCCAATATCCCCAAGATAACTTTCGAGGTCATTAACAGAAATTCCTGCTGTTTCTTGTAGTTCTCCATCTCCTGGTCCTGGTCCTTCGATAACATCTTCATCTTTGCTACATCCAATGATTAATAATAAAAAGGCTAAATAAACTAATTTTCGAAACCCAATGTTAAATGTTGTTTTCATAATATTTGTTTTTGTGGTTATTGAATTTGTAGTAATCTTAGTTTGGTAAGTCTGCAGCCTTATCCAAAATAAGACACCACAAAAATGATTATATCGATTGTTCTATACTCCAAAACTAGATATGAAAGCATCTAAAATCTAATTTTCGGCATGGACAAAGTATGGACACATGTTATGAAACATGTATAGACGAGACATTATTTAACTTATACAAGTTATTGATAATCAACATATTAACAACCTTAACATTCGATTTTTTATGGACACGACATGGATCACCTTCTTTTTGACATAGATAGACAACGGAATTGAAGTAAAATAACTAGTTATAATGTTTAACTTAGTTATCTAGAAATTACCATTATGCAAAGACCTCTTTTTATTTTCTTTTTTATCACTTTCGGGTTACTAAACTTATATGCTCAAAATGTAATTTATGAATTACCAGAAAAACAAATGACATTTATTAATCAAGGTAAAGATTGTGTCAAAGAACAAAAATCAAATTGTAATACCTTTTTTGAAAATGCATTAAAAGAATCTATTAGAGTAGATAATGATTCTATATTGGCGCAAACGTATTTTGAAATATGCAATGTGCTAGATTTTGTTGGTAATAGTGAAGATCATATTGCTTATGCAAAACGCGGCTTAGAGCTTGATGGTAAGAATCATCCATTAGTAACAAATAGATTGTTACGAGAGCTTGGTTACGCATATTCTAGAAATGGAACAATTGATAGTCTTATCCCAACTTATGAAAAGGCCATTTACTGGGCAGAATATGCAAATGACAGTAGTACAATAGCTATGAGTAGAATTCGATTGGCCAGTTCGTATAGACGAATTGGTAATATTAAAAAATCCATTGAATTATTGTTAGATACTAGAGTATTTGTAGAAGCTAGTAATGACATTCACAGGGAAAGTGGATTATCTTTTACACTAGCAAATGCATATGCTTCAAATGGTGATTATGATTTGGCCATTTCGAATTACCGGGAAGCTGCTAATGGTTTTTTAGAAGAAAATGATAAAGGAATGTATGGTGCTGCAATTATAAGTCTAGGTATGGTTTCACTCGATAATGGCGACCATAAGTTAGCTTTAGAAGAATTACCAAAGGGTATTCAAATCTTTGAAGCTATAGACGATCAGAATGGTATATTAACTGGGAAATCGCATTTAGGGCATGCCTACTATTTAGATGGCGACTTCGATAAAGCCATTACAACCCTTAAAGAGACAATTAAGAAATCTCAAGAAATAGGCAATAAGATTTTAGAAAATATGAGTAGACGTTATCTCGCACAAGTATATATAGATAAGAATGATAAAGATTTGGCTTTAAAAGAAACGACTATTATTTACAATGAAGAAAAGGCAAGAGGAATTTCTGATGCTTATTTAGTATGTGTTAGGTTACATGCTGAAGCATTAGCCATAAATAATAAAAGCTCTGAAGCTGTGGAGGTTTATGAAGAATATATTACAAAAAAGGACTCTATTTTTACTAAAGACAAGGAGAAGGAAATTGCAAATATGAGAGAATTATATGAAGCTGAAAAGCGAGAAAATCAGATTGAGTTATTAGAAAAAAATGTGTCATTAAGTAATCTTCAAAAAACCTTATATGGTATTGGCATGTTTTCTTTTATTGCCATTGCTGCACTTCTTTATTTTGGGTTTAAGCAACGTATTAAAAAAAATAAAATTGAGCGTGAAAAGCAAGAAGCTATCTATAAACAGGAAATTGAATTCAAGAAGAAAGAACTGACTTCTCAAACACTGCATCTAGTTCAAAAAAATACATTCATTCAAGAGCTTAAAGAAAACTTAGAAAAGATCAAGAAATCACCAGAACTTTTTAAAGTAGAGTTTAGACGTTTGGTAATGCTCCTTAAAAAGGAAAGTGCTGAAGACAAGGATTGGGAAGTGTTTAAATCTTATTTCTCCGAAGTGCATAATAACTTCGACAATAAAATTAAAGCCATATCAGAAGATATTACAGAAAAAGAAATGCGCTTAGCTTCTTTTCTTAGAATGAATCTTTCTACAAAAGAAATTGCATCGATGCTTAATGTTTTGCCAGATAGCGTGCTGAAATCAAAATATAGATTAAAGAAAAAATTGCAACTGGAAAAAGATCAAGATCTTAATGGATTCTTGAATACTCTTTAAATAAGTCATATTTTTATAATATAATAAAGGACACGCCAATAATAGCTATAACACATTGTGGTTTTGTTCCATACTAAAATATTAAGTATAAATCAAAACGGCTGAATTTAGGCCGAATAATCCAGCGGGCGATTCCGCACAAATCATACACGAACTCGTAAGTTATTATTTATGAAAAACTGGAAAAAAATCAGCCTTCTAACAACAGTAATACTACTTGGACTTCTCTTTAGTATAATGTACATCTTCAATATTTCAGTTTCAAAACCTTCATTTGACATTGAGTTTTCGCCTGAACGCGTTGAGAGAGAAGTGAATTTTGAATACAAAGAAAACAAGCCAAAAAACATTATAATCTTTATCGCAGATGGTATGGGTTTTAGTCATTTATCTCTTGCCTTACAAACTCAGCAGTTAGAAAACACGGTTTCCGTATGGCACCAATTTGACGTTAAAGGATGGCACGATGCAAGATCCTACTATGGACCACTTACAGATTCGGAAGCATCTGCAACAGCTATGGCAACAGGAACATCAACAAATTTTGGTCATATTGGTATCGATAAGGACCAAAAGCCCTTACAAAACATACTTGAACTAGCATCACATTGGCAATATAATACAGGTATAGTAACAGATTCCTATGTATGGGACGGCACACCTGCAGCATTTTCGGCACATATTAGAAATGAGGATGATGCTAGAAGTATCCTTAAACAAATTGCAGCAAGTGAAATAGATTTAATTTTTGGCGAACTCGAAGATGTGGGTGAGGATGACGTGCCTGAAGAAAGTGAAAGTCTTGATATTTTAAGAAAGCGATTTCTAATTCTTGATAAGTCGTTAGAGGTTCCTGCTAACGATAGTTTCTTAAAACCTATAGCCGCAATTTTCAAGGAAGATGAAATTCAGGATATGAACTCTTCTCCTAATCTCTTAACCTTAACTGAAACGGCATTAACTTATATGTCATCTCAAGATAAGCCATTTGTGCTGCTCCTAGAAAGTGAAGAAATGGATGCAGCTTCGCACGAAAATGATTCTAAAAGGGTTTTAAATGGCTTGAAATCTATTCAAGAAACACTTGCCCTTGTTTTAAATTTTTCAAAAACAAATGGAGAAACTTTAGTTCTTTTTACAGCAGATCACGAAACAGGTGGTATTGCGGCCGTAGCTGATTTCGACACTTATCCGAATCTGCAAATAAAATGGTCAACAAAAGATCATACAGCTGCTGTTGTACCTCTATTTGCCAAAGGTCCTGGATCGGGATATTTCAGCAATGTACATCGCAATTGGGAAATTGGATATTATCTTAAAAAACTCATATCTCAAGATGCTTTTTTAACAGATGAAGTGGAAAATTAAGAAAGCAAACAACCGCTAACAGCGCATACAACCAATTTATAATTCGAATAGATAAAAGCGATCTTCTATCAATATCATTCCAAATATCTAGTTAAGTTATCACTTAACATAGAATTAAGAACTAGTGTTAAAGTAGTTATAATTTGAAGAATTTCTAATTAATTTTCAATCTAATGGTGATACTTTCGAGCAAAATCTAAACGAATCAAAATGGTAAAATTCTACTCTCTATTAATAACATTATTCCTTGTTTTTTCAATTCAAGCACAACAAAATCTCAATGTTGAATCTATTAATTTTCAAATTGGTGATAAATATAGCTTTCAATCAGATGTCTTAAACGAAAAACGCGATATTTTAATTCATTTACCTTCCAATTATGATAGTTCCGAAAAAGAATACCCTGTCATTTATCTTCTAGATGGAAATAACCATTTCTATCATGCCACTATTGCAGTAACTATCCTAGAAGAGAACGAAAAAATTCCCGAGAGTATTATCGTTGGAATCCCTAATAATAGAGGAACAAGAGGTAGGGATTTAGCTCGCGAAAGAGGTAAGTTTATGCAATTTATAAAGAACGAAGTGATAGATTTTGTTGAAAACAAATATAGAACTAATGACCAAAAAACTATTTTTGGTCACTCTATGGCTGGGGCATTTGTTTTAAACTATTTAGCCACACAGCCCTCATTGTTTGACAATTATATCGTAGCGAGTCCAGTTATACAGATTTTGAATTCCGAATTACTAGATAAATATGAAAATTTGTTTAAGCAAAACACAACCTTAGACACGTCTATATATCTAACTATGACTAAGCTAGAAGCAGAGGGAGAAAGAGCTACTGAAGCTCTTGGTAAGTTTGTTGAAATTTTAAAAAACAAAGCTCCTAAATCACTTTCATGGAAATATGATTATATCGAGAATCAAATTCACATGACCACTCCATATATAACCTTTTATCAAGGTTTAGCTGAATTTTATAAAAACTATAATGTACAGTAAATAAAACAGTATACAGCAACATATACAGCCTCATATTCTTATTCTGTGCGTACTCCAAAAATCCTTGAGATTTCCCTATGGTTCGTTTTCTTTTGTTAACTTAGTTTTAGCCAACGCAACGTATGAGCATAACGACTTAGTAAAGTGAAGTAAACCATACACGAACACGTTGACAATAAGCGAAAAGAATAATGCAAGATTACATCGATTTAGCTAAAAAAAATGGAATAGTACTTTTAGACAATGGCAAGTGTCAATTTTGTGGAGCAAATACACAAAGAGGAATTCATGAGTGCCTAGAAATTTTTAATCTTGGATTTCAAGATATTGATTTTGCTAATGCTGAAAACCATATATATAAGTTTCTGATTGTTGATGCTCACACGTTACAACATCCTGAAATTCATGGTAGATGGAGTAATCATTTTCATCTTACAAGACTTCATTTAATTTTTAAGTATAATATAAAATGGACTTACAAGCTATCACCTAAATTAAGTGATTATCTGAATAAGTATAAACGTCATAAACAGACTGAACGTCTATCTCCACCAGAAACTAATAAACGAGGGAAAATCACAAGCTCTTATATAAAAGAAAAGTCCACTAATGAATTAATATCTAAAGACTTAATACGAAAATGGGCAACTGAAGTTTATAATAAGTGGAATGCTCATCATAAAGTCGTTGATATTATTGCAAAGGATTTTTTAGACACAAACTAAAAACTCTAGTTGCTAATAATGTATATAGTAATTTACTTATTTTGTGTACTCAAAAACCATAAAATATCACAAAAGTGATATAGATTATTTGATGAAATAAATTATGATTCTACATTCTATCAAGAATTTTCAACAGTTCAGAAATTAATAATTTCAATTGTTAAGATATGATTGCTACTTTGCACATGTTAATCTTAAACTAACAAACACATTAAAAGTTCGTATCGTAATGAATAAACGAAAAAAAACAATAATAATTCGAATGGTTCTATTTGTTGGAACAATAACCTCATTGTTTTTTGTACCATGGCTACTAGTAAAGGCATGGATTCTTCCTCTACCAAATACGATTCAAGAACAGTTAGATGAGGCCATTAATCATGGGTTTGATGGAATAATCGTTTATGTTGACCAAGCAAACAAAGCTCCTCAATATTTTGCTTCTGGTTGGCATAATCGAGAATCTAAAATACCTGCCAAACCAGATGCGCTATTTAAAATTGCAAGTATTAGTAAACTATATGATGCTGTGGCAGTTACCAAATTGGTAAATTCTGGCAAACTGTCATTAGATAAATCAATTGCTGATTATCTTCCCGATTTGGTTGGAAGGATTCAAAATACCGAAAACATCACTTTGAGATTACTGATACAGCATAGAAGCGGCATTCCTAATTTTACTGATGCTCCAAATTTTTGGGCGGCTCCATCCCAAACCTTTGAAGAAAGTCTTGAGCTAATTTTGGATAAACCAGCCAATTTCGAGCCCAATGAAGACTATGAGTACTGCAACACCAATTACCTTTTAATTAATAAGATAATGGATGACGCTCTCGGCTACAATAACTTTCAATTCATTGAAAAAGAAATTCTAATACCACTAAACCTGAACAACACCTACAGCTCTTTAAATAATGTAAACTTAGACCATGTTATGAGCGGCTATCATGTAGGGCACCCTTTTGATTTAAAAGAAGATGAGCATGGCATGCTCGCCACTGCAGAGAATGTAGGGACATTCCTAAGAGCATTAAATGACGGGTCCATATTTAAGCCAGACGAAAAGGACATATACACGTCCATTTATGAGTATGAACATGCAGGTTGGGTACCAGGATACCAGAGTTTTGCAAAATATTATAAAGACATTGATGCCGTTGTTATAGCATTTTACAGCACAACAGATTCTAAACTTTACAATTGGAACTTATCCGAAATCATAAATAATAGAATTAGAAAAATAATTAAAACTAAAAACTAAAGAGACTATAAACTTAAAAAAAACTTAAATCGTCTTTATATAATTGATATATCAATTATATTTGTATCAAATATATAATATATGGACTTACCCCTTCCGTCAGAGACAATATTTCATGTCATAGAAAGTAGCATTAAGGAATATCGAAAATTTGCACAGAGGAACATTTCCAACAAAATAAAAGACATGACCATTGACCAGGGCATGTTACTCCTCTTTCTAAATAAATATCCAGACCTAACTCAAAACGAAATTGCCGAACTGGTATTTAAAGACAACGCATCAATGACACGAATGATCAATACAATGGTTCAGAAAAAATACCTGAAACGCTCAATGAATCCTGAAGACAGAAGGCGTTACAAAATAGAAATCACAAACAAAGGAAAGGACGTATTGGAAACGCTTCCTCCCATAATTCACCACAACAGAAAATCATCATTAAAAGGAATATCAAAAAACGAACTTAATCAATTGGAAATCATTTTGAGTAAAATCAGAACCAATTGCATAAAAATATAACACTATGAAAGCTATAATCAAATTTGCTGCAATCACAGTCACATTTTCAATACTACTCACCTCTCCGCTAAATGCCCAGCAAAATGCTGAACCATTAACACCCAAAGAGCATCAAACTGTTGTTGACTCTATATCTAGTAAACTAAACGCAAACTATGTTTTCCCTGAGGTTGCCAAGAAAATGGCCTCAAGTATTGAATTGAAACTTAAGGATGGCGATTATAAATCCATCCTAGATCCTCAGGAATTTGCCAACACTTTAACTACAGATCTTCGGGCAATCAGTAAGGATAAACATATAAGAGTCACTTTTGCTCCAGGGAGAATAGCCGAGCAACAACAGACCGTTACTGCCGAAGATAGTATTGCTTATTTGAATCGCTATATCAACAATATGAAACGCAACAACTTTGGCTTTAAGGAAGTGAAAATTATGGCTGGCAATATTGGTTATTTGGATCTTCGAAGTTTTTCTGATGTAGAATATGCTGGAGAAACGGCAGTATCTGCCATGAACTTTTTGAGTAATACAGATGCGATTATTATCGACCTTCGGAATAACGGAGGAGGAAGTCCTGCAATGATCCAGCTTATAACGAGTTACCTCTTTGGAAGTAACCCAGTTCATTTGAATAATTTCTATTGGCGTCCATCAGATCGAAATTCTCAAACCTGGACCCTACCACATGTGAGCGGTACGCGCAGTCCAGATACTCCCGTTTACGTATTAACTAGTGGCGGAACTTTTTCGGCAGCGGAAGAGTTTAGCTATAATTTAAAGCATCTAGAGCGTGCTACTCTGGTAGGCGAAACTACTGGTGGTGGAGCACATCCTGGTGGTTCTGTTCTCGCTACAGACAGATTTATGGTTTGGGTTCCAACAGGAAGAGCAATTAACCCCATTACTAATACCAATTGGGAAGGTACTGGCGTGAGCCCACATATTGAGACACCCGCTATTGACGCATTAGATGTAGCCTATATGGAAGCTCTAGAATTACTTAGTAAAAATAACAAGGACGAAGGCCTAAAGGCGTTTTACGAATGGCCACTCGCCGAACTAAGGTTAAAAACGAATCCAGTGACCTTAGATGCTAAGACATTAGAAAAATTCGCTGGAATTTATGGGCCACGTGTTGTGACTTTCGAGAAAGGTAAATTATTCTATCAACGTGGTCGAGGGACGAAATATGAATTAATTCCTTATAGTAACAATGAATTTATGTTAAATGGCCTGGACAGCTTTAGAATACGATTTTTGAACGAAGGGAACGCCATAACTGCCCTGCAAGGCTTGTATGATAATGGAGGCACCGATAGAAATGCAAAAGTGAAGGACTAAATACTCTTTATTGGTTTATCAATAGTTCGGAATTAAAAATGACCATATTAGATTCCTCTTTACATATTAGAAAATGCTGACATAACAGGTTGTTCTTTTTATGCAGCAGAGGCATTACTCGAATAAACTGATTGCTAAAATCTGGGGAGTGTCCTTAGATTCGTTCCCTTTTGTTATCTTAGTTGCTCATTGAAACAAACGATAATGAAAACACCTTCTCAGCTATTCCTCTTAATCATTCTGGCTCTTTTCAGTATAAAATCCTTTTCACAGAAACAGATTGAACATTACGAGCCAATAAAAACGGATAGTCTGAGAGTTGGACCAGGAGATGCAGATTTCGTACCATTAATCCAAAGCGGTTATACACTGATGCTTCCAGAACATAAGACGATTATAGGCACACTCATTTTTCTAGAGGATTCAGGATACGACAAAAAAAACATGAACGCAAAGCTAATTTATGATCAGGCTTCTGAAAAAGGTTTTGCTGTGCTATCTGTGTCTACCGAAATTCCATTCGACTTTTACTTTTCTAAGGCATCAATGCAGTCTACACATCATCACATTCGTGAAGTCTTTGTCAAGCATAAGTTGCCAAATAAAAATGTTTTCTTTTTAGGGGCAAGTTTAGTAGGTCATAGAGCTATGAGATATATTAAATTTATGAAGGAAGGCAACCATGAATTTAAGGTCAATATTGAAGGCATTGTCCTTTGTAACTTCACGCTAGATTGGACAAGAAAATGGTATCAACATAAACGCGATATAAAAATCAACAAGATTAGTCTCTGGGAACCAAAGTTTATAAACTATATGTTGGAAACTCATTTAAAAGGCACACCCAAAACTGCGCCAGAACAGTATCACAATTTCTCTTCATATAGCTATTTTGACGAAAAAAATCAAAATATCAAGTTATACAAAACCTATGCTATAAGAGCTTATATAGAACCTGCTATAAAATATAGATTAACGAAATACCTCAGAACATTATATGAAAACAATGCTACCGATATTGTTGGGTTTTTAGCCGAACTAGAACTTGCTGGAAACAAAAATACTGAGTTAATTGTTTTGAATCCGCCACAAAAGAAGTTTGTCCAATCAACTTGGTATACATTAGATAAAGATGACCTCATAGATTGGATTCAAAAGCAAACGAAAAAGTAAAAATTATCTGGAAAGAAAATTTAGGAACAGAACTTCCAGAGAAGACCGCTGCCTAATTGAAAATTACCATTCACTCATTTAGAGTTTCTAAACAATTAAACAAGGAATAGATTTGAAAATAAATCTAAACAAAATGAAACAACTTGGATTAATACTATTGACTTTACTTCTGAATCATAATTTGACTTTTTCGCAAACCAAATCTGAAATTGATTCATTACTCAACGCAATTACCAAAACAGAGACCTCAAAAGACATAATAAAAACAGTGCAAGCCAAAAGAATAATTAATTTTGGAGAAAAATCTTTGCTTACACTTTCAGGTTTTTTTACCGATTCTACACGAACTCAAGTTAAATCAGAATGTCATAATCGCAATATAACAAAAGGGGAAATCGCTATTATTTTGGCCGATAGAATTGAAGTAATGCCATACTATACTGTTACCCAAATTCAGAATTGCTTGTTGACTTATTGCTCAAATAATCCAAATAAAATTGAATATTATTTAGGTATAAATAACTATCTAAATAACAACGAATTTAAGGAAAGGTACATTTCATGGTTATTTAGTAAAGACAGATTGAAACGTGTAAGAGGAAAAAAACGAAAGAAACGAAAACGTATACTATCTGAATGGAAAAATTCTAGCAGATAATAGCGTCTAGCCCAATTATGACGGCTTTAACTTCGTCTAGCTCTATACGAAATTGCTAATCCTAGTGTTAATCCGAAAAACATTAACTTTAATCTCATAACTCATGGTCATACGAGACCATTAGCGTCACTCTGAGAAATGAAATATTTACAATATATAATGCTAATGATTTTTGCGACAAGTAAATAATGCAACTTTAAGTCATAAAAATCATATTTTTAACAAAAATATAAATACACAAAAATGGGGCTATTTGATCAATTCATAAAAAAGACACAAGACGTTATTTACAAACCGCATTCAGATTTAGAGGCTTGGATTGGAATTCTATATGCTTGTATGTCCTCGGATAATGTTGTAAGCGATGTGGAAATCGATGCACTGTCTAGAATGATAGTTCATAAGCAAAAATTCTCGGGTGTAGATATTTCACCACTTTATAACTCTGTTGTAGAAGCAAAACTAAAAATTGGTGGTATTGGTTTAGTTGAAGCGTGCTCTGAATTTATAAACGAAAGCGATAAAGACACATTATTTTCTATGGCTATTGAAATCGTCTTAGCCGATGGCATTATTAAAAAAGATGAAGAAAAAGTAATAGAACTTATAGCCGACCGCATGAAAATTAATCCAGAATTGGTTGGGAAAATAATACAGGTGATGTTGATTAGGAATCGTGGCAATGTCGTCATTGTTGATTAGAACAATAACCTATCTTAATTTTAAAAGAAACCGTTCAGAAAATATTATTATATTTGCCCTAGGAGAATTTTAGACACTGTATTTAGTGTTGAGCTTATTTTTATCATTAGAGAAGATTTTGGAAAATAAGTTTCATTCTTGCACAACTATAGTGCTACTCTAATAAAATTAATATTTTATTAGAATGACTACAAAAGTACCATTAGTTTTATCCTTATCTCAAATAACAAGTACATTAGAGACCTTAGATTTAATTCCTTTAATAGAGGAAGGATTTATCGCACTGTCCTCTAATAAAGCTATTGTCCCACCAGTAGGTGAACTACTATTTGAAAATCCTAAAGGCGAGTCTCATATTAAATATGGTTATATCCTCAATCAGCCCTATTTTGTCATAAAAATAGCATCTGGTTTTTATGAGAATCCAAGACTTGGATTAAAATCTAGTCAAGGTGTCATGTTAGTCTTTAGCCAACACACAGGAGTTCTTGAGGCAATTTTGTTAGACGAAGGACATCTTACAGACATTCGTACGGCTATCGCAAGCATGATAACCTTAAAACACTTAGCACCTAAACACCATACTAAAATCGGAGTTATTGGCACAGGCATACAGGCTAAACTTCAATTAAAATACCTTAATACAGTAAGTGCTTGCAAAGAGATAGTTGTTTGGGGTAGAACAACAGAAAATGTAAATGCATTCAAAAATTATTTTAAAGATTCAGGTTATAACATTACAATAGCGTCTTCCATACAAGAATTGGCAGACAGCTGCAACATTATTATTACCACAACACCAACAACGCAACCATTATTACTGGCGTCACAGATAAAAAAAGGCACACATATAACGGCAATAGGTGCTGACACTCCAGAAAAAATAGAACTGGAATCTGCTATCATAAAAAAAGCAGACATTATCGTTTCAGATAGCATTGCACAATCTAAAACTAGAGGCGAAATTTTTAAAGCAAGACAAGACAATTGCTTACCAAAAGATAAACTTATTGAATTAGGACATCTTATAAAAAACCCAGAATTAGGTAGACAAAATAACGACCAAATAACAGTAGCCGATTTAACTGGTGTTGCAGTGCAAGACATTATGATTGCCACAGCCATAATTAACAACAACAAAATTTAACATCATGAATATTAGAACTTTTGACCTTGAACGCATTCAATCTTTATATGAAAATACGGTTCCAATTAATTTAACCGAAAGTGGATTTCATCCATATACGCTTGAAGAACTATTAACTCCAGACCAAATAAAAATGATCACTTCTACAGTTTTAGGGTATGGACAAACCAATGGTTCTATTCCGCTAAGACAAATCATTTCTAAGCTATACCCAAATTGTAATGAGGATAATATTTTAGTAACCAATGGTTCTGCCGAAGCTAATTTTATTGCCTGTCATACCATTTTAAAACCAGGAGACGAAGTCGTAATGATGGTGCCAAACTACATGCAAATATGGGGTATTGTTGAAGAAATGGGATGCACACCTAAAAAATTTCATTTAAAAGAAGAACATAACTGGAAACCCGATTTAGAGGAATTAGAATCTAAAATGAATTCTAAAACTAATATGATCGCTTTATGCAACCCTAACAATCCAACTGGCTATGTACTAAGCTTAGAAGAAATGAAAGCCATCGTTAACATTGCAAAAAAGTATGACGCATGGATTTATTGTGATGAAGTTTATAAAGGAGCCGATCTAGACAACGTCGAAAAACCGAGCTTTTATGGCATGTATGATAAAGTTATGGTGAATGGCGGACTTTCCAAGGCTTATGCACTTCCAGGTTTACGTTTAGGTTGGCTTGTTGGACCAGAAAAATTAATAGCAAACACATGGGCATACCACGATTACACATCAATAACTGCAGGCATATTAAGCCATAAAATTGGTGAAATCGTATTGCAACCAGAAAAAAGAAAAGAGGTTCTAAGAAGAAATATTTCCATGCTTAACGAAAATCTTAAAATAACTCAAGAATGGACTGAAAAACATGGTGATTCATTAGAGTTTGTCCCGCCTAAAGCAGGTGGTATGGTTTTTATAAAATATAAATATCCCATTAATTCTACCGAATTATCAGATTGGTTACGTTTGGAAAAAGGAGTCTTTATTTTAGCTGGAGATGTGTATGGTATGGATAAGCATTTTAGAATAGGTATAGGCGCTGAAAAGAAAGAACTCATCAAAGGTTATGAGATCCTTAGTAATGCACTAAACGAACGATTTAATGTTTAACAGTGTTACATCTAATTCATTGGTACCACTCGCCTACTTATGAAAACGCTCGAAGGCTTTCTATGTGGTTTGTATTTGCTAAATTAGTTGTCCAAACCTATGGACAACATAGATCAGGTAATTTAAACAAATGGAACTTCAAGAATGTAACTTAAACATCAGATATGATTTACCCAAAGAGATTTGGGACAAAGTTCCTTTAGTTTATGAAAAAATGGAAGGCTGGATTGGATTCGGAAAAGATGGAAAAGGAGAAAACGGAATCCCTTATTGGTTTAGTTACAACGACAACGAAAAGTCAATTTTTGCTTCGGTTGAACCAAGCGGACTCCATTTTGTTGCTAGAATGGAATTAAATGAATGGTTGAAATGGAAGTCTGATGTAAAAAAGGTGGCTACTCAAATTTTGAAATTTAAAGTTGGAGAAATTGAAGAAGGTGATGTTGGGCATGACATTGAATGGATTAAATAAAACATAAATATGGGTGCTAGCGAAGTACCTGATTAACTACTTACCTCCTAATATCATAATACACAAAACGGCCAGTCATATCAGACCATAAACGCGTACATTAAAGTCAGTTTACAAAAAACCATCCTCTACATTTGTAGAATGTATATTTTATTCTACATTTGTAGAGTAATGAAATTGATGACCTTTCGGCAACTTTTCATTTCAGTACCTAAGATCACTCTTATACCAATTAAATAATGAAAAGAACGTTATTATTCGCAGCCACACTAACACTATTTACTTGCAATGCACCTATCACTAAAAATGAGGAGCTAAAGCCAACTAAAGCCGAAATCATATCACAGTTTACAGCATTGGTAGAAAACGACCTGAAAGACGATAATATTGAGGGAAGCATTTCACTTGCAATCATTCATAATGATTCAATTTTGGCATTGGAATCTTATGGACCCTCAAATTTGAATACACTTTTTAGGATAGGTTCAATTTCGAAGTCATTCGCTGGGTTTTTAATGCTTCAGCTCCGGCAAGATGGTGTCATCGATATAAATGACCCTGTTGAAAACTATTTACCAGAAATTAAATCTTTAGTTGACTATGATAAATACGAGCCTATTACTATAAAACAATTGGCAACGCATACTTCCGGAATAGATAGAGAATCTAGAAGTCGGGATGAAAACGTGCGTTTTGGAACTATTAATGATTGGGAAAACAACCTTATTAAAGCATTACCAGAAACTTCCTTTCGCTCAAAACCTGGAGAAAGATTTGGATATTCAAACATTGGATTTGCTATTTTAGGTTTGACACTTTCAAAAGCCGCCAACAAGCCTTATATCGAATTGGTCCGAGACAAGATTTTCAAACCTTTAGAAATGAACAATACATATTTTAATATTCCTGAAAATCAAAAGAACAACTTAGCAAAAGGCATGGCTGGCGGACCAACTGCCGAACTAAATTACGAAAGACCTAAACGCGAACAAACTGAAGTTGGATACAGAATCCCTAATGGTGGAATCTACTCCACTCCTAGTGATATGGTCAAGTTTATGCTAGCGTGCATGGGCTATTCAAAACTTTTAAATGAACAAAGTATTGAAGTACTACAAACAACACAAACCCCTACAACAAGATTAAGATCTAACTATAGTTTTGGCTTTGATTTATATTCAGACCAAGGTATACATACAGTTGGGCATGGAGGATCGAATGCTGGATATTCTGCCCATTTCGAATATGAAAAAAATAGCAATTATGGCATAATATTAATGAGAAACTACAATTTCGGAAATACAAATTTAGATTTGAGGTCGAATGCTCTACTTCGGAAATTAAGCCTTATAGAATAAATTGCTTTAATGTTCGTACTTATTACCAACAAACCCAAAAAACTAAAAACAAACGAATTACATACAAACTGATGAAAAATATACTACTATTATTTTTACTGCTGTCCCTTTTAGCTTGTCAAGAAGAACAGAAAAACAGCATTACAGAGATTTCAATTGCTAAAAATGAAACCATTGAAAAAAGAAATGAAGTTGTTATTAGTGTAAATGATACGATAAGCTCATTTTTTATAAATCTTTTTGTTGATGACCTGCAAGACAAACCTGATATGTTGTATCTAGGAAAAAAAGAGCAGAAAACATCGGTTGTTATTCCAACTCAAAATGCAATCAGGATAATAGGTGGTGATCCATTTATTTCACTTTTTTATGAACTAAAACTTCAAAAAGGAGATAGCCTGCTCATTGATGTGCTAGATATATCCATTAACAAGTCCACAAAAGCAAAGTACCCTGTTTTCAGTATATCAAATAGTGATAAAACATGGAGCGAAATCAATTTTGATTATTTATTATACACTTACAACATTGAGAAGAGTGCAATAGTAGTAGATGATGGGCAAAACTTTCGAAACAATAGTTATGATTACGATAAAATTTATCAAAATGCAATCAAACTATTAGATAGCTTAAAGGCAAGTAATAGTATTTCGAATGCGTTTCACTCAACAAATAAAATCATTCAAAAATTGAAATTTGCCACCTCAAAACTAAGAGAAGCGAGGTATCATAAAACAGAAATCGATATTGATGACTTAGGTGTTGAACTCAACAATGAAGCCTTATTTACTAACATAAATTACATCGGGTTTTTAAGAGCGTTAATTCTCTATAAATATTTCAATAAAAACAAAAGAGTTTTAAATTCTGTTCTATTCGACTTCATTGCCAACAATGAAACCTTTTTAAGGAACGACACTAAGAACGTTATGTTGGATGCTTACCTCAAGAGTATTTTTTTCATTGAGAAATCAAAATTTAAAAAGTATCTAAAAACGTTCAATACTATAAACACAAATGAAGAACTAAAAAACAAATGGAAGGATGTACTACATAAACAAGAACTAAACACCGATAAGCTCAACAAAACAGATAGAAATATTGGTGTTTTAACCAATCTTGTGAATGAAAATGAATTAACTTTTGAAGAGGTTCTTTTAAATTATAAAGGCAAGGTAGTTCTTGTTGATTTCTGGGCTAGTTGGTGTTCGCCCTGCCGAAAAGAAATGCCTCATTTAGAGGATTTAAAATCAAAGTTTGATGAAGATAAACTTAAAATCATTGAGATTTCCATTGACAAAGATTATGCGGCTTGGGTAAGAGCATCCGAATTAGAAAATCTTTCAAAAGAAAAAGATAATTATATCATTTCAAATTGGGAAAAATCGAGTCTATACAAGACCTATAAAATTAAGACCATTCCAAGGTACTTGCTTTTTGGAAAAGACGGAAAAATAATCAATGACGATGCACCAAGGCCAAGCGAAACAGAACTTATAAAATTAATAAAGACCAGCTTATAAGACAATATCCCGTATTAATACCTGAAATACAATCGAGTAATTCTGCGCTAAAATGATACAAGACAATTTCATTTATTGAAGTTAATTAATAAACAACGGCAGATTCTGAAAAGCCAATTCAACAGAGTAAGAACATTATTTAATTCAAGTCAAAATGAAAACAGTTCAGATTAAAATTTCTTCAGAAGAGCTTGCTAGTCTAAAAGGAAATGGCTACAAGCTATGTTTTGCTAAGAAAGTAGGAGATAATTCATACAATGTAGTATGGCATGCCTTTGATAATTATCTTTCTCAAAATACATTTAGTTGGACACCTCAATATGAACTATTTGGAATCAATACGTTCCAACATGACATTAGAGTTCAAGCACAAACTAACATTGTAAAGATTGGTTTAGGACAAACGTCAACACTAAATGCAAGTGGAGTGTTAGAAAATCCCATATCTGGAGGTCCCAGTATTGGCATAACCATGGAAAATGATTACGGTAATATTCACCCTGGACTTAATCAAACAGCGACAGGTATCGATGGAAGGGTCTCATCCGATCCAATTTACGTAGAGAAGAAGACATCTATTCAAGGAAATGCAAGCATGATTCCAATAGAAAACATACTTGTTTGGTTTCAACAACTCATAGAAACTTCAACAATGATTTCTCAGATCATTGGAACACCAACTGAAATAGATCTTACAGGGACCAATTCGGCAACTAGACTTTATTCCAATGGTAAATGGACAACTGAGTAATAACTGCACAAGGTCATCCTAGACAAGACCTACACAACTATACGCACACCAATATATTGAGTGTAATTTAGAAAAATCAATACTAACCTTTAGGATTTCTCAAAAATTGAGGATTCTATTGATACAAATACAATAAAATCTTACTTCATTAAAATTATAAGGTTGTATGTTTCAATTAGACATCATTTTCGAACTTAAAGACTTAGAGATATTTAAGTCAAAGTATGCTACGATTGTAGTTGCGAAACCTACCTTAGTGGTAGAAAATACTGGAAGAAAAACTTCAACGGTTGTATGGCAACTCATCACACCATTTGAAGCAAATTTAATCGAATTTGACGAAGTTCTTGGCGTTTATGCCGCAAAAGAAACCACAAGATATGATGTTGTAGACGTCCTCACCAAAACTAAAACCCCTTCACTTCCTAACCAGCTCTATACACTTACAAATAACGGAGAGATAACGATAACCAATCCAACTGAAAGTGAAGCAGCATCTTACTCTGGATATGCGTTTAAAAATAACTATTCGCATGAGCCTAGTATGACTATGGGTTTGTATCAAAGTGCAATTGTTAATGGGTCAACCATAAAAAACAATATTATATCTGCTAACACAGCAGTATTTAAAAGCGTAATGCTCATGATACCATCTACTAACTTAACAATTTGGACAAATGTGGAATCATTAAAAACTAATGAAATTATAGATATAAAGGAAATATCTGCCATTCCCACTGTAATCGAATTTGATAAAAATTCTAGTCGAAGAGTTTGCAAATACAATGCGCAACTAAATACATTTGTCTTAGTCACATAAATATTAGCTTTGAAAGTAAAAACGTAAACAAACCAGCAAATACATTACAACAAAAATCCTAATAATCAGATAATTGTGTCTAAAATATATCGTAACTTTATACATATCCCTATTAGAATAATTAATAGCATAATATAAACAACTTAAATCATTGTAATTATGCCGTTCTATCCTGCACTCAAAATTAGTGCTTCAAACTCTAGTCAACAAAAAGCTAAGAAAAAGCGCACTGCTCAACGTATTAAAAATCTCAAAAAAGCGCTCATAGATCATTTTAAGGAGTCTTCCGTTGGAGATAATCCATCAGAATCTGTTAGAATAGCGACTTGGAATTTAAGGGAGTATGGTGGTTCTAAATATAACGGGCGCGATTATGAATGTGTCTATTACATTGCTGAAATAATATCTCATTTCGATTTAGTGGCCTTACAGGAAATTAGAATTGATACCGACGACTATGATGATTTTGATAACCTTTTGAGAATTCTCGGTCCGAGTTGGTCATTCATTGCCACAGATGTCACCGATGGTAGCGCAGGAAACAAAGAACGGATGGTCTTTTTGTACAACCGCAAAAAAGTGTTTTTCAAGAATATAGCTGGCGAACTTACATTGAAAGAAGGCGTCAAAATTAAGGCTCACTTTGGAGAACGTATAAAACTAGAACAAGGGTTAAAATTAAAACTACCAACGGGTAGCGATCTTTCGGGGACCTATGGAGCAAGATTGAAAACGTCAGGCGGACAAAAGAAACTCGATGCAGATTTAGAAATCCCTTTGCCAAACAAAACACTATTAGAACTTCCTGAAGGCACACATTTAACACTAGTCAAAAACACAGTAGTCACCAGCCCAGGAAGAGGAAAAGCCAACGTAACCATACCAAATACTATTTCAGGAGATGATTATAGACTGCGCTTTATGAACAATATTTTTGATGACTCGCTTAGGCAATTTGCTAGAACACCATTTCTAATATCCTTTCAAGCAGGATGGCTTAAATTAAACCTCTGTACAGTACACATTTATTATGGAGATGACGGCAAAAGAAAATTAGAACAGCGTAGAAGTGAAATAGAAATGCTTACCAAAGCTCTTGCTAACAAGGCCAAAACAGAATTTAAACAAGATAAAGAAGCGTTTATGGGTGTTTTAGGTGATTTCAATATTGTTGGTAAAGGACATCCTACTATGGAGGCTTTAGAGTCAAACGGTTTTGTAATTCCCGAGGCCTTAAAATCAATTCCTGGTAGCAACGTAAAAAAGGACAGAGCCTATGACCAAATAGCCTTCTGGAATCCAAAAAGAAACACAGAATACGCCAAATTAGACGTTATGGGTGCTAATGTATTTGACTTTTTTGAGCATGTATTTAAGAAAGAGGATGAAGCAACTTATAGAGCCGAAAATAATAATGGGCTAAAAGACAAGACCTCTTTTAATGATTGGCGTACTTATAAAATGTCTGACCATTTACCAATGTGGATCGAATTGCGAACCGATTTCGGGAAGGAATACCTCGATAATGTTACAGACTAAAAATTAGAACATCTCATCTCTTAGTCAACGATAAATTTTATTCATTGTTTCGGAATTTGCTATCTTGTTTCTGCAATCGGAACATTATACTATTGTTTTCGAAATAAACCTTGAACCAAAACATTGCAACTATTTAAGAATAGATGAATAAAAAAATCATTTGTGTTTGGATTGGAACTTTTGAATCCGAAGATAAACTCTACAAAGACTATCTGAGTTTTAACTATGAAAATGACGACGAACCCGAATCTAAATTTGCGAAAGATTCTGGGTTGGGCTATTACGACGAGGATTTCATGGAAAGCTGGTGGTTTAACACGCTCGAATTAAATGAATTAGTGCAATACAGAGATGACTTACCCGATACCGAATACTTTTTTGATGAACTTATTATGGAATTAGAAAAACACGATTTATCAAATCGGAATTCTATTTCATTTTTATTTGGAGAATATGGAGAACATATAACCAATGAAATGCTATTTGAATACAACGGAATGCACATAAATAGTAAGCAAATTGAATTCGTTTTTAAGAAAGAATATGAACCAAAATAAGACCAACCAAAACAGAAATTGAGATGATAAAAGGACTTTATGAAACACATTTATTTGTTGAGAATCTTGAACGCTCGGTTGAATTTTATTCGAAAACGCTCGGATTAAAACTTTGTCGTTTTGGTACAGAACGTAGAACAGCCTTTTTTTGGATTGGAAAAGACAAACAGTTTATGCTTGGCTTATGGGAAAAGCCAAAAGAGGAAATTGACATTCGGCATTTCGCCTTCGAATGCGAGCCTGAGTGGGTTTTAAATGAATCTGTTGATTTCCTTAAATCCCGAAATTTAAAATGTTGGAATTTTTTGGATAATGAAAAAGAACAACCAATGGTATTTTGTTGGATGCCTGCAATATCTATATATTTTAATGATCCAGATGGACACGACCTTGAGTTTATTGGGATATTACCTGGAAAAACCAAATCTGACAAAGAAAAACGCGTAGTTACATATAAAGAATGGCTCAAAATAAAAGAGGACCAAGAGTTTTAAAGCCAAATATTAATGTGCTTTATTCTTTTTTGCTAACTTACCTCACATACAACCAGATGCCAATCATTGTTGAACACATAGACTATTTTAAAATTTATTAATGAGGTATTTAAAAATGACTTTCGTTAGAATTGTTTTAAGTTTTTTTGCTGCTGGTGCCGCAAAGGAATTAATAATTGCAAACACAAATCGTGAATCTATACCAGTAATCTTTACTATTTTGTTTATGGGGCTTTTTTATTATGGCTTAACACTTTATGTAAACAATAGAAGATAACACTTAGGCTTAATTTAAAAACTGAATATAACACCTTAGTACATAGTACTAACCGCAACCACACGTCCTCACTCCTATCCTATTCTGAAAATTTGTCAAATTTTACTTGAGTTCGTTTTCTTTTATTAACTTAGTTCCTCGACAATATAAATGCCTTGTGTGTCATTGATAAAATGAGTTTTATAACTGGATATCAAACTAAATTTGTTTCTAATTCAATTAATTTGAACTTTGATCCTTCAGAGATTTGGGACGAAATAACGGACGTTATGGTGGCCAAATTTAAATTTCCTTTTCTTTTCAAACTCTTTGGAATACCAAAACCATTGTCTGCTGAAGTTATTAAAAAAGGAATAGGCGGTTATCGTATAGCTGTTTTTTCAAACAATGAGCAATTTCAGCAAGAGATTTTAGAATGGGATGTTAATAAGGCGTACAGATTTAAATTTAATCCAACCCAAAACTTTAAAGTGGGTCATTTTATGAATTTATCAAATGGACCTTTTCAAATTCAAACTGGCGGATATCAACTTTTAAAAACCGAAAACGGTATTGATTTAATATTGTCAAGCAATTACAAACTGAAGGACTATTTTGGGAGTTTTATGCATGTTCCATTTCGTTTGGTGGTTTACGCTTTTCAACGTTATTTATTAAAAGGTATAAAAGAAAATCTTAGAAATAACATAACACATCATTAAAAAACATAAGCAACATGTCTATTCCAAGAATTTATGTTTACAAACAAATTATAGAAGCTAAGCTATTTATAGACGCCAACTTTCGAGAAAAAATTGACCTCGAGTTAATTGCAAATCAAGCCTGTTTTTCAAAGTTTCATTTTCATAGACTCTTTAAAACGTGTTATCATAAAACACCACTTGAATATCTAACTTATCTGAGGCTCAATGAAGCAAAAACTCTCTTATCTAAAGGGGTATCAACGCAAGAAGTCTGCTGCTCTATTGGTTTCGAAAGTGCAAGTTCATTTATTAAATTATTTAAAAAAAAGGAACTTATGACACCCTTAGAGTTTTCAGAAATGAAAAAAAACAATAGCAAAAAAATAGAGCAAAATCCCTTAAATTATATCCCAACAGATTTTGCTCAATATTTGGGTTGGAAAACCTAAATAGCAAGAATCAACAATTCAAAAACAAATAAAGTACATTACTTTGTTTATATAAACAGATATGATTAGCAAACTTTCACATAGCAGTATTTTTGTCCTTGATCAAGAAAGCGCTCGCGATTTTTATGTTAACAAATTAGGTTTCAACGTCGTAATGGACGTTCCCGTTGGCGACAAAGGAAGTTGGCTAACCGTTAGACCACAAAACCAAACGGAGTTAGAAATAACGTTAATTCCCATTAATACAGGTTTAATGTTTGTTGGTAAAATTGCTTCTCAACTCTCTCAATTGGTTGAAAAAGGAGCATTCGGATTTGGGATTTTCGAGTGTACGGATATTTATGCAACCTATGAAGAATTAAAAAAGAAAGGTGTAGAATTTATAAAAGCACCTAAGCCTGGTGTATCTGGTATAGAAGCCATGTTTAAAGATGACTCTGGAAATTGGTTTTCGTTAGTTCAAAAAATTAAAGAATGAAAGACACTCAAAAACAATACGATCTATTAATTGAATCTCATCCTAAAATTGAAAGAAAAGGAAAAACTATGCCTTATACTTCTGTAAACGGACATATGTTCTCTTTTTTATCTAAAGACGGAACAATGGGATTAAGGCTTTCTGCCGATGACAGAGCGGATTTTATCCAAACATTCAACACCAAATTAATGGAACAACATGGACGAATAATGAAGGAATATGTGTCTGTTCCCGACACTTTACTTACAGATCTTGAAACATTGTCAAAATACTTAGACAAAAGTTTTAGCTACACTTCTGGGCTAAAACCAAAACCAACCAAAAAGAAATAAACATCATGAAATATACCTGTAGTGTTGAGATAGACTTACCTATTGACGAAGTTGTTACTCTCTGGAACAATGAAAACCACTTTAAAAAATGGCAAGATGGTTTTGAGAGCATTGAACATTTGGAGGGCACACCACATACCGCTGGAGCAAAATCTAAAATTACTCTTAGTGGAAAACAAAAAATAGAACTCATTGAAACGATTATTTCATCCAATTTGCCCAAGGAAAAACTTGCATTGTACGAGCATATTCACATGACAAATACCCAGTCTTCTCGTTTTGAAGACCTTGGGAATTCTAAAACTCTATATACTTCAATTGTAGAGTATACAAAGTTTAACGGGTTTATGATTAAGCTAATGGCTAAGCTATTTCCGAGTAAATTTAAAGCACAAAGTCAGAAATGGATGAACCAATTCAAGGCATTCGCAGAAGGAACTAAAACAAATAGCTAGATAAAAACGGGTCTAAAGAGTTACTTCTAAACCCCTTATCACGAACTTCTAGCATTTCTTAGCAAGAAGTTTCTCTTTATTTTCTAACTTAGTTCTAAGTAACACATCTAAAATTATAGAGATGTAATAGAATGTTTTGAACAAAATACTATGCTAAGACTAACACTACCTATTCTAATTTTTGCCATACTCTTTTTACCAAAAAATAGCAATGCCCAAGACAAAACAATAACTACTGGAAACAAAAATGGAACACTTATAGCTATTGGCGGCGGAAAAATTGCAGATACTAATATTATGAAAGAATTCCGCAATCTAGCGGGAGGCGATTCGGCTAAAATAGTGGTCATACCTACCGCATTTGTTAGGAATAATAAGATAGATACAACTTTACTAAAAACTAATTTCAAAAAATACGGTATTAGCAATTTCACCATTTTACACACAAGTGATCCTGCTATGGCCAATACAGACGATTTTGTTAAACCCATCAAAGAAGCAACTGGTATCTATTTTACTGGCGGGAGACATTGGCGTCTCGCAGACAGTTATTTAAATACTAAAGCGCACGAAGAAATGTTAAAGTTATTAGACAGAGGTGGCGTTATTGCAGGTTCCTCCGCTGGTGCAACCATTCAGGGCTCATATCTAGCAAGAGGAGACACAAAAAGCAATCAGATTATGATGGGAGACCATGAAGTTGGATTCGGATTTATTTCAAATGTCACCATTGATCAGCACGTCTTAACCAGAAACAGACAATTTGATATGTTCACAATTCTTAAGCTTAAACCTGAACTTTTAGGTATTGGAATTGATGAGAGCACTGCTGTTATTATTAAAGGCGATATTCTTGAAGTTATAGGAAAAAGCTATGTCCTCATCTATGACCAATCATTTTGGTCTGTTGAGGGTTCTGATTTATATGAGGAATGGCCTCAAAAGGAACTACCTGGCAAAGATCAGTTGTTCTATTTTCTTAAAAGTGGAGATAAATATAACTTAAGGGAAAGAAAGGTAATCTGGAAATAGAGTATTCATAACGCTTGCATATCACATGTGAGCAGGTTCGTAATATCTTTAGAAAATTATAAACTCATGCTATTTAGACTATTCAAAAGTTTAGACGATAAAGTAAAGGAAGATAGAGACCAACTCATTGCTAGGTTAAAATCTTCAGACATCCGCACTTTAATAAGAGAAATGGGAAACAATGATCCAATTTCAAATAACATCGTAAAAAAACAAAAACGAGATATGTCTTTTGGAAGTGAAGACACTCCCAGTTGGTTCGCCTATAGAGTTTCCGACGAATTAAAAGACCCAAATTTGAAACCTCAACTGATGCAATTATTAAATGATTCTGAATTTATTGACAATAAACAATATGTTTACCGCTGCCTTAGTAGTTTATGTGTCAATACTAAGGACTTTGAATTGTTCGATTTTCTGCTTTCAGAATTAAAACTAACAGATCACGAGGAAGTTGTTACAACCATTTTGAGTAGGTTTCGTGAATTAAAAAAACCGCAACATTTAAATATCGATTATCTAAAGTATTTAGTCGTTAATGGTACCTACCAGAATAGAATTGATGCCTTAGGTGCTTTGCAGAATTCTGAGCATACAGACATAGAAGATGTGTTAATAAAAGGATTTAAGCTAAGCGACAAGCATACTAAAGGGATGATTTGTGCTACGCTTAGAACAACCGGAACCGAAAAATGCTTCGACGTTTTAAAAGCAGAGCTTAAGAGAACACGAAGCAATAGTCTAAAGTATTATATCGAAAGTGCTATTGAACACATAAATTCTAGAAAAAAAGACAACGGCTAACCTCTATATCATCAATTGCGTAATTTGTATTCGTATGAGCTTACCAAAGCAACCCAATAGCATCAAAACGCTACAGCTACTCTCTGGGTTCATTTTCTTTTGTTAACTTAGTTCTTGCCAAGGTAAGACATGAGTTAAATGAATGCGCACAATTGCTATAAACAAACACTTTCAACTAAACATTAAATGGAAATTCAAATTCGAAAACTGAGTCCTAACGAATCTAATTCCTATAGGCATATTCGTTTAGAGTGTTTAAAGAACTATCCCGAGTATTTCACAACAGATTATCAAGATGAAATCCTAAAGGAAAGGTTATTTTTTCAGCCATTCATAGAACAATCCGATGCGAATAATTTTGTTATTGGTGCATTTAGTAATAACAACTTAATTGGCATTTCAGGATTTAAGAGGAATGAAAGAAGAAAAGCAAGCCATGGAGGTATAATTATTCAAGTCTATGTAAATCCTGAATATCAAGGAAAAAGCATTGGCTCAAATATGATAAAAGCAACCCTAAACGAAGCCTTTACATTAGATGGTATCGAACAGATAGAAATTGGTGTCATAGCAATCAATGAAAATGCTGAAAACATTTATAAGAAAATTGGATTTCAGGAATTTGGATTACAAAAGAATTTTTTGAAAATTAACGACAAGTACTACGATCATAGAATGTTGATGATTTTTAAAAACGAATATCTGAATCAATAAAGCGATTTAAAAGGCTTATACTAGAATATATTGTATACAACGCATAATGAGTTATTGAAATTAACTTGCTATCATGGAATCTCACTATAAACAAAAAACCATCTTAGCAGATGGTTTTTATTACTTTTTAGTGGTGCGTATTAAACCACACTTACCTTAACAGCGTTCATTCCTTTATCGCCTTGT
Source organism: uncultured Psychroserpens sp. (assembly GCF_947494225.1). Lineage (NCBI taxonomy): Bacteria > Pseudomonadati > Bacteroidota > Flavobacteriia > Flavobacteriales > Flavobacteriaceae > Psychroserpens > uncultured Psychroserpens sp. The sequence goes on from NZ_CANLUG010000003.1 coordinate 525,442, forward strand.
TCTACATCGAACATTACACTATCGTTCTCTTTTATTTGATCAATAAGGTTTGATTTATGAACAAATATTTCTTCTTCAGTATCGTTAATTGTTATAAAACCAAATCCTTTAGAATTGTTAAAAAATTTTACTTTACCTTCTTTCATAATATTTACTTTATTAGTATTCATTAATTTATTTATAAATGCTTTAATCATCTTTTTGTGTTTTAATTAATAATTATTTTTTTATCCCAAATACTTTATTAATAGTTGAGACTTGTTTGAATTTTTAATTCTGAAAATTGCAGACTCTTTAATTTGTCTAACGCGCTCTCGTGAAATTCCAAATAAATCACCTATTTCCAACAAGCTCATCGAAGACTGAAAGCCAATGCCATAGTGGAGTTTAATGATATCTGCATCCCTTTCTGAAAGTGAGTTAAGCACAGCTTCTATGTCTGTTTGGAGTGAGTCTAATAATAAAACTCCATCAGGCTGTGGAAACACATCTTTAATAATAATATTGTGCATATTAAGGTCTGTTTCTGGAGATAAAGGAGCATCCATAGAAACCTTATGCGTCGAACTTTTCATACAAATTTCCACCTCTTCAACAGGTACATTAATAATATCAGAAATTTCATATGATGTTGGTTTACGACCATGCGTTTGCTCAAAAAATGCTATTGATTTTGTTATTTTAGTTACAACACCAATCTTGTTTAAAGGCAACCTAATTAGTCTTGATTTTTCCGATAAAGATTGCACTATGCCTTGCCTAATCCACCAAACTGCGTATGATATAAATTTGAACCCACGGGTTTCATCAAATCGCTTGCCCGCTTTTAATAAACCTAAATTACCTTCATTAATTAAATCTGGAAGCGATAAGCCTCTATTTTGATACTGCTTCGCAACTGAAACAACGAATCTTAAATTCGCATTTGTGAGTTCATTTAACGCCTGTGTATTACCAGCTTTAATTTGCACCGCCAGCTCAACTTCCCTTTCTAATGATATTAAACTAATTTTACTAATGTCACTTAAGTACTTATTAAGCGACTCCTCATTTCTAATAGTAATTTGCTCAATTATTTTAAGTGATTTCATTTAAAAAACAAAGTTTTATTCAATCGTCAAAATAATAATGAGACATCATTCTTTCTAAGGATCTATGGGTTAAAAAAGTAGCAGTTGACTACAAAAATAGCCTAGTAAGGAAGTAGGTCATGAAGAGACATCATTACTAAATAATTTAGTATACAAACTGTGTAAAGAAACACTTTATAATTGGGATAACACGAGTTTATCTCTTTTATTTTCAGAAAACAACAAAGTAGTTTAAACTTCATTGAGCAATCTTATCTGTTTTAAAATCAAAATGATAAAGATTTTTAGAACAGTTTGGGGAGCAAGATAAAGTATGTTACAGTACAAATTATAAATTGACCCATTTAGAAACCGAAGCAAACACAAAGTAGAACATTGAGTAATCACGTAGACTTCAATAATAGAGTCTAACAGTTGTAACACGAATCCAGTAAATGATGTTAGCTAAGTCAAATAGATGCCTTCTTCCTCGTTTTCTTTTACTAACTTAGTTTCTGGAGAGCGTAAATATCCGTAAACGGATACGTTAGTCGGAAAAACCTAACTGATATGATAGCACGAATCTGGAAAGGAAAAACTCAGCTTAAACATTTAGAAGCGTATACAGCGTTTATGAAATCTAGGGCAATACCTGATTACAAAAAAACTAATGGTTTTATTAAACTCATATTTCTTAAACGAACAGATAATGACTTTGCTTATTTCGAATTATTGACATTTTGGAAAAATATGGAAGTGATAAAAAATTTCGCTGGAGACGATTTCGAAAGAGCAAAATACTATCCAGAAGACAAAAATTACCTTATTGATTTTCCAGAAAAAGTCACGCATTATCAGGTGTTTGCGCAAGAGCACTAATTTTTAATTAACGAATTGAAGCACAAAATGAATAACGATTATAAAGTTGGAGATTTAATTTATGATGCAAATATTTATGATGGGATGAATACCAATCTGTCAGATTTGCAATTTTACAAACGATGGATATCCAAAAAAACAAATGGTCGAATCCTTGAGCTTTGTTGTGGCACTGGTAGGCTCACACTGCCTATTGCAAAGGCAGGACATCATATTACTGGAGTAGATTACACGGCTTCTATGCTTAATAAAGCAAAGACAAAGGCCTCTAAAGAAGGGTTAGAAATTGAATTTATTGAAGCCGATATTAGAACCTTAGATCTATCAGAAACATACGATCTCATTTTTATTCCGTTTAATTCAATTCATCATCTCTATGAAAATGATGATCTATTTAAAGCGCTTAATGTTGTTAAAAAGCATCTCAAAGCAGACGGTTTATTTCTATTAGATTGTTTTAATCCGAACATCCAGTTTATTGTTGAAGCTGAAAAGGAACAAAAAGAAATTTCTAAATACACCGCCAAAGACGGAAGGAACATTCTGATAAAACAAACTATGCGCTATGAGAGTGCTACTCAAATTAATCGTATAGAATGGCATTATTTTATAAATGGCAAGTTTGATTCGATTCAAAACTTAGATATGAGATTGTTTTTCCCGCAAGAATTAGATTCATACCTAGAACATCAAGGGTTTGAGGTTATTAATAAATTCGGAAATTTTGAAGAAGCCCCATTCAATGATCATTCTGACAAGCAGATATTGGTTTGTAAAAATGCGTTATAACGACTGTCCTAATAAAAATGGGTGGAAATGAAAACAATAACAGGATTTCCCATAGATAATTATAAAAAAACTAAATAAACGAAACGTCATGATTCTACAGATTATCAAATTAAAGTCTAAACTTTCAGAAGACGAATTATTAAATAGAGCGAAAAAACGAGAACCTCAATTCGAGGTTATTCCTGGTCTTGTCCAAAAGTATTACGTAAAAACGGGTCAACCTCAAGAATATGGTGGCATCTACGTATGGGAATCACAAGAATCGCTCAATGCTTATCTAAAGTCAGATTTAGCAAAAAGTATTCCTGGGGCTTATGAAATTATTGAAGCCCCAAATATCGAGATTATGGATATTCTTTTTCGATTAAGAACTAAATAGTACTAGACATTGCGAATATAAATAGTTCAAATCTGAATCAAAAAACGAAGAATGAAATTCTATAAACCTCTTTTTTCTATAATTTTAATCAGTATTCAATTACTGCTATCTCTAAAAGAACATTATAAACTTGAGGAATGGCGAAAAGAAAATCCAGTCCTCGATGGTATTGTCCATATAGTGATAACCTATGACTCCTTATTTTTATTTGTTTTGATTATAGGAATTTATGAAATCACCACCAAACCAAGTTGGTTTAAAACAGTAATTAGATGTTTTTTAGCAAGCATTATTTTAGGAACCGCATTTTCAGATTTTATTCCAATCGATGATTTTTATTCTGGCGTTTATAATACAGCCTGGTTCTCTTCTGTAGTAGCTATTCTGCTTATTTTAATCCGTATCGTAAAGTTTGCTTTTGAAAAAAGAATTACTAAAAAATCGCATACAGCAAATAACTAGCAAGAACTAGTTTCGGCATACCCAAAACCCAGATACAGGATTCCTGTGGTTCATTTTCTTTTTACTAACTTAGTTCTAGGCAATTCACAAAAACACAAGCCCAAATACTAAGTCATGCAAGAAACCATTCAAATTAAGATTAATGATTTAATATTCGATTGTCGAACCGATGGTAATAAAGACAACGAACTCGTGATATTATTACATGGCTTTCCTGAAACGTCATACATGTGGAAGCAACTCATGTCGAGCTTTTCTGAAAAAGGATTTTATTGTGTTGCACCCAATTTAAGAGGATATAGTAAAAATGCATGCCCTAAAGGAAAAAAGCACTACAGTTTAGACCAATTATCTAAAGACGTTTTGAACATTTCTAGATATCTAAACACATCGAAGTTTCATCTTGTTGGCCATGATTGGGGAGCGGCTATTGGCTGGAAACTGGTACATGACTATCAAGACAACATTTTAAGTTGGACAGGAATCTCTGTACCTCACCTTCAAGCATTCGGTAAGGCAATTGTTGTAGATCCAGAACAAATTAAAATGAGCCAATATATAAAGAACTTCCAGTTGCCATTTCTTCCTGAAATACAAATTAGAAAACATGACTTTAAAGTATTTAAAAAACTCTGGAAACATAGCAAATCAGACGAAATAGACGATTATTTGAGCGTATTCCGGAATCCAAAACAACTTACCGCTGCGTTAAATTATTATCGTGGTAATTATAAATTATTAAAGACAGCAGCAAAAAAGCAAATACTTGGAGATATTGAGGTTCCAACCTTATTTATTTGGGGAAATAAAGACCTTGCGATAGGCTCCTTTTCTGTCGATGAAAGCCATCAATATATGAGAAGTGATTACGAGTTTATCGAATTAGATGCTGGACATTGGTTAATACAAACAAATTATCAGGAATTAAATGAGGCCATTACTAAACACCTAAATAGAAATAGACGCCAACAATAATACGGTCACATGCTTGTTTTTGATTAACCTTAGCTGGAAAAACTTCTAAATTCACTTAAGAGATTCGTGTCTTTTTACTACCTTACTCCTTTACCGTTTTAAATAACATACCAACCCAACATAAACACAATTAAAATGAAGATACACATACTGATTGTTTTTCTAGTAACTTGTCTTTTTGGAGCTTCAGTACCAACTGAATGTAAAGATTTTAAAACAGGGAAATTTAAAATGGAAGATGACCAAACTGGCACGAATTACATTACCCGAAACGATTCAACACAAATAGAATACCTTCCAAAGTTAGGCATCAAAGTAGAATTAAATGCAGTATGGACTAGTGATTGTACGTTAGAACTTAGTCTAAAAGACATTTTAGAGAACACCAATAATTATCCTATTTCCGATTTTATTTTAGTTTCGAAGATTATAAAAACTACAGACTCCTCGTACGTTATGAGTTCTGAGATTAAAGGCGTTGATGATACGCCTATGGTTAAAGAATTTATTAGGATAGACTAGAACTATAACAACACTTTTCAACTTCTTATTTGGCATGCACTTGAGCATGAAATAAGCAAACTTCGATAATACAAAATCTAATCGATTGCCCTTTAGCTCATTTTCTTTTGTTAACTTGTTTCGAGATTAAATCTCAATACGAAACTTTAACATATTGTATACCATTAAAATGAAAAACATAATTATTCTAACCTTATTCTCTATAGGCCTTTTTTCATGCTCGCAATCTAAAAAACATAGGGAATATCAAGGGACAGCCAAACTTAAAGATGATAGAATAAGAGCAGAATTGGTAAAGATGATGGAAAAAGAAGGCCCTTATACTTTTGTGATTTTTGAAGAGCCAAATTCTGGGAAATTTGTTCAGTTTGCAGGAAATAAAAACGAAGAGTTATTATTCGATTTACCATCAGATCAACTCAGTAAAACGCAACTAGAAAACGCAAAGAACATATTAAAAACGTACGACATCATTCATGAAACGTCGCCTACATACACAGACGAAACAGAAACGGCTGAGAATGGTTCCTTAAGTACGTTTAGCAAACGCATAAATAATGACATCGATTTAGCTATAGAGCTAACCTCTAGAGTTATGATTGATGTTTTTGGTTTCGATGAACATGTAAAACTTAGCATAGAAACCGATTAAAAAACGACAACAAGCAATCTTTATAATACTTAATATTATGAAAACATATTTTCTTTTTTTGGTTTTACTATGTAGTACTTTAGTTGGGTATTCAGATAATCTTAAACTTTCAACTCCTGTTCTTTATCTTGAAAACGGAAAAGCAACTGCTGTTTTTAACCTCAGTTGGGACAATTCTTGGCATACTAACAAAAATCATGATGCGGTTTGGTTATTTTTCAAATCGATACCTGCAAATGGTCAGGCGTATCATATAAATGTATTAGGAGATGGACATTCAAAAGTTGCCGACTTCTCAGATGTTCCTGTAGATTTAGGTTTTGAGACAGCTCCAGATTCGGTTGGGCTTTTTGTTTTTCCTAAGTCGGCATTTAGAGGCAATATTAATGTCACAATAAAAATTACTTTAAATCATCAAAACTTCGAATCTATAAATAATCGTAATGCTGCTTTCCGAGTATTTGGAATTGAAATGGTTAACATTCCGAAACAGGACTTTGTGCTAGGCGATCCTGATCCATCTGCCCAAAATTATGGTAGTTTATACCAACCTACAAGCCATAAAAACACGGTTTCATTATGTCGTTTAAAATCGGAAACATCCGAGTTAAAAATAGGAATGGATGCTGATCTTTTTTATCAAAAAAAAGAAGGTTATGAGGGTGACCAAACAGGTGTTGTACCCGCAGGGTTCCCTAAAGGGGTTGACGCCTTTTATCTTATGAAATATGAAATCACGGAAGGACTATATGCTACATTTTTAAATACACTCCCTAATGATTGGCAAGACCTAAGAAATATTACGAAAGAAGAAAACTATGAACGCGATGGAGGATCCATAACATTCATTGAACAGAAATTTCAAACACCTTATGAAAATAAGCCTTGTAAGTTTTTGGGTTGGGAAGATGCCATGACACTTGCCGATTGGTCTGGTCTACGTCCAATGACAGAATTCGAATTTACTAAAGCCTCCAGAGGAAATAGAAAACCAATAGCAGGTGAGTTTCCTTGGGGGACAAATAACAAATATTTAATGCAAAGAATGCCCGATGCTAACGGTGTTTTACAAATGAACAACGGTTGGGAAGAAGATATGCTATCTGATGATAACCTCGCCTATTTTGGTGCGTCTTATTATTGGGTAATGGATTTATCAGGAAGTATGTGGGAAAGAGTTGTAAGTATAGGACATCCTGTTGGAAGACTGTATACAGGGTCGTATGGCGACGGAAAACTAGGAAGTAATGGGCTTGCAACAAATACCGATTGGCCTACTGGAGATGCTGATGCTGGTGGCGTTGGTTTCCGTGGTGGCGGTTTTTATGGATATAATAGAGCATATCATGAGTTTAATCCTTTTAGCCCAATCGCCTATAGACCTTATGGAGGATGGCATGGTGTAAACAGAAATAAAGCCTATGGCTGTAGATTGGCTAGATAGGTTAAAACAAAACCTTCATAAAAGTGAATGACATCAACATTAGAAAAATTACTCTAAGTGATATTGACCAATTACAAAATATTGGAAAACAGACTTTTGCCGAGACCTTTTCCTCTGGTAACAGTGAAGCCAATATGAACGATTATTTGAAGCATAAGTTCTCAAAAGAGGTACTTGAAACTGAGCTCAACGATAAAAATTCTGAATTTTATTTTGCTGAACTCGAACATCAAAACATAGGTTATTTAAAAATTAATTTTGGTAAGTCGCAAACAGAAATTAGTGGTGAGAATGCACTTGAAATCGAGCGGATTTATGTTTTAAAAGAATTTCATGGCAAAAAGGTAGGGCAACTACTCTACCAAAAAGCCATAGAACTCGCAAAGCAACAAAAAGTTGATTATATTTGGTTAGGCGTTTGGGAAGACAACCCAAGGGCTATTCGGTTTTATGAGAAAAATGGATTTGTAAAATTTGACAAACATATTTTCAAATTAGGTAATGACGAGCAAACCGATATTATGATGAGATTGCTGCTGAAGAACAACTAGTGACATAGATCGTGTTCTATTTTAAAACTGAGACACGACATAAATAGATATCAATTAACTTAATATATCAAAACCATGAAGTATTTAAAGTACATCCTCGGAATTTTAGCCATTCTAGTCATCGGATTTTTTCTTTTAGGTCTAGTCAAATCAGAAGTAACCTATGAATGTGAAGTCATAGCAGATAAACCATTAGCCGAATCTTGGGCTGTTAGCCAAGATGATAAGAACATGGCAAAGTGGTTAATGGGATTTCAAAAAACAGAACACATAAGCGGTACTCCTGGAACAGTTGGAGCCGTATCTGATATTTATTTTATTAGTGACGGACAAGAAATGACGATTAGAGAAACCATTACAGAAATTGTTCCTAACGAATCTATATCGATGTTATTTACTTCAGATTTTATGGATATGGATTATAACCTTACAATGACCTCTGTAGATGGCAAAACAAAAATTAAGTCGAATACAACATGTAGAGGAAACGGAATAATTTCAAAATCTATGGTTGCCTTAATGGGGAGTTCTATGAAAACACAGGAAGAAACCAACCTTTCTAATCTAAAAAAAACGATAGAAGACAATTAGAGACATTCAATATTAAAACCTAAATAACCAAGCCCTTAACGTATTGGATACCATCAAAACAAAACTTACAGTAGTCTTTATCCCTTTTCTATTGGCAGCTATAGGCACTGTACTTTTTTATAACATTTTTCGCTGGACTCTAGACCTTAAACTTGGTGTTTTACCACTAAAAGACGATGTGCTAAATCTTTGGATTCCTATTGCACTTCCTTGGGTTTCTGTTCTTATTTGGCTTCGAAGACGACTACGAGTTTTAAATCTTCAAGGTAAAAATGGTAGCGGTCATTTTATATATCAACTTGTCATGGTAATGGCTATGGTTGTTCCAATGGTAATGAGTCAAAACTATCTTGAAAAAAACACGTTCGACTTAATCGAAGTCGGCTCCGTTTCAGAAGTAAAAGCATTAAAAAAAGAAAAATACTTCAAAATAGAGACCTTCAAAGTTGATTTTAATTCTAGCCTCCCATATATAACATCACGTAGTTCTGGTCGAAATAACGAAGACTTAAACTTTTACCTGTACCTCGCCTGCCCATTTGAAAGTACGACGGCGGTTTGGTATGGCGTTGAGTACAATAAAAAAGTAAACAATAGAATAAGTGACCAGAAAAAAGATTCGGAATACAGAAACTTCTTAACGCTATCTGAGGACGCATTTAATACTTATAATTTTCAGGAGGTTACATACTTTGAAAAGCTAGGATATTCAGATGATAGAGATGGTTATTTGGAGGCTATTGAGCAGAAAAATCCCGATTTTGAAAAAAGCGAACACATTGTCCTTGTGCCCAAAAAAGACCGCTTTGAAGAAAGGCTTGGACAGCATGCATTCCTTTGGATTTTTGGTTCTTTTGGCATTGGCGCCTTCATTGTATTGATTCTAGTTCTATTTCCAAAAATTGACGACAAGGAATTAAACAATTTTAAGAAAAAGAAACCACTACAAGAAGACGATCTAAAAGATATTCTAAACCTCTTAAACCCCTTAGGAGAATATAAAACTACTGCTATTCTCTTACTCATTAATATTGTGGTCTTTTTAATTATGGTAGGTTACGGACTTAATATAATGTCTCCAACACCAAAGGAGCTTCTTGAGATTGGAGGACATAGGCGATTTGAAGTTTTAAATGGAGACTATTGGAGGTTATTCACATCAATGTTTATCCATGGCGGAATCATGCATTTATTTATGAACTTGCTTGGCCTTGGTCTTGCCAGTCATTTGTTAGAAAAAGTGCTAGGCGCTGTAAAATTGATGGTCATTTATATGATTTGCGGATTACTAGCAAGTCTTGCCAGTATCTATTGGCACGAACATACGATTAGTGTTGGAGCGTCTGGAGCAATTTTCGGGCTGTATGGTCTTATCCTGGCGTTTACGTTATTTAAAATTTATCCGAAACATATGCTTAGTTTCAATTGGATCTTATTAGGGCTTTATGCAGGTATAAGTTTAGTGTTTGGCTTTTTTGGTGGTATCGATAATGCGGCACATTTTGGTGGCTTAATAAGTGGATTTATTGTTGGTGGTATTTTAATTCTATCAAACAAAACACAGCTTAAAGAAAAGGCAAAATAGCAATAGCTATAGTACATCATTTGTTTTAAAAAACTATGATTTAATTCGCACGATCACAACCTGCAAACAGGAACAAAACTTCCCGATTATGGGAAAATAACACCCAAAAACGTGTATATTTATCCTCATATAACACGTTAGGCACAATTAAATAACCGTGAAAAAAGAACCAACATTTATTGAATTTATAGAATATATATGCAATAGACCA